>JAIBCD010000037.1 GCA_019694335.1 Rhodospirillaceae bacterium | reverse complement strand
AAGCCAACGCGGCTCCCCCGCCGGCGGCGCCCGCGCCGCGCGCTTCGCCCGCGGCCCCCTCGGTGCAGGGCCAGCAGCTGGCGTCACTGCCGGTGGACGTGAAACTGCCCAACGGCTCGGCCAAGGACCAATACGACTACGCCTTCGATTTCCTGAAGCGCAACGACTACGCCCGCGGCGAAGCGGCGCTGCGCCAGTTCCTGGAGAAGAATCCCAAGGACCAGCTCGCGGGCAATGCCCAGTACTGGCTGGGCGAGACCTTCTACGTGCGCGCCAACTACCAGGAAGCGGCGGTCGAGTTCATGAAGGGCTACCAGACCTATCCCAAGAACGCCAAGGGGCCCGACAACCTGCTCAAGCTCGGCATGGCGCTGGAAAAGCTCAATCAGACGGACGGCGCCTGCAAGGCCCTCGGCCTGATCGCCAAGGAATATCCAGCCGCGCCCGACCAGGTGAAGAACGCCACCAAGACCGAGCGCACCAAGCTCAAGTGTAAATAAGCAACCTTGTCCGCCGAACTTACCTCCGCGGCTGAACACGGCCGGCTGGACGGCGATGCCTTCGCCGCCGCCATGGCGCCGTTCGGCCTGGCCGCGGGCGCGCGCATTGCCGTGGCGGTCTCGGGCGGCGCCGACAGCATGGCGCTGCTGCGCCTGTTGGCGGAGTGGGCCAAGGTGAACGGCGCCGATCTCGCCGCCGTCACCGTCGATCACCGCTTGCGCGCCGAAGCGGCCGCAGAGGCGGCGCAAGTCGCGGCGTGGCTCGGGCCTCTGGGCGTTTCGCATGTGACCATGGCCTGGGAAGAGGGCGCTCTGGAGCCGCGCGAACCGAGCGCGCCAAATTCAAAAGTGCGCAGCGCCCAAAAGGCCGCGCGCGAAGCCCGCTACCGCCTGACGGCGGCCTGGTGCGCGCGCGAGAACCGCAGCCATTTGTTCCTGGCCCATCACGCCGACGACCAGGTGGAGACCTTCCTGATCCGCCTGACCCGCGGCAGCGGCATCAACGGCCTGGCCGCCATGGCGCCGATGTCGCGCTTGCGCAGCACGGCGGGCGACGTGCTGCTGGCGCGGCCATTGCTGGCTTACACCAAGGCCGATTTGGCCGATGTCTGCCGGGGTTTCGGCCAACCTTGGCTCGAAGACCCTTCCAACCGGAACCGCGCCTCGACGCGCATCCGCTTCCGGCAGGCCGCGCGCCTGCTGGAAGAAGAGGGCTTCTCCCGCGACCGCCTGCTGGAAACCGTGGCCCATATGCAAAGGGCCCGCGCGGCGCTGGATCACGCCACCCAGCAGCTGCTTGCCACCGCGACCGCCTGGGACCAGTACGGCGCGGTGCGGGTGAGCTTGCCGGCCTGGGCGGCCGCGCCCGAGGAGATCGCGCTACGCGCCCTCGGCGCACTTCTCACCGCCGCCGGCGGCCAGATTTACGGCCCACGATTCGAATCCCTGACCCGCATCGCCGCGCAGATGCGCCGAGGCCCGTGGCGCGATTCAACGTTGCACGGCTGTTTCATCTCCCGCGATGCCGACTGCTTCCTGATCCACCGCGAAGCCGCCGCCATCGATCATGTCGCGATCGCGCGCGCCGGCGACACGGTGCTGTGGGATGGCCGGTTCCGGATCACGCTTCCGTTAGAATGGGCGTCGGACGTGGCGGGCGGCCCGTTCCGAATCGCCGCTTGGGACGGCGCGGAGTCCGCCGCCGAACTGGCGGATGTGCCCGCGCGCCTGCGTGGCTGCTTGCCCGCCGTTTACGACGCTTCCGGGGTGGCGGCGCTGCCGCACGCCGGATATTTGCGCGCCGATCTGGCGCGTGGGGGGCTGGAACCGCCGGATGTTGCGTGTATTCCGGCGCTGAACACATCTTCCAGCGTATCGCCGGTGGAGGATTTCGCCGCCCTCTGACCTGGTGCCGAATTGTTACAGGTGTGACAGCCGGCGCGGTTTTCAGGTCACAAACGCTTTGCTTGCACCAACCCTTTGGCGCACTATTTAACGTTAACGGGTGAACCAGCCGAGCGCGGGTTCGCGTTGAAGTGATACAACCACAACCCGCATAGGGGTCTCCTTTGAATATCAGCCGCAACTTGATGCTCTGGGCCATCATCCTGGTGTGCGTGGTCGCGCTGTTCAATCTGTTCCAGAGCGCGACCCCCAGGAGCGCAAGCCGCGAGATCTATTTCTCGGACTTCATGGCCGCCGTCGAACGCACCGAGGTCCAGGAAGTCACGATCCAGGGCAACAACATCAACGGCACCTTCAAGTCGGGCGGCGATTTCCGCACTTATTCCCCGGACGACGCCTCGGTCGTGCCGGCGCTCCGCGAGCACAATGTCACCATCAAGGTGGTCCCCAAGACCGAAGGGGAAGTCTCGTTCTGGAGCATCATCATTTCCTGGTTCCCGATGCTGCTGCTGATCGGCGTGTGGATCTTTTTCATGCGCCAGATGCAGTCCGGCGGCGGCAAGGCCATGGGCTTCGGCAAGTCGCGCGCCAAGCTGCTCACCGAAAAGCAGGGCCGTGTGACCTTCGAGGACGTTGCCGGGGTCGATGAAGCCAAGCAGGAATTGGAAGAGATCGTCGAATTCCTGCGCGACCCGCAGAAGTTCCAGCGCTTAGGGGGCAAAATCCCTAAAGGCGTGCTGCTGGTCGGTCCTCCGGGTACCGGCAAGACCTTGCTCGCGCGCTCCATCGCGGGCGAAGCCAACGTGCCGTTCTTCACCATCTCGGGCTCCGACTTCGTCGAGATGTTCGTGGGCGTGGGCGCCTCCCGCGTCCGCGATATGTTCGAACAGGGCAAGAAGAACGCGCCCTGCATCATCTTCATCGATGAAATCGACGCGGTCGGCCGCCATCGCGGCGCCGGCCTCGGCGGCGGCAACGACGAACGCGAGCAGACCCTCAACCAGCTGCTGGTCGAGATGGACGGCTTCGAGGCCAATGAAGGCGTGATCCTGATCGCCGCCACCAACCGGCCGGACGTGCTGGACCCGGCGCTCTTGCGCCCGGGCCGTTTCGACCGCCAGGTGGTGGTGCCGAACCCGGACATCCTGGGCCGCGAACGCATCCTCTCGGTGCATTCCAAGAAGACCCCGCTGGCCTCGGACGTCGACCTCAAGGTCATCGCCCGCGGCACGCCCGGTTTCTCGGGCGCCGACCTCGCCAACCTGGTCAACGAAGCGGCGCTGCTCGCGGCCCGCAAGGCCAAGCGCGTGGTCGGCATGCTCGAACTGGAAGAAGCCAAGGACAAGGTGCTCATGGGCGCGGAACGCCGCTCCATGGTCATGAACGAAGACGAGAAGAAGCTCACCGCCTATCACGAAGGCGGGCATGCGCTGGTGATGCTGCACGTGCCGAGCCACGAGCCGCTGCATAAGGTCACCATCATCCCGCGCGGCCGCGCTCTCGGCGTCACCATGTGGCTGCCGGAGCGCGACAAGTACTCCATGTCCAAGATCGAGCTGCAGGCCCAGGTCGCCAGCCTGTTCGGCGGCCGCGTCGCGGAAGAGATCACCTTCGGCCCGGACAAGGTCACCACTGGCGCCTCGGATGACATTCGCCGCGCCACCGACATTGCCCGCCGCATGGTCACGGAATACGGCTTCTCCGACAAACTCGGACCGCTGCGCTACACCGACAACCAGGGCGAAGTGTTCCTGGGCCACTCGGTGACCCAGCAGAAGAACGTCTCCGACGCCACCGCGCGCGTGATCGACGAGGAAGTGCGCAGTTTCGTCGAAGCCGGCGAAGCCACCGCGCGCAAGATCCTCGAGGAGCACCGCGACCAGCTCGAGATCATCGCGCAGGGCCTCTTGGAGCACGAAACCCTGTCGCGCGACGAAATCGAGGCGCTGCTGCGCGGCGAGAAGATCGACAAGACCGAACGCAGCCCGCCCAAGCCGCGCGATCCGGGCCGGCGCTCGTCGGTGCCGTCTTCCGGCGACAACCGCAGGGCACCGCCCTTTGGGCAGGAACCGACGCCTCAACCTGGTGCCTAAGAGGGCAGGCGCGTAACGCAAGGAAAAAGGCCGCTGAAAACAGCGGCTTTTTTTCTTTAGAGCTTCAGCTTCATCCCGACATGCGATGGCGCGAATCCGAGCGATCTGTAGAACCTCTGCGCCTCGATCCGGCTGGCGTCGGTCGCCAGCTGTATCAGGCCGCAGCCGCGGGCCCGGCAGTCCGCGATCGCCCATAGGAAGAACGTCCGCCCCAGTCCCTGGCCCCTGAGGTCGCGGGCGATACGCACGCTTTCGATCTGGCCGCGCCACATGCCTTTGCGGGAGAGGCCCGGCAGGTAGGAGATCTGCATGCAGCCGATGATCCGGCCGCCCGGGGTTGCTTGGAGGGATTCCATCACCACGATCTTCTGGTTGGGGTCGCGTGCGATGGCGGCGAAGGCCGCATCGTAGGCCGGATCCAGAACCGCGGTCAGGGTGTCGCGGCCGGCGCCGAGCGTGTCGTCCGCGAGAAGCCCGATGACGGCCTCCAGATCCTCCCGGGTCGCGGTGCGGATTGTGTGTTCCATGAATCCCCGGCAGCGATGATATCATCCGCGGCCAGGAACAGCATGGGGTACGAGGTGCAGCGGACCTACATCACGCCACGCGGGATTTTGCGGGGGGTCGCGGCGCGCGCTGGCCTTGCCCACGGCCAGGCCTGGCCCATGCCGGGTTGCGCGCCGGGAGGCCAGGCCTTCACCGCCGCCATTGTCTCGCGGCGCGAGCGCGCCGTGGTCAGCCAGAGCCTGATCACCCGGATCCAGTACGACGCGGGGACACCCGATCCCGACATCGACCGCGAACTGGCCGGCATCGGCGCCCCGCGCGGAACCTTCGCGGGACAGAGCCTCTCCCGGCCCTTGCTGATGGGGGTGCTGAACGTCACGCCCGACAGCTTCTCGGACGGCGGCAAGTTCTCGGACATCGCCGCCGCCGTTACCCATGGCCGGGCCATGGCCGCCGCCGGCGCCGTGCTGGTGGACGTGGGCGGGGAATCGACCCGGCCGGGCGCAGCGCCGGTGGACCCCGGCGAGGAAGTCATGCGCACCGCCGGCGTGGTCAAGGCGCTCACCGGCGACGGCATCCCGGTGTCCATCGATACCCGCCATGCCGCCGTCATGAGCGCGGGCGTCAGCGCCGGCGCCCGGGTGATCAACGACATCTCGGCGCTCGCTGACCCGGCGGCGCTGGCGCTCGCGGCGAAATCCGGCGTGGACGTCGTGCTCATGCACATGCAGGGCGAACCCCGGACCATGCAGGACGAGCCCACCTATGCCTGGTGCCCCGGCGACGTGCACGATTTCCTGCGCGCGCGGGTCGAAGCCTGCCTGGCGGCCGGTATCCCCAAAAGCCGCATCGCCGTCGATATTGGCTTAGGCTTCGGCAAAACCGCCGCCCATAACGCCGAGTTGCTCGACCACCTCGGCATGTTCCATAGCCTGGGATGTCCGCTGGTGGTGGGCGCGTCGCGCAAGAGCTTCATCGGGCGGCTGTCGTCGGGCGAGGGCAGCCGCGACCGCCTGCCGGGGTCTCTGGCTTCGGCCCTGGTGGCCGTGGCCCAGGGCGCGCAGATCCTCAGGGTCCACGACGTTGCCGAGACCCGCCAGGCGCTGGCCTTACAGGCCGCGGCCTACACGCCCGGCGTCTGAACCAGGAACCTCGGCCCCCACCAAACCGTTCATTCTCCGGCGGCCCCCGGCTGGCGCTTGATTCATGCGGCCGGGAAGCTCAAAACTCTCTCAAAGAAACACGGGAGCCTCCATGGCGACGCGCAATCTTTTCGGCACCGACGGCGTCCGGGGCCTTGCGAATACCGAGCCCATGACACCGGAGACCGTGATGCGCCTGGGCATCGCCGCCGGCCGCCGGTTCATCAATGCCGACCGGCGCCACACCGTGGTGATCGGCAAGGACACCCGGCTCTCGGGCTACATGCTGGAACCGGCCTTGACCGCCGGATTCGTCTCCGTCGGCATGGACGTGATCCTGGTCGGCCCGATCCCCACGCCCGGGATCGCGATGCTGACCCGCGCCATGCGCTGCGATCTCGGTGTCATGATCTCGGCGTCCCATAACCCTTACGAGGACAACGGCATCAAACTGTTCGGTCCCGACGGCTACAAGCTCTCGGATTCCATCGAAGCCGAGATCGAGGCCGACATGGCGTCCGATCTTTCGCCCGCGCGCGCCGCCGCCGGCCAGCTCGGCCGCGCCAAGCGCCTGGAAGATGCCGGCGGGCGTTATATCGAATACGCCAAGAACACCTTTCCGCGCGGCCTGCGCCTCGACGGCCTCAAGATCGTGCTCGATTGCGCCAACGGCGCCGCCTACAAGGTCGCACCCACGGTGTTCTGGGAGCTGGGCGCCGACGTTCACAAGGTCGGCGTGTCGCCCGACGGCTTCAACATCAACCAGGATTGCGGCTCGCTGCACGTCGAAAAGCTGCGCGAGACGGTGCGCGAGATCGGCGCGCATCTCGGCATCGCGCTCGACGGCGACGCCGACCGGGTGCTGTTCTGCGACGAACAGGGCAACATGATCGACGGCGACCAGATCCTGGCGCTGATCGCCGGCCACTGGCAGCACACCAACCAGCTTTCCGGCGACGCGGTGGTGGCCACGGTCATGAGCAACCTCGGCCTGGAACGCTACCTCAAGACCAAGGGGCTTCAACTCCTGCGTACCAAGGTCGGCGACCGCTATGTGGTCGAGCAGATGCGCAGCGGCAACTACAACCTCGGCGGCGAACAGTCCGGCCATATCATCATGGGCCAACATGCCACCACCGGCGACGGCATCATCGCCGCGCTCCAGGTGCTGGCCGCCATGGTGGAAAGCGGCAAGGCGGCTTCGGAAGCCCTGCGCCTGTTCCGTCCGGTGCCGCAGCTGCTGCGCAACGTCAAACTCACCGGCGGCGCCAGCGCCGACGCGGTGCTGGAACTGAACAAGGTCAAGCAGGCCATCGCCGCCAGCGAACAGCGCCTCACGGGGCGCGGGCGGCTGGTGATCCGCAAGTCGGGCACCGAGCCCTTGATCCGCATCATGGCCGAAGGCGACGACGCCAAGGAAGTCGACGCCATCGTCAGCGGCCTGGTCGATTGCATTGCAGGGGCTGCCTGAAACCATGGCGGGCGGGGGCAGGGTACTCATCGTCGCGGGATCGGATTCCGGCGGCGGCGCCGGCATCCAGGCCGACATCAAGACCGTGACCATGCTCGGCGGTTACGCCATGACCGCCATCACCGCGGTGACGGTGCAGAACACCCTGGGCGTGTCTGCCGTGCATCCCGTGCCGCCCAAGATCGTCGCCGGCCAGATCAGCGTCTGCCTGTCCGATATCGGCGCCGACATCGTCAAGACCGGCATGCTGGTGGACAAGGACACGATCGAGGCCGCCGCCGAAGCTCTGGAAAGTTTCGACGTTCCGGAAGTGGTCGATCCGGTGATGGTGGCCAAAGGCGGCCACGCCCTCCTGGCCGACGATGCGGCGGCCGCCCTGATCGAGCATTTCGCCGCGGGCGCCGCGATCCTCACACCAAACCTGCCCGAAGCCGAAGTCCTGACGGGCCGCAAGATCCGCACCGAAAGCGACATGAACGCGGCCGTGCCGGCCTTGCGTGCGCTCGGCGCCAAGGCGGTGCTGTTGAAGGGCGGCCATCTGGAAGGACCGCAGGTGGTGGACTTGCTGATCACCAAAGGCGAGGTGATGCGCTTCGCCGATCCCCGGATCGAGACCACGGCCACCCACGGCACCGGCTGCACCCTCGCGTCCGCCATCGCCGCCGGAATGGCCTTCGGCCTCGGCCCCGAACAGGCCGTCCGCCGTGCCCGCCTGTTCGTGCGCCGCGCCATGGAGAACGCGATTCCCTTAGGGCAGGGGCACGGTCCGCTGAATCACGGCGCAAGATAGCCCCCGCGTTTTCTGTGTCATCTTGCGCGAAGCGCGAGAATCCGGGATTTCTGTTTTTAGATTTAAAAACGCCAGACAACAAAAACCTCTGGATTCTCGGCCCTTCGGGCCAAGAATGACAAAATGGGGTTGGCCGGCATTTTCCGCGCTTCAGCCGTGCGGTCCCGTCACATTGACGCTTCCTGAACGCATTCCTAAACTCCGCGCCCGTTTCCTGAGGGACCAGCCATGACCGCAAAACCGACCGTTCGCCCCGCGCGCCCCAACTTCGCCTCGGGCCCCTGCGCCAAGCATCCCGGCTGGTCCATCGAAGCCCTCAGCAAGGCCCTGGTCGGGCGGTTCCACCGTTCCAAGCCGGCGCACGCGCGCATCAAGGCGGTGATCGACAACACCCGCAAAGTGCTGAACGTGCCGTCCACGCACCGCATCGCGATCGTGCCCGCCTCGGACACCGGCGCGGTCGAGATGATGCTGTGGCAATGCCTGGGCGCGCGGCCGGTGGACATGCTGACCTGGGAAAGCTTCGGCGAAACCTGGGTGAACGACGTCATCAAGCAACTCAAGCTCAAGGATGCCCGCATCATCCGCGCCGACTACGGCAAGCTCGCCGACCTCGCGCAGGTGAACCCCGACCACGACGTGGTGTTCACCTGGAACGGCACCACATCGGGCGTGCGCGTGCCGAATGCCGACTGGATTCCCGCCCACCGCAAGGGCCTCACCATTTGCGACGCGACCTCGGCGGCTTTCGCCATGGACTTGCCGTGGGACAAGCTCGATATCACCACTTACTCCTGGCAGAAGGTGCTGGGCGGCGAGGCGCAGCACGGGATGTTGATCCTGTCGCAGCGCGCCGTGGACCGGCTGGAGAGCTACACGCCGCCCTGGCCGCTGCCGAAAATCTTCCGCCTCACCAAGGGCGGCAAGCTCCAGGAGCCGATCTTCGACGGCGACACCATCAATACCGTTTCCATGTTATGCGTGGAGGATGCCCTCGACGGCTTGGCCTGGGCCGAAAGCGTCGGCGGGCTCAAGGGCCTGATCGCGCGCTCGGAAGCCAACCTCAAGGTCGTCTCCGACTGGGTGGCGCGTACGCCCTGGATCGAATTCCTGGCTTCGAGTCCCGACATCCGGTCCTGCACCTCGATCTGCCTGTACGTTACCGCCGACTGGTTCAAGGCACTGCCCAAGGAAAAGCAGATCGAAGCCGCGAAGAAGATCACGGCGCTGCTCGATGCGGAAAATGTCGCCTATGACATCAACAGCCACCGCGACGCGCCCGCCGGCATCCGCATCTGGGGCGGGGCCACGGTCGAGGCGGCGGATACCGAAAAGCTGCTGCCCTGGCTCGAATGGGCTTACGGCGAGGTTCTGAAAACCTATACGGCATGACCACGGGCGAACACGCGGAGGGGGCAGGCATACTCTACGCCGGCGCGGCTTACACCGCGTGGGGCGTGCTGCCGCTGTACTGGCGCCTGCTCAGCGACGTGCCGCCGTTCGAACTCACCGTGCACCGTGTGTTGTGGGCAGCGTTGTTCGTGGCGGCGGTCACCGTCGCGCGCGGCCATTGGCCGCGAATCATCGCGGCGGTCCGCGACCGGCGCACCCTTGGCACACTCGCCCTCAGCAGCCTGATGATCAGCGTCAACTGGACGCTCTACATCTACTGCGTCGCCACCGACCGCCTGGTCGAGTCCGCGCTCGGGTATTACATGACACCGCTGGTGTCCTTCGCGCTGGGATATCTGCTGTTCGGCGAGCGCCTGTCGCGGCTCAAGCTGTTCGCGGTGGCCCTGGCAGGGCTCGCGGTGATCGCCCAGGCCGCGTCGCTCGGCGCCGTGCCGTGGATCTCGCCGGGCTTGGCGCTCACCTTCGGCATCTACGGCTACCTGCGCAAGAAAACCCCGGTCGCGGCCCTCGACGGACTGCTGATCGAGACCCTGCTGCTGTTCCCGCTGGTGGTGGGACTGGTGGTGTGGTGGGCGTTCCACGGCGGCGCGTTTCCGTCGCCCAAGGCCTCCATCAACGCGCTCCTGGTATTCGCGGGCCCCATGACCGCCATCCCGCTTGCCCTGTTCGCGGCGGGGGCACGGCGCGTACGCCTGACCACCCTGGGCTTCCTCCAGTACATCGCGCCGTCGGTGACCCTCCTGGTGGCGGTATTCCTGTTCCATGAGCCGTTTACCGCCAGCGACATGGTCTCGTTTGGCTGCGTCTGGGTGGCCATCGTCATCGCCGCCGCCGACGGCGGCGCGTTCAAAGGCGCGCTGCGCTTACGGCCGCTGCGCTTGCGGCCATAGTTCTCCGGCCCCGGCGATCGCCGCCGCCGCCTTTTCGCCGATTTCCCGGGCCGCCCGGCACGCCGAAGCCCGGCTCAAGACCCAGCACGGCTTTCGCCGCAAGCGTTAACTGCCTTACCCATAAGGCAAAAAAGACAGTGTTGGCCGCCCGCCCGGCGGCGTATAACCGCGCGTTTGCGAACTCCGAAGTAGGGCGGAAAGATGGGGAACGTTGCGGTTGTCGGCTCCCAGTGGGGCGACGAGGGCAAAGGCAAGATCGTCGATTGGTTGTCCGAGCGCGCCGACATGGTGGTGCGCTTCCAGGGCGGCCATAATGCCGGCCATACCCTGGTGATCGGCAACCAGACCTATAAATTGTCCCTGCTTCCTTCGGGCGTGGTGCGCGGCAAGCCGTCGATCATCGGCAACGGCGTGGTGGTCGATCCGTGGGCGCTCCTGGACGAAATCAAGCGCATCAGCGACCAGGGCATCAAGGTCACGCCCGACGTCCTCAAGCTCGCCGACAATGCCGTCCTGATTCTGCCGTTGCACCGCCGCCTGGACCAGGCGCGGGAATCCGCCGCCGCCGCCGCGGCCATCGGCACGACGGGCAGGGGCATCGGCCCGGCCTATGAAGACAAGGTGGCGCGGCGCGCGATCCGGGTCTGCGACCTGGCCGACGAGAGCGCCATCGCCGCCAAGGTCGAGCGCCTGTTGGTGCACCACAACGCGCTGTCGCGCGGCCTCGGCCTGCCCCCGGTCGACGAAAAGGAACTGGTCGCGAGCCTCAAGGATATCGCGCCGAAGATTCTGCCCTATGCCGCGCCGGTGTGGGAAATCATGGATTCGGCCCGGCGCCTGCGTCAGCGGATTCTCTTCGAGGGCGCGCAAGGCGCGATGCTCGACGTCGACCACGGCACTTATCCGTTCGTCACGTCGTCCAATACCGTTTCCGGCACCGCCGCGTCCGGTTCGGGCACCGGCCCCAGTTCGGTGGGCTATGTGCTGGGGATCACCAAGGCCTATACCACGCGCGTCGGCGCCGGGCCGTTCCCGACCGAACTCACCGATGCCACCGGGCAATTGCTCGGCGAACGCGGGCATGAGTTCGGCACCGTGACCGGGCGCAAGCGCCGGTGCGGCTGGTTCGACGCCGTGATGGTGCGCCAGGCGCTCAAGGTCGGCGGTATCCACGGCATCGCGCTCACCAAACTCGATGTGCTCGACACGCTGGCCGAGCTCAAGGTCTGCGTCGGCTATGACCTGCATGGCACACGCATCAACCGCTTCCCCTCGGGGATGGCCGAGCAGGCGGCGGTAGCGCCGGTCTATGAGACCATGACGGGCTGGCAGTGCTCCACCCGGGGCGCCCGCAACTGGGCGCAATTGCCGGCCGAGGCGATCAAATACATTCGCCGCATCGAGGAGTTGATCGAGACTCCGGTGGCCCTGCTGTCCACCAGTCCCGAGCGGGAAGACACCATCCTGGTGCGCGACCCGTTCCTCGACTGAAGCCCCTTCGCGGCACGTCCGAGCCTGCCGGTAGAGCGGATAGCGTTCGCGTCCAACCAGGACATGGCACGCATCTGGCTCACGCGTGACCGGGTCAATCCCGCGCGCGCAGGGCACGCGCACGGGCAATTTTCGCAAAACCCTCTAATCCATTGTTTTAAGAAACTAATTTCGCAAAGCGGCATTGGCCAGGGCGGCTTGAGCGGGGACTTGGGCAAAAAGGTTAAAAAATCCTTGCCGTAATGGTTGTGCCCGCAAAGCCATTGCCTTACAGTAGCTTGTGAGCTGGCAGAATGGCCGGCTTAGTTGCGAGGACTGATCTCCATGGCCGAAGCGGCTGCGGACCTCAGAAGCGCCCCCCAAAGGGCGCCAACGGCATCCCCTACGGTACCGCCAGCTCAGGCCGTGCCGCTACAGGTCGTTGCCTCGAACCCCGCGCCAGCCCCTAACGGCAACAGCGCGCAAACACCGCCTCCGCCACCGCAGGAACCGGCCCCGCAGCAGGCCGCCGCGCAAGCCAATGCCGGCAGCTTCATCATGGTGCGCGACCGGTTCACCATCTACTGCGACCGGCCGATTCCGTCGCTCGATATGCCCAATGCGCTCGCCTACGAAGTCGCCGACCGCAAGCAGGAAGGCCGCCCGCTTTATGCCCTGGTGTGCAAGCCGGAGATGCCGACGCGCATCTCGGTGATGCGCGTACTCAAGGGCCTCGAGGTTCCCTCGGTGCTACACATGGTCGATTGGGGCGTGGCCGAATGGCCGCCGATCGACCGCAAGTGCGTGATCGTGATCTACCACCGGCCCATGGGCGGCCGCGTGATGGATACGCTCGCCAGTTCGTTCAAGCGCATCCCCGACCATCAGTTCGCGCGCATGATCGTCAAGCCGATCGCCGACGGGCTGGTGGAATTGGGCCTGAAGGGCGTCGCGCACCGCGCGATCCGCCCCGACAACCTCTACTTCATGGACGAAGCCCGCACCAAGATCGTGCTGGGCGACTGCGTCACCGCAATTCCGGCCCACGACCAGCCGGTGGTGATGGAAACCATTGAATCCGGCAGCGCGCTTCCGACCGGCAGGGGCGGCGGCAACTACACCGACGACATGTATGCCTTCGGCGTATCGATCCTGATCCTCGCGGTCGGCCGCAATCCGCTGCAAGGGGTGCCGGACGCCGAGATCATCAAACGCAAGATCGCGACCGGCAGCTACGCCACGCTGGTCGGCGACGAACGCATGCCGGTCAGCCTGATCGAATGCCTGCGCGGCCTCCTGACCGACGATCCGGAACAGCGCTGGCAGCCCACCAACATCGACCTGTGGCTGAACGGCAAGCGCCTCACGCCCATCCAGGCCAAGGCCGAGCCGCAATCGCAGCGGCCCCTGCGCTTCGCGGACATGGAATTCCATTCCATCCGGCCGCTGTCCTACGCCATGTACCTGAACTGGGACAAGGCGATCTCGATCATCACCGACGGCACGCTCGAGATCTGGATCCGGCGCGGGCTGGAACTCAACGATCTCGCCGACGGCATCGCCGCCGCCATCAAAAGCAGCATGGCCATGGCGGGCGGCAACAAGAGCGACATGGAAGACCTGATCGTGGCGCGCGTGCTGATGCTCATGGACCCGAAGATGCCGGTGCGCCACCGCGACTTCCGTTGCTTCGTCGATGGCTTCGGGCAGTCGCTCGCGGTCACCATGCTGCGCAAGCAAAAAATCCAGCCGCACACGGAATTCATCAGCCGCGACCTGTGGCGCCACTGGATCGGCGCGCAAGGCATCAAGCAGGCCGCCGAGAACCAGCAGTACGAAAACCTCTTCCGCGACCTCAAGAACTACCTCAAGGATCCCAACTCCGGGGCCGGCATCGAACGTTGCGTCTACGAACTCAACGAGTGGCAGCCGTGCATGAGCCCGTTGATCGACGCACAGTACGTCATGGAAGTGAAGGGCGTGCTGCCCGCGCTCGACAACGCCACCAAGAGCGCCAACACCAAGCTGTGGCCGGTGGACCGCCACGTCGCCGCGTTCCTGCGGGCTAGATACGCAAAAGGAACCGGCACCCAGATCGACGCCATGAACGACTCACGCCCCGACCGTGCCACCATCGGCATGCTGTCGGTGCTGGCGATCGTGCAGTGGCGCCTCGGACCCGAGACGCTCTACAACCTCGCCGGCTGGTGCGGCGGGCTGATGGGCCCGGTCATCAACAGCTACCAGAACCGCAACAAGCGCAAGGAGATCGAAAAGGAACTCCCCAAGCTGGTGCGCAAAGGCAATCTCGCGGAACTCTACAACTTCCTCGACAATCCCGAGGAGCGCCAACGCGACGCCGAAGGCTTCAACTGGGCCAAGACGGAATATGCCTCGGCCGAGAGGATGATCTACGACCTCGAGCATGGCCAGGTGGACCGCCAGGAATCGGCCATCAAGAGCGGTCGCCAGATGGGCGCCGCCGGCGCCTTCGTGATCATGCTGCTGACCTTGCTGATCACCATCCTCACCAAGCTGCTGTGAGGACTCCATGAACAAAAGCCGCGTCTTTCTTTACGTCCTGATCGCGATCCCGATCTGCCTGATGATCATTCCCACCATGATCGTCCTGGGTGTGGCGCTGATCCCGACCGGCGTCGCCTTCCTGGTCGAACGCGGCAAGGGCTACTACGCCGGGCTTACGGTCGGTTGCATGAATCTGGCGGGCACATCGCCCTACCTGTTCGATTTGTGGTTCAAGGGCCACAACGTGCAGGCGGCGACCGGAATCATCACCAATGTCTTCGCCTGGATGATGTTCTACGGTGCGGCGATGTTCGGTTGGGCGATCTATACCACCACGCCGTCACTGGTCAGCACCTTCATGACCATGACTTCGGGCCGGCGCATCACCGCGCTCCGGGCGCAGCAGCGCGAACTGGTGCAGAAGTGGGGCCCCGACGTGGAATCGGTCTACGAGCCCGAAGGCGGCAAGGCGCATCCCGCCGACCATGCGGCCGCAGCAGCTGGTGCCAAGTAATCAGATCGCCGACAGCGCGGCTTGCAACGCCTGAAGGTCCGTCGGCAGCGGCGATTCGAACATCAACGCCTTGCCGGTCGCCGGATGCGCGAACCCGAGCACCGCGGCGTGCAGCGCCTGGCGCGGGAATGTCTTCAATACCGTCGCGACATCCGCCGGAATTTTGCCGAAAGCCCGTGGCCGCGCGCCGTAGACCTGGTCGCCGATCAAGCCGTGGCCGAGGCTGGCGAGATGCACGCGGATCTGGTGCGTGCGCCCGGTCGCCAGCCGGCATTTCATATGCGCGGCGACCGTTCCGAATACCGCATCGGTGGCATAGTGCGTCTCCGCCGCCTTGCCGCCGCGTTTGACGATCGCCATTTTCTTGCGGTTGGCGGCGCTGCGCCCGATGGCGCCGGTGACCACGCCGCGCGCCGGTTTGGGAACGCCCCAGACGAAAGCGTCGTAGACGCGTTCGATACTGTGGACCTTGAATTGCGCCGCGAGGCCTTCGTGGGCGGCGGCGGTCTTGGCCACCACCAGCAGGCCCGAGGTGTCCTTGTCGATACGGTGAACGATTCCCGGCCGCTTCACGCCGCCGATGCCCTGCAGGCTGTCTCCGCAATGGGCGAGCAGGGCGTTGACCAGCGTGTTGTCGGGGTTGCCCGGCGCGGGATGCACCACCAGGCCCGCCGGCTTGTCGATGACGATCAGATATTCGTCCTCGAACACCACGGCGAGGTCCATGGCTTGGGGCCGCGGCGTGGCGTCCACGGGCGCCGGCACCGACACCACGACGGCCTGTCCGGCCTTCAACTTGCGGGCCGGATCGCGTTCGGTCAGGCCCGCGACGGTGACGGCGCCTTCGGTGATGAGCGCCTTGAGCCGCGAACGCGATTGGCCGGGCAGGGCCTCCGCCAGCCACTTGTCCAGGCGCGTGGCCGTGGCGTCTTCGGGAACCGTGAGGCTATGCTTATCCATGATCGCGCGAATCATTCTCGGCAAGGAACACGCGGCCGCCATACGCGCGGCGGCGACAGAGGCCTATCCGCTGGAGTGTTGCGGCCTCCTGATAGGTGACAGCGAAGTGGTGACCCGCATCGTCGCCACGCGCAACATCGCTTCCAATCCCGCGCGCCATTTCGAAATCGATCCGCAAATCCTGTTCGACCATATGCGGTCGGCGCGCGAGAGTAACACGCGATCAGGAAAGATCAGCCTCCGGCTGATGGGGCACTACCATTCCCACCCGAATGGCCTGGCCGTGCCTTCGGAGGCGGATTTGCGCGCGGCCCACGATCCGGCGGCGATATGGGTCATCGCGGCGGTAACCGGGAAGGACGTCGCGCTACGGGCGTTCGTGCCGGATGGCGCCGCCTTTCGGGAAATCCCAATTCTCTAGAACGCGGTTGCCCGGCGGGGCGGGCGTTTGCGCACCGCCTTGGCCGCGGCCGCCATATCGACGACCTTGGACTGGGGCTCCACCTGAGTCCGGGCGAGGGCATATTTGCCGTGGAACAGGGTCCACCAGTCCGGAATCCCCAGCGCCAGGGGTTCGCCGAGCGGGTGGCGGAATTGGGGGAGGGTCATGAGATGGGCGGTGGCCTCGATGCCATCTATGCCCAGGCGCCGCAGGATGACTTTGACCACCTGATCATAGGCCATCTTCTGGCTGTCGGTGGCGGCGGCCGTCTCGATGCACCCGATGGAGAGGAACACCAGGTCCGAGACCACGCGGTCGGTGCGGTCGGCGGCGGCATCGACGGTCTCGGCGATCAGCCCGAGCAACTCGTCGGCCGCGGCTGGCGGGAACAGCCTCCAGATCTTGGCGGCCTGCAAGGCCACCGCGCCGGCGAAGTAGTAGTCGTCGAGGGGATGGATCTCGAGGATCGACCGGCGGTGATCGTGAGTGAGCAGGCATTCCTCGATGCCCTCGGTGAGGGTCTCCAGCCAGGCCGGGAAGGTGTTGGCGGCGGCTTTGCGCATGTCCTTGAGGAAGCGCGCCACCGCCACCCGAGGCTCGGCTTGCGGCTTGGGGTTATAGGGCGACGCGGACATCGGAACAGCGTTCATGCCACACCATATGTTGTGGAATTTCCTTGGGTTACTAACGCTCCGTAGTTTCAGCGGTTGCCGGAAGCCGGCTTCCGGCGCGGCGTCAGCCGAAAATTCGCCAACGAAATCAATGCGTTGCGACTAATTGAGAAAATTTGACGCAAGCCCTTGAAAGCGTTAAGTTTTTGGACAATTCCCGGCGCGCGCGCACCCGGGACGATCCAGGGAGAACCGCAGGTGGTGGCACGCACGCATCCCGACCTGATCCTCTTGGAGGTCAAGGACCGGGCCGGTTTCGGGTTCACGTATCTCTCACCCGAGGACTTCGCTTACGCCGCCGACCACTTCCTGCTGCCGGCGGTGAAGTACGCCGACCTCGACATCAACAATGTCGAGCAGCGCCGCACCGTCGCCTACGACTTCGTGTGGCGCTATTTCAACAAGCCGGACGCCAAGGGCTATTTTCGCGAGAACGTGCGTTGGATCGCCGCGGCGGCCACGCGCGAGAAGTTCACCGAGGAAGCGGCGCGCGGGCATATGCCGCGCGTGGTGCATATCGCGCGCAAGGCCGAGGACGGCGGCATCGTCATCCGCGACGCCCAGGAATACCTGGATCACCCCGGCTATCCGTTGGCCGTGATCGTCGGCAAACCGCAGCACGGCGGCGGCGACGCCCAGTTCTTCGCGAGCCGGGAAGCCTTCGAAAAAGCCGGGCAGACCAAGCCGAGCCAGGAAGTGTGGCTGCCGCAGATCGTCCACCGGCTTTATGCCGAAACCCCGTCGGTGGTCATGGGCATGCCCAAGCAGGAGAAGAACGGCGACATGGGCGTGGAGTGCAGGGCGCTGGCCTTCGGCCGTGCAGCCAAACTCGTGGAACGCACCTAACCTTCGCTCTCCAAGCTCACACTCTCCAAGTTCACGCGGGCCCGGATGTCTTCCGCCGCGTTGCCCTTGGCCAGCACCAGCTTGATGATCCTGGCGTCGAAGGTGTCGTCCTCACCGTTCGCCAGCACGGCCGCGAAACGCGCATCGCGTTCGGCCGCGACTGTCTCACCCCACAGCGCCGCCGTCTCCGCTTTGCCGAGCACGCAAAATGACACCAGCGCGGCGGCGTCCTTGAGGACTTGATCGGGCGTGCCGCCACGCGCGCTTTCTTCCGCCCACTTGTAGATGGCGAAGCGCATGCCGTCGTCGATATAGGCGCGGTTGACCTCGTTGTCGTCCAACGCCTGGTCGAGCACCTGGATCGCCGTGCGCCGGCGGCTGCCGAAACCGAAGAAATCGAAAAAGCCGGGCATGTCTGACCTTACAATTGTACCTGGTACAATTTAGAGGCAAGATCGGGAAATGCGAGACATCACGCAGCCCGCGCCCAAATTGCCGCCCGGACAGACCTGCGCCAAGTGCGGCGCGGAGTTCCGCTGGGAACCGAGCGACCCCCGGGTCAAAGGCTCGCCCCTGGTCGCGCGCTTGTCCAAGCCTTCGGATGATTGCGACTGCGGTTACGGCACCGCGCCGTCCCTTAGCTTTTAAGCAGGCCGCTTCTAGCCGAAGCGCTCCAGGCCCAGGCCTTCCATGTCGATCTCCGGCGCGCGCCCGGCGATCAGGTCCGCGATCACGCGGCCCGAGCCGCAAGCCATGGTCCAGCCCAAAGTGCCGTGGCCGGTGTTGAGCAGCAGGTTGTCGTAAACCGTCGGCCCCAGGATCGGCACCGAGTCAGGCGTGGTGGGGCGCAGGCCGGTCCAGGCATTGAGATTGTCGTAGGCGCCGGCTTCCGGAAACAAACTCACCGCGTTGCGTTTCAACGGGGCGATGCGCACCGGATCGAGATCCAGATTCCAACCCGCCAGTTCGGCGGTCCCCGCGACACGCAAACGATTCCCGAGCCGCGAGAACACCATGAACTTGCTTTCGTCGGTGATGCTGATGGTCGGCGCCGCCTCGGGCTTGGTGATCTCCACCGAGATCGAATAGCCCTTGGCCGGATAGACCGGCAGTTTCAGGCCAAGCGGCCGTGCGACCATCGGGCTGTAGCTGCCGAGCGACAGCACCACGGCATCGGGAGTCTCGTCGCCCTGGTCGGTGACAATGCGCGTGACCGTGCGCCGTTCGGCTTCGAGCTTGCGCACCGTGGCGCCATAGCGGAACCGCACGCCGCGCGCGGCGGCGAGCTTGGCGATTTCCTGGGTGAACCGATGGGCATCGCCACTCTCGTCCTCGGGGCTCATCAGGCCGCCGACAAGATCCGTGCGTGCGGCATGGGCGAGGGCGGGTTCCAGCCGCGCGCAATCCTCCGGTGTCAGCACGTCCTGTGCCAGCCCCATCGCCGACAGCACCGCCGCGGTCTCGCGCCCTTCGGCGAAGGACTCCGGCGTGCGGTAGATATGCAGGATGCCGGCGAGCTGCTGGTCGTATTGGATATTGGTGTGCTGGCGCAGCGCCTTCAGCACGGCGCGGCTGTACAGGGCAACCCGCAGAGTGCGGTCCATGTTCACGCGCACGCGGCCGTCGGTGCAGTTGGCCAGGAATTTGAGGCCCCAGCTCCACAGCGCCGGATCCCAGCGCCAGGGGCGGAACAGCAGCGGCGCATCGGGCTCGAACATCCACTTGGCGGCCTGCAGCGGCGTGTGCGGCCCGGCCCAGGGTTTCGCATGGCAGGCGGAGATCTGCGCGCCGTTGGCGAAGCTGGTCTCGAGGCCCGGTCCAGGCTTGCGGTCGATCACGGTCACGGCATGCCCGTCCTCGGCCAGGAAATAGGCCGTGGTGACTCCGACAACGCCCGCGCCAAGGACTGCGATTTTCATGCGGTTCCCGAGAGCATCGTGCCGAAAGTGGGTACCGGTTTTCGGCCGAACGATGCGACAATATATAAAATTGGAGCTCCGGCGCGATTCTTCAACCGCGCCGTAGCTCTAATCATGCAGTGTACCCTTCGCCAGCGTCCCTTTGCAGGCTCTCGTATAACCTGAATGCATAGCGTTCCGCCCCCCCTCGCAGTTCTGACGGTCAAGGAAATGGCCGCCGCCGATCAGGCCGCCGCCAAGGACGGCGTCCCCACGCTCGCGCTGATGGAAGCCGCGGGCGCGGCCGTTATGTCTTGCATCAAGGACCGCTGGAGCAAACGCCCGGTCGTGGTGCTGGCCGGTCCGGGCAACAACGGCGGCGACGGCTTGGTCGCAGCGCGCCTGCTGGCGCAGGACGGCTGGCCGGTGCGCGTGGCGCTGTTCGGCGATGCCGCCGCGCTCACCGGCGATGCGGCGGAGAATGCGCGGAAGTGGCAGGGAGAAGTCATCGCGGGTACGGCGGACGCGCTCGACGGCGCGTCCTTGGTGATCGACGCGCTGTTCGGCGCGGGCCTCAACCGCGCCATCGGCGGCGCGGCGAAAGCCGCCATCGACCACATCAACCGCGAACGCCTGGACTGTGTCGCGGTGGATGTGCCGAGCGGCGTCGCCGGCGACACTGGCGAGATCCTGGGCTGCGCGCCGCTGTGCGCCGCCACGGTCTCGTTCTTCCGCCCCAAGCCCGCGCATTTCCTGTATCCGGGTAAAGCCGCTTGCGGCGACATCCGCATCGCCGATATCGGCATTCCCAACCGCGTCCTTGGCGCGATCGCGCCGCGTCTCGCGCACAATGCCCCCGGCCTGTGGTCTCTGCCGCGCCCCGGCTGGCGCGACCATAAATACGCGCGCGGTTCGGTGGTGGTTGTGGGCGGCGGTGTCATGACCGGCGCCGCCCGCTTGGCCGGACGCGCCGCGCGGCGGATCGGCGCCGGCCTCCTGACCTATGCCGTTCCGCCCGCGGCAGCCGACATTTACGCCGTCTCGGAAGCCGGCGCGCTGATCGCCCGCGTCAAGACGCCCGTTGACCTTGGACGGCTGCTAAGCGATGCGCGCCATACGGCGGCCGTGATCGGCCCGGGACTGGGACGCGGCCCAGCCGCCGTGTCCCACGTAAAAAAGGTGCTGGCGGGACCGCAGGCCGTGGTGCTCGACGCCGACGCGCTGTCCTGCTTCGCGGACAAACCGAACGCCCTCTTCAAGCTCACCGGCGACCGCGCGGCACCGGTAGTCATGACTCCGCACAGCGGGGAATTCCGGCGGCTGTTCGGTGAAGGGAAGGGGGGCAAGATCGCCGCCGCCCGCATGGCCGCCAAGGCCAGCGGTGCGATCGTGGTCCTCAAGGGCCCCGATACCGTCGTGGCCCATCCCGGCGGCGACGCGGCCCTGTCGGACAACGCACCGCCCTGGCTGGCCAGCGGCGGAACCGGGGACGTCCTGGCGGGGATGATCGCCGGACTCCTGGCCCAGGGCATGGCCGGGTTCGCGGCGGCCTGCGCCGGGGTCTGGCTGCACGGGGCAGCCGGGCAGGCCTGCGGCCGGGGCCTGATCGCCGAAGACCTGCCGGGGGCCCTGCCTAACCTGCTGAAAAGCCTCTAATTGGGCGCACGGGGTGTGCCGGACAGGGGGTTTGCAACGCGGCCGCGGGAATCCCGCCCATTAACTCCTTTTATTATTGGTCAAATCCACCCCGTTCGGGCTTGATCCGGCGTCCTGTTCGCGGCTATCTACCGCATCCTTTTCGCAAGGGGCCCGCTTATGCACGCGTGGCCGGCTTCCGAGCGGGTGTGGTGGAACTGGTAGACACGCCAGGTTTAGGTCCTGGTGTCCGTAACAGGACGTAGGGGTTCAAATCCCTTCACCCGCACCACGCCACCGGAACTGGCTGCACGTTGACCAACTGACGACTTACCGAACGCTAGATCAAAGGACGCGCGTTTCCATGCAAGTGACTGACCAGGGTACCGACGGACTGAAGCGCAAGCTCGCCGTGGTGATTCCCGCCTCGTCGATCGAGGAAAAAGTGAACAACCGCCTTTCGGAAGTCGGCCAGCAGGTGCGCCTGCCGGGCTTCCGTCCGGGCAAAGTGCCGATGACCCTCCTCAAGAAGCGCTTCGGCCAGGCCGTGCGCGGGGAAGTGCTGGAACGCGCCATCGACGAGTCCACCCAGTCCGCGCTCACCGAGCGCGCGGTGAAGCCGGCGATGCAGCCCAAGATCGAAGTGGTCAAGGCCGACGAAGGCGGCGACCTGGAATTCTCGGTCGAGTTCGAAGTTCTGCCGGAGATCGCGGCCAAGCCGTTCACCGACCTGGAACTCACCCGCCTGGTCGCCACCGTCAGCGACAAGGAACACGACGAAGCCGTCGCCGGCTTCCTCAAGAACCGCCGCACCACCGAAAAGCTGGACGAAGCCCGCGCCGCCAAGAAGGGCGACGGCCTGCTGGTGGATTTCGTCGGCCGCATCGACGGCAAGGAATTCGACGGCGGCTCCGTGAAGGACGCCATGATCGTGCTCGGTGACGGCCAGTATCTGCCCGACTTCGAAAAGGGCCTGGACGGCATCAAGGCCGGCGAGACCAAGACCTTCAAGCTCACCTTCCCGGACGATTACGCCGGCAAGGTCGCGGGCCAGACCGCCGAGTTCGAAGTCACCGCCAAGGAACTGCACAAGGTCACCGTTCCGGAACTCACCGACGACCTCGCCAAGTCCATGGGCGACGAGAGCGCCCAGGGCATGCGCGACCGTATGCGCAAGTTCCTGCAGGACAACTACGACAGCGCCGCGCGCATGCGGCTTAAGCGCCAACTGCTCGACAAGCTGGCCGACGCCTATTCGTTCGACGTGCCGCAAGGCCTCGTCGATGTGGAATTCGACGCGATCTGGCGCCAGATGGAGCGCGTGAAGGCCGACGGCCAGCTCGATCCCGAAGACCAGGGCAAGTCCGACGACGAACTGAAGGCGGAATACCGCAAGATCGCCGAACGCCGCGTGCGCCTGGGCCTGCTGCTGTCCGACGTCGGCCAGAAGAACAACGTCTCGGTCAGCCAGGACGACATGAACAAGGCGGTGATCCAGGAAGCCATGCGCTATCCCGGCCAGGAAAATGCGGTGGTGGAGTACTACCAGCGCAATCCGCAGGCCATGGAAACCCTGCGCGCGCCGCTGTTCGAGGACAAGGTCGTCGACTACATCCTGTCCCAGGCCAAGATCACCGATCAGCCCGCCTCGATCGAGGATGTGATGAAGGATCCGGAAGACGAGGCCGCGGAAAAAGAAAAACCGAAGAAAAAGGCCAAGTCCAAGAAGAAGGACGAGGAATAATGAGACCCCGGGCGCCGCTCTTAAGCGGCGCCCGAATTGTTTCAGCTGGCCGTCACCTTCGGATGACGGCCGAAGCATTTGGGGCATGACCTTGCGGTGACGCCCAATTTGCTTATTTTAGACAAGGACAAAGGGCGCCTGTTGGCGGCGCCCCGGAAAAACCGCCCGCTTGAATCCAGGTGAATCATGACGATCCGCAATGCTTTCGGAGACCCTTACGAGTACTACGCCAACAACCTCGTCCCGATGGTGGTCGAGCAGACCAACCGCGGCGAGCGGGCCTATGACATTTACTCCCTGCTGCTCAAGCAGCGGGTGATCTTCCTGACCGGCGATGTGCACGACGGCGTTTCATCGCTGATCTGCGCCCAGCTCCTGTACCTGGAATCCGACAACCCCAACAAGGACATCGCCTTCTACATCAATTCGCCGGGCGGGGTGGTGACCTCCGGCCTCGCGATCTACGACACCATGCGCTACATCCGCTGCGAAGTTTCGACCTTGTGCATCGGCCAGGCTATGTCCATGGGATCGCTGCTGCTGGCCGGCGGCGCCAAGGGCAAGCGCTACGCGCTGCCCAACTCGCGCATCATGATCCACCAGCCGTCCGGCGGCGTGCAGGGCAAGGCGGTGGACATCGAAATCCAGGCCCGGGAAATCCTGTCCTTGCGCGAGCGCCTGAACCAGATCTACGTCGACCACACCGGCCAGACGCTGAAGGCCGTCGAGAAGGCCATGGACCGCGACAACTTCATGAACGCCGAGGAGGCCAAGGCCTTCGGCCTGATCGACCATGTGATCAAGGAGCGCCCGAAGCTGCCGAGCGATGGCTCCAATGGCGGTGGAAACGGCCCCTCTGGCGGACAAGGCGGACCGTCGGCGACCGTGATCAAGGCCGATATCTAAAGCGCGAAATTGTGAGATGCGGGCGGCGCGGCGCCGGATTTGTGACACCGCCGCCCAGCTCGCAAACCGCTGAAATTGGCCGAGGTTTGGCTTCCGGGAAGCCGTGGCGAGTCGGAATCGTTATACAACCAGGCCCCTGAACCGGGGCGATGGAGTTGTGCGGACTGGAAAGCCTCGGTTAACATACGACATATAGTATTGATGGCTGGCCAAGGACTAACGACGCTTTTCCTTGAGTCCGGCCAGTGGAGAAGAAGATGACCAAAGCGTCCGGCGGCGATTCCAAGAATACGCTCTATTGCTCGTTCTGCGGCAAGAGCCAGCACGAGGTCCGCAAGCTCATCGCGGGTCCGACGGTATTCATCTGCGATGAATGCGTCGAACTCTGCATGGACATCATCCGCGAGGAAAATAAGACCAACCTGGTCAAATCACGCGAGGGCGTGCCCACGCCGCGCGACATCCTCAAGGTGCTCGACGACTATGTGATCGGCCAGGACCACGCCAAGCGCGTGCTGTCAGTGGCGGTCCACAACCACTACAAGCGGCTCTCGGCCTCCACCAAGAACGCAGAGGTCGAGATTTCCAAGTCCAACATCCTGCTCATTGGTCCCACGGGCTGCGGCAAGACGCTGCTCGCGCAAACCTTGGCGCGCATCCTCGACGTGCCGTTCACGATGGCCGACGCCACCACGCTGACCGAAGCCGGTTACGTCGGCGAGGACGTGGAAAACATCATCCTCAAGCTGCTGCAGGCCGCCGACTACAACGTCGAGCGTGCCCAGCGCGGCATCGTCTACATCGACGAAATCGACAAAATCAGCCGCAAGTCGGACAACCCCTCGATCACCCGCGACGTGTCGGGCGAGGGCGTGCAGCAGGCTTTGCTGAAGATCATGGAAGGCACCGTCGCCTCGGTGCCCCCGCAGGGCGGGCGCAAGCACCCGCAGCAGGAATTTTTGCAGGTGGACACCACCAACATCCTGTTCATCTGCGGCGGCGCCTTCGCCGGCCTCGAGAAGATCATCTCCCAGCGCGGCCGCGGCACGGCGATCGGCTTCGGCGCCGACGTGCGCTCGGCCGACGAGCGCCAGACCGGCGCCATCCTGCGCGAGGTGGAGCCCGAGGATCTCTTGAAGTACGGGCTGATCCCGGAATTCGTCGGCCGCTTGCCGATCCTGGCCACGCTCGAGGATCTGGATGAAAGCGCCTTGATCGACATCCTGACCCGCCCGAAGAACGCCCTGGCCAAGCAGTACCAGCGGCTGTTCGACATGGAAAACGTGCAACTCACCTTCAACGAGGATGCGCTTAGGTCGGTGGCCAAGAAGGCCATCACCCGCAAGACCGGCGCGCGCGGGCTGCGCTCGATCATGGAGAGCATCCTGCTCGACACCATGTTCGACCTGCCGGGCCTGGAAGGCGTGGAAGAAGTCGTGGTCAACGGCGAGGTGGCGGAGGGCCGTGCGAAGCCCCTGTACATCTATGCCGACCGCCGCGGCGATGTCGGAACGTCGGCTTAGGCGTTTCGGTTTGACGTCTTCCGCGTCGGGCACGTTTCCGTAACTGTCCGTCCCGCTTGACCGCCTGCCGCCTTTGATCCTGCCGCCCCTGATCCTGGCGGCCTTGATCTTGCCGGCGGGCGCCCTATCTTGTGCTTGCGTCCACGGCGGCTTCCCGCCGCTAAGTCTTGTGGCCGCAACCGTTGCCCCGGCCTATTTGTTTCTTGTTTGCTGGGCGGCACGGTAAGCTCTTATCGTTTGAGGTTTGGCGGTTCTCGCCGGCCTGAAAGTCCACGGCGGTCCACGCCGTGCTGAAAGTAGGTGTTCGGTGGATACTCCCAAAGGCTCCGACAAGCCCCAATCGGAAGGCGCCAAGGTGAACAAGGGCCAGCTTTATCCGGTCCTGCCGCTGCGCGACATCGTCGTGTTCCCGCACATGATCGTGCCCCTGTTCGTGGGCCGCGAGAAATCCGTGCGCGCGCTCGAGGACGTGATGGCCGACGACAAGCAGATCCTGCTGGTCGCCCAGAAGGACGCCTCGCAGGACGAGCCGTCATCCAAGGACATCTACGACGTCGGCACCATCTCCACCGTGCTCCAGCTGCTGAAACTGCCCGATGGCACCGTCAAGGTGCTGGTCGAGGGCGGCGCGCGGGCCCGCATCACCGGCTATTCCGAGAACGAGAATTTCTTCGAGGCCACCGCTGAAGCCATCGAGGAACCCAAGGAAGAAGACAAGGAACTCGAAGCGCTGTCGCGCTCGGTGGTTTCGCAGTTCGAGCAGTACATCAAGCTCAACAAGAAGATCCCGCCGGAAGTGCTGGTGTCGCTCAACCAGATCGACAGCCCGTCGAAGCTGGTGGACACGGTCGCCTCGCACCTCACCCTGAAGATCGCCGAGAAGCAGGAACTCCTGGAGGTGAAGGCCATCTCCGAGCGCCTGGAGCGCGTCTACGGGTTCATGGAATCCGAGATCAGCGTGCTGCAGGTGGAAAAGCGCATCCGGAACCGCGTCAAGCGGCAGATGGAGAAGACCCAGCGCGAGTACTACCTCAATGAGCAGATGAAGGCGATCCAGCGCGAGCTGGGCGAGAACGACGAAGGCAAGGACGAAGCCTCCGAGTTCGAGGAGAAGATCAAGAAGCTCAAGATGAGCAAGGAAGCGCGCGAGAAGGCGCTGGCGGAGATCAAGAAGCTCAAGACCATGAGCCCGATGTCCGCCGAGGCCACGGTCGTGCGCAACTACCTCGACTGGCTGACCGCGATCCCGTGGAAGAAGCGCTCGCGCATCCATATCGACCTGAAGGCCGCCAAGGCCCAGCTCGACCGCGACCACTACGGCCTCGAGAAGGTCAAGGAACGCATCATCGAGTACCTGGCCGTCCAGAGCCGCACCAAGAAGCTGAAGGGCCCGATCCTGTGCCTGGTCGGACCTCCGGGCGTGGGCAAGACCTCGTTGGGGCGTTCGATCGCCACCTCGACGGGCCGCACCTTCGTGCGCGTGTCGATGGGCGGCGTGCGCGACGAGGCCGAAATTCGCGGCCACCGGCGCACTTACATCGGCTCCATGCCCGGCAAGGTCATCCAGGGCATGAAGAAGGCCAAGACCTCGAACCCGCTGTTCCTGCTCGACGAGATCGACAAGCTGGGCGCGGATTGGCGCGGCGACCCGTCGTCGGCGCTGCTCGAAGTGCTCGACCCCGAACAGAACTCGACCTTCCAGGATCACTACCTGGAAGTGGACTACGACCTGTCGGACGTGCTGTTCATCACCACGGCCAACACGCTGCGCATGCCGCAGCCGCTGCTGGACCGCATGGAAGTGATCCGCGTCTCGGGTTACACCGAGGATGAGAAGGTGGCCATCGCCAAGCGCCACCTGATCCCCAAGCAGTTCCCGGCCCACGGCCTGAAGAAGACCGAATGGAGCGTCTCCGACGACGCGCTGCGCGACCTGTGCCGCTACTACACGCGGGAAGCCGGTGTGCGTAACCTCGAGCGCGAACTGGCCGACCTCGCGCGCAAGGCCACCAAGGAGATCATCCTCCGCAAGCTCACCAAGGTCGCGGTGACCCGCAAGAACCTGAAGAAGTTCGCCGGCGTCCCCAAATACCGCTTCGGCGAAGCCGAGCGCGAAGACCTGGTGGGCGTGACCACGGGCTTGGCGTGGACCGAAGTCGGCGGAGAGCTGCTCTCGATCGAAGCTGTGACCATGCCCGGCAAGGGCGCGGTGACCCTAACCGGGAAGCTCGGCGACGTGATGAAGGAATCGATCCAGGCCGCACGCTCGTTCGTGCGCAGCCGGGCGCGGCCCTTCGGCATCCGCACCAAGAACTTCGAGAAGCTGGACATCCACCTGCACGTTCCGGAAGGCGCCACGCCCAAGGACGGCCCGTCGGCGGGTGTCGCCATGTGCACCTCCATCGTCTCCGCGCTGACCGGCATCCCGGTGCGCAAGGACGTGGCGATGACCGGCGAAATCACACTGCGGGGCAGGGTGCTGCCGATCGGCGGCCTGAAGGAGAAGCTCCTGGCGGCCATGCGTGGCGGCATCACCACCGTGCTGATCCCCAAGGACAACGAGAAAGACCTCGAGGAACTGCCGGACAACGTGAAGCGCGAACTCACCATCATCCCGGTCTCGACCGCGGACGAGGTGCTGGAGAAAGCGCTGACCAAGCCCTTGGTGCCGATCCTCAAGGACGATGAGGAAGAAGCCCCGGCCGTGAAACCGGCGGAGGCGCCGGCGGTGGAAGAAGAACCGCTCATTACGCACTGAGACGGCAGACGCATGAACGGATCACGGCGGGCTCCTTGAAGAGCCCGCCGTTTTCTTTTGTGAAAATGCCTCAAAACCGGGCCTTTCCACGCCCCGCAAGCCAGGAAATCCCCTAAAACAGGCACTTTCTCGCATTGACGCCCCAAAAAGGCGGTGCTTAGCTGGCTTCGTCCCAGCTATTTCAGGGAAAGATGGATGGCGCAGCCGGGGAAGCGGGGCCTGCCGTCTCTTTCCTTCCGATGGGTCCGACAGGGGTAGAGAATGAACAAGAACGATCTGGTCTCCGCGCTCGCGGACACCGCCGGCTTGACCAAGGCCGACGCCAGCCGCGCGGTGGACGGCATGCTCAATTGCATCACCACCTCACTGCGCAAGGGCAAGGACGTGCGCCTGGTCGGTTTCGGCACGTTCTCCGTGGCCAAGCGCAATGCCAGCGCCGGCCGCAACCCGCGCACCGGCGAAAAGATCGAGATCCCGGCCGCCAAACGGCCCAGGTTCTCCGCCGGCAAGGCGCTCAAAGAGGCCGTGAACCGGTAGATTGCGAATTGGTAGTTTCTCGGGCGCTTTTGCTTTAGAACCCCGCCTTACGGGCAGTTAGCTCAGCGGTAGAGCATCTCGTTTACACCGAGAGGGTCGGGGGTTCGAAACCCTCACTGCCCACCATGCTTCCAGCCGGCCTTATGGTCCGCTTCGTCCTTTAAGGACTTTTTTAACTCTTCACCGTAGCCTGACCTCACAGGAATAGCGGTTCCCAGAATGGGGGCCGCTTGGTCACTTCTGTATGAGGATCTATCCGTGGCGCGCGTCAAAGAGGACTATCGCAGTCTTACCGGCCCCCAGAAGGCCGCCATCATGATGCTGTCGTTGGGCGATGAACAGGCCGGCAAGCTGTTCACCATGATGGAAGACGACGAGATCAAGGAACTCTCCCAGATCATGGCGAACCTCGGCACCATCGGGGCCAACCTGGTGGAACGCCTGTTCGTCGATTTCGCCGACGCCATCTCCAATACCGGCTCGCTGGTCGGCTCGCACGCCACCACCGAACGCCTGCTGCTCAAGGGCCTCGACAAGGAACGCGTTGCGGCCATCATGGAGGAAATCCGCGGCCCCGCCGGCCGCACCATGTGGGACAAGCTCGGCAACGTGCACGAGCAGGTGCTCGCCAACTACCTCAAGAACGAATACCCGCAGACCGTCGCGGTGGTGCTGTCCAAGATCAAGGAAGACCACGCATCGCGCGTGCTCGCGCTGCTGCCGGAAGGCTTCGCGATGGAAGTCATCATGCGCATGCTGCACATGGAAGCGGTGCAGAAGGACATTCTGGAAGGCGTCGAAAAGACCCTGCGCGCCGAATTCATGTCGAACCTGGCCAAGACCAGCCGCGTCGACAGCCACGAGATGATGGCGGAAATCTTCAACGCGCTCGACCGCAACACCGAGGCGCGCTTCATGACCGCCCTGGAAGAGCGCAACCGCGAGTCCGCCGAGAAGATCAAGGCCCTCATGTTCACCTTCGAGGATCTTATCCGCCTCGACGCCGCCGGCGCCCAGGTGCTGCTGCGCCAGGCCGAGAAGGACAAGATCGCGCTCGCGC
>JAIBCD010000159.1 GCA_019694335.1 Rhodospirillaceae bacterium | reverse complement strand
ATGGTGCCGACGCGCGGAATTGAACCGCGGGCCTACTGATTACGAATCAGTTGCTCTACCCCTGAGCTACGTCGGCATCGAACCGGGCTGGACGCCCGGGGGGTGCAGAAGGCGCGGACCATATGCGGTTCGGCCTTGGGGCGCAAGATTCAGCGCAATATCCTTAAAATACAGTTCTATATGACAGGGATTCCCGGGGTTATTATCCCTTCCGCATGACCTCCGCCGCCCCTAAAACCGATATCTGCGTGGACGTGGCGATCGCCGGTGCCGGCCTGATCGGCGGTACCCTGGCGGTCGCGCTGGCGCGCCATGGCATCAAGACAGCCGTGATCGACCGGCTCGACCCGGCGGCCATGCTCGAGGGTTCGTTCGACGGCCGGGCCTCGGCCATCACCGCCAGCAGCCAGACCTTGCTGGCCGCCATTGGCTTGTGGCCGCATCTCGCGGACGTCGCCGAACCCATCCGCGAGATCCGGGTGTCCGACGGCGCAGCACCGCTTTTCCTGCATTACGACCACGCCCTGCTTGGCGACACACCACTGGGCTTCATGGCCGAGAACCGGCACTACCGGCTTGCCGTCGCCAGGGCCATGGCCGAACTGCCGGGTCATCTCACCGTGGTCTCGGGCCGCGCGGTCACCGGGATGAGCGATGGCCCGGACCAGATCAGCCTCGCGCTCGATGACGGACAGCAGGTTCGCGCACGGTTGGCCGTGGCCGCCGAGGGCCGTGACTCCAAATTGCGCGAACTGGCGGGGATCGGCCTCACGGGTTGGAGCTATTCACAAACCGCCATCGTCGCCACCATCGGCCACGCGCGGCCGCACGACGGCATCGCCCATGAACGCTTCCTGCCGGCAGGGCCGTTCGCGATTCTGCCGCTGCCGGATGACCGGGGTGTTCACCGCTCGTCGCTGGTCTGGACCGAACGGACCGACGCGGCCCCTGGGTACCTCGCCCTCGATGGCACGCGCTTCCTCGCCGAGATCGCCGAGCGGGTCGGCGGGTTTCTGGGCGAACTCAGCCTGATCGGCCCGCGCTTCAGCTACCCCTTGGGTCTTCAGTTCGCGGCGCGCTACGGCAGGGGCCGCATGGTGCTGGCCGGGGACGCCGCCCACGGCATCCACCCCATCGCCGGCCAAGGCCTGAACCTGGGCTTGCGCGATGTCGCCGCGCTTACCGAGATCATCGCCGACGCGCACGGCCTCGGCCTCGATCTCGCGCATCCCGAAGGTCTCGCGCGCTATGAGCGTTGGCGCCGGGCCGACAACCTGATGATGGCGGGCGTCACCGACGTCTTGAACCGGCTGTTCTCCAACGACATCGCGCCCGTGCGTCTCGCGCGCGACCTCGGCCTCGCCGCGATCAATCGGATCGTGCCGTTGAAGAAGTTCTTCATGCGCCACGCCATGGGCACGGTCGGCGATTTGCCGCGCCTGATGCGCGCACCGCGCACGGGGACCGCGCGCGGTTAAACACGCTGCCGGCCTTCCGCCGGCTGCATTTTTCACGCCACACGGGGCGCGGAATCAGGGAATCCCGTATTTCCATCAGGTAGGATTCCGGAACCAATTGCGCGCCAGACGCGTTGTCATGTCTTGGGTTTCTATGGGACTCCGGATCATGAATGCTGAATCGCTCGCGCCGCCACCGCTCACCGCCGACGTCGCCTTGTTTCTCGATTTCGACGGCACCCTTGTGGATATCGCCCCCCGCCCCGCCGACGTACGAATCCCCGCGAACCTGATTCCCTGTCTCGATCAGGTTGCTTGGCTTCTAAGCGGCGCCTTGGCGGTGGTGAGTGGGCGGCCGTTACCGGTCATCGACGCTTTCCTCGACCAATCCGTGCGCTGCGCTGCCGGCCTGCATGGCGCGGAGCGGCGCAACGCCCTCGGTCACGTCCGCAAATGCACCCGTGGCGAGGATGTGCTGGATTCCTACCGCGCGATCCTCGGCGCCTTCAGCGCGGCTCACGCCGGCCTTCTGCTGGAAGATAAAGGCGCGTCCCTGGCCCTGCACTTTCGCGGCGATCCCGCGCTGAAGGATGCCTGCCGCCAAGCGGTGGATGAATGCGTCACCGCCTCTCATGGCCTGTTCGAACGCCTGGACGGCAAGATGGTGGCGGAGTTGAAACCCGCCGGCATCACCAAGGTCACCGCGGTCGAGGCCTATATGAACGAAGCGCCTTTCGCCGGGCGGCGGCCGGTGTTCGTCGGCGACGATGTCACCGACGAAATCGCCTTTGTCCATGTCTCCAAGACCAACGGTTTCGGCGTGAAGGTCGGCATGGATGGCCCCACCGCCGCCGCCACGCGCCTGCCATCGGTAGCCGCGCTTCACCAGTGGCTCAAGGACTTCTGCGATCACGCCCATGCTCAATAACTCCACCCCCGACGAGTCCGCGGACCTCAACCCGCGGCGCGGAACGCCAGCCGCCGATCTGAATCTGGGCGTGATCGGCAACTGCGCCATCAATGCGCTCATAGACAGGCGCGGCTGTGTCCAGTGGAGCTGCATGCCGCGGCCCGATTCCCAACCGGTGTTCAACGCCCTCCTCTCCGGCATGGACACCACGCGAGAAGACGTCACCGGCCTTTACGACGTGCTGATGGAGAACTTCGCCCGCGCCAGCCAGCACTATGAGAACAACACCGCCGTCCTGGTGACGCGGCTGGAGGACACCAGGGGTCAGGCCATTGAGCTGGTGGATTTCGCACCGCGCTTCAACCGGTTCGGCCGGCGCTTCCGGCCCATGAGCATCATCCGGCGGATCCGCCCCGTGGCCGGGCGCCCGCGCATCAAGATCCGCCTGCGCCCGAGTTTCACCTACGGCGCCGACGCCGCCGAGATCACGCGCGGCTCCAACCATATCCGCTACGTCGGGCCCAAGCTGACCTTGCGCCTCACCACCGACGCGCCGCTCAGCTATGTGGTCGGCGAGACCTGGTTCCGGCTGGAGAAGCAGGTGACCTTGCTGCTCGGCCCTGACGAGCCGGTGACGCACGACGTGGCCGTGATCGGCGACGAATTTCAGTCATCCACCGTCGCCTATTGGCGCGATTGGACCCGGGCGCTGGGTGTGCCCGCCGAGTGGCAGGACGCCGTGATCCGCGCCGCCATCACCCTGAAACTGTGCTGGTTCGAGGAGACCGGCGGCATCATGGCCGCGATGACCACGTCGATCCCCGAGGCGCCGGACTCCGGGCGCACCTGGGACTACCGTTACTGCTGGCTGCGGGACGCGCACTATGTCATCCGCGCCCTCAACCGCATCTCCGCCATCGACATCATGGAGAGCTACCTCACCTACCTGCGCAACCTGCCGGAGCTCACCGACGGCAAGCATTTGCAGCCGGTCTACGGCCTGTCTTTGGAACAGGAGCTGACCGAGTCCACCATCGGCCGCCTGCCTGGCTATCGTGGCATGGGGCCGGTGCGCGTCGGCAATCAGGCCTACGAACACTTGCAGCACGACACCTATGGCCAGGTGATCCTGTCCGCGAGCCAGGCATTTTTCGACCGGCGCCTCTTGCGGCCCATGACCGCCGACGATTTTCATTCCTTCGAGGTCATGGGCGAACGTGCCTATGCCCTGGCCGAAACACCGGACGCGGGATTGTGGGAATTGCGCACTAAGGCGCGCGTCCATACCTATTCCAGTTTCATGTGCTGGGCCGCCTGCGACCGCCTGGCGCGCATCGCAACCCATGGCGGGTTGGATGACCGCGCGCGCCTATGGACGGGGCGCGCGGCGGAAATTCGCGAGAAAATCCTGAAGGCCGCCTGGAACCCCGACCTGGGATGCTTTGTGAGTACTTTCGGCGGCAGCGAAGTGGACGCGAGCCTGTTGGAGATGGCCGAGGTCGGCCTGGTGGCCGGCGACGATCCCCGCTTCCTCGCCACCATCGCCGCGGTCGAGAAGAAATTGAAGCGCGGGCCGTATCTGTTCCGCTATACCGAGGCCGACGACTTCGGCGTACCCACCACCGCCTTCAACATCTGCACCTTCTGGTACATCGACGCGCTCACCCGGGCCGGGCGCCGCGACCAGGCGCGCGAAATCTTCGAGCACATGCTGGCGCGGCGCAATCACGTCGGCCTGTTGTCGGAGGACCTGGACCCCAAGACCGGCGAGCTGTGGGGCAACTATCCGCAGACCTATTCGTTGGTCGGCATCATCAACGCGGCCATGCGCCTCTCCCGTCCGTGGAGCGACCTGGTATGAGCCGCCTGGTGGCGATCTCCAACCGCGTGCCGCCGGTATCGGGCAAGAAGCTCGCGGCGGGCGGCCTGGCCGCGGCGCTGGAAGGCGCCTTGCAAATCCACGGCGGCCTATGGTTCGGCTGGAGCGGACAGGTTGCGGGCAATTCCAGCGGCGTGGTGTCGTTTCATGAGCGGCCATCCTACACCATCGCCACCGTCGACCTGAGCCAGGAGGACGTCGACGAATATTATGACGGCTTCGCCAACCGCACCCTCTGGCCGCTGTGCCATTACCGCGTGAACCTGGTGGACTACGACCGTGGCTTCGGCGTGGGCTACAACCGCGTGAACCGCCTGTTCGCGAAAGCCATCTACCCCTTGTTGGAGCCCGACGATCTGATCTGGGTGCACGACTATCACCTGATTCCCTGCGGCGCGGAATTGCAGCGCCTGGGGGCAAAGCAACGCATGGGGTTTTTCCTGCACATCCCCTGGCCGCCGGCGGAACTGATCGCCACGCTCCCCGAGAACCGCGCGTTGGTCCGCAGCCTGTTTGCCTATGACGTGGTCGGCTTCCAGACCGACGGCGATGTGCGCGCCTTCCTGGAATATGTGCTGCAGGAAGGCGGCGGACATATCGAACCGGACGGCCGCGTCACCTGTTTCGGCCGCACCATCCAGATCAAGTCCTTCCCGGTCGGCATCGATGTGCAAGCCATCGGAAACGCCGCCGTCAAGGCCGAAGCCCACACCCACACGGCGCGCATGCTGGAAAGCTTGTCCGGCCGGCGGCTGATCATCGGTGTCGACCGCCTCGACTATTCCAAAGGCATCGACCGGCGGTTCCGCGCCTACGGCAAGCTGATCGAACGCCACCCCGAGCACCGCGCCAAGGTGTCCATGCTGCAGATCGCACCGCCGTCCCGCATCACGGTGTCGGCCTACAAGACGCTGCGCCGCCAGCTCGAACGCGAGATGGGCCGTGTCAACGGCGCCTTCGCCGACTACGACTGGGTGCCGCTGCGCTATGTCAACCGTACCTACAATCACACCGCGCTGGCCGCGCTGTTCCGCGTCGCCGCTGTTGGCCTGGTCACGCCGCTGCGGGACGGCATGAACCTGGTCGCCAAGGAATATGTCGCGGCCCAGAACCCGGCCGATCCCGGTGTCCTGATTCTGTCACGCTTCGCCGGCGCCGCGCGCCAGATGCGCGACGCCCTGATCGTCAATCCCTACGACGAGGACAGCATGGTCGAGGCGCTCAACCGCGCGCTGTCGATGCCCTTGGAGGAGCGGCAAAGCCGCTGGCGATCCCTGATGGACGGCCTCGCGCGCGAGAACATAGGATGGTGGCGCGATGCGTTCCTCGCCACCCTGGCCGGCGCCGCGTAACCGGGATTTGCCCGTTGGATCTTCTGGCCGACATCGGCGGCACCAATACCCGCGTCGCCTTTCGCGATGGCGCGATCGGCCCGGTTCACTTGCGCCGGACCGCGGATTTCCCGACCCTCGAAGCCCTCCTGACGGATGTCATCCGCGTAGCGGGCGCGGCCCCGCGCCGCACGGCGTTGGCGGTGGCCGGGCCTGTCTCCGGCGACGAAGTCGCCCTCACCAATCTGCCCTGGAAGTTTTCTGCGCGCGCGCTGGGCGCGTATCTCGGAACTCCGGTGGCCGTGGAGAACGATGTCGCGGCCGTGGCCTGGGCGTTGACCGCGCTGGGGCCGGCGCACCGCCGGCTTCTGACCGATACGGAAACCGGCGATGGCGCCAGGGTGGTGGTCGCCCCGGGCACG
>JAIBCD010000158.1 GCA_019694335.1 Rhodospirillaceae bacterium | reverse complement strand
GGCTTGCCCGGTTCCTGCGGCGGCGAGGCAAGCAGCCACTTCAGGAACGCATCCGTCTCCTCGGCCACGTAGTTGCGGTCGCCCGCCATGGCCGGGTTCAGGATGATCGAAAGCATGTTGTTGAGCACGATGCCCTCGCGGCGCTCCGTGCGGTTGGTGCCGCCGCCCGACAGGATGCCCGCCAGGAACTCGCAGAACACCGCGATGCCGTAGCCCTTGTGCTCGCCCATCGAGGTCAGCGCACCGCGCGGATTGGCGTACAGCTCGGCCGGATCGCGCGTGGGCCGGCCCTTGGAATCGATCAGCGCGCCTTCCGGCAGCTCGACGCCCTTGTTGAGCGCCACCTTCACCTTGCCCTCGGCCAGCTTCGACGTCGCCATGTCGAGGATGATGTGCCGGCCGTCGGGGCGCGGCAGCCCGGCCGAGAACGGGTTGGTCGAGATGCGCGCGTCGGCGCCGCCGAACGGTGCCACGATCGCGCCCGCCCCCACCACGTTGACGAAGTGGACAGAGGCGAATCCGGCCTCGGCGCATTGTTCGGTCCAGTCGCCGATGCGGCCGAGATGGCTGGAGTGGCGCAGCGCGACCACGCCGACGCCGCTGCGCTGGGCTTTCTCGATGCCCATCTTCATCGCTTCCTCGCCGATCACCTGGCCGAAGCCGGACTGGCCGTCGACCACGACGAAGACCGCGGTGTCGAGCACGATCTTCGCGTGCTGGTTCAGGCTGACCCCGCCGCCGCGCACCGATTCGAGATAGGTCGGAATGCGCACCACGCCGTGCGAGTCGTGCCCCACCAGGTTGGCGTCGACCAGGCGCCGGGCGACCGCCGCCGCTTCGGTCTCGTTGCTGCCCGCGCGATGGAAGATTTCGGCGATCACGCGCCGCAGCGCGTCGGCTTGGATACGGATCATGGGCTCGGGATTCCTCGAAGGTGCTTCGTTGGGGACGGGTTGCCGGCGATGTCAGACCGATCGGGTGATGCCGCCGTCGACGCGCAGGTTCTGGCCGGTGATGTAGCCGGCGCCGTCCGACACCAGGAAGGCGACGGTGGCGGCAACCTCCTTCACGGTGCCATAGCGCCGCATCGGGATCTGGGCGACCCGCTTCTCGTTGAGCGGCAGGCTGTCGATGAAGCCCGGCAACAGGTTGTTCATGCGGATGTTGCTGGCGGCATGCTGGTCCGAATAGAGCTTGCAGTAGCTGGCGAGCGCCGCGCGCAGGCAGCAGGAGATCGGGAACGCCGCGTCGGGCTCGAGCGCCGCGAAGGTGGAGATGTTGACGATGGCGCCCCCGCCCTGCTTCTCCATGACCGGCGTGACCAGGCGGGACAGGCGAACCACGTTCAGCAGGATGGTGTCCAGGCCGCGATGCCAATCGGCGTCCGAGACGCCCATCAGCGTGCCCTTGGGCGGATGCGCGGCGCTGTTGACCAGGGCGTCGATGCGGCCAAAGGCATCGAGCGTGCCCTTGACGGTGCGTTCGAGCACGGCCGGGTCCGCATAGTCGCCGGTGAAGCCGATGCCGCCCAGCGCCTTGCCCAGGGCTTCGCCCTTGCCGGAGTGCGACAATACCGCGATACGATACCCCTGCTCCGCCAGGGTCCGCGCGCACGCCGCGCCCATGCCCGTACCTGCTGCTGTCAGCAGCGCGACGCGCTTGTCCGCCATAACTTCCGCCCTCTCCGGATTCGCATGGTGATGGGAAGGAACCATACAAAGCAGTGTTCCCGTCGTCATCCGTTCCTCTGCCACGGCTAGGCAGGCGCCGCAAGCTCCACCCTGGGTGCAGGCCACTTCGAGATCGACACGCTTCGCGGGAATGATGCGCGCCCCGCGATCCACCGCGCGCCGGCAGGCAACGCTGAAGCGCGCAATGAAGATCGCTTCCTATCCTTCTGCGTAGGCTGTAGCGCCCGCCACTGATCGCTATCGTAGCTTCCGACCCTATCGGAACGGCGTCTTCCGCTGGCAGCACCGCCAGCGGACCTGGGGCAGAGAGAGGTTAGGATGAACAAGACTGTTGCGAAGCCGGGCCCCGAGCTGCTGGAGATCGGCGGCAAGGCGATCTACGAGTTCCGCTCGCACCCGCGCAAGGCGCCGTGGGACAAGGCGGCCGACGAAACCCGCGCCGCCTACCGCGCGCGGATGCAGGAGCTGCTGAACGTTCTGGCCACCGAGGGGTACAAGGTCCGGCGAAAGGCCGGCTAGGCGCCCCCGTCATGTCCCGCATCGAGCGGCGCCCGTACGACCGGTTCCGGCGGCAAGGCGATCGCAGGCGCCGGGATGGCGCCGGTCGCCGTTGGTGATAAGATCGCCGGGGACTCAACCGCGCGCGCCGAGCGCCAGGAACGCGATCATGATCCGAGCCACGATTTTCCTGATCTCCGGCGGAATGGTGCTGGCCGGCATCGTCGGCCTGATCTTCCAAGAGTAGCGCTATGCCTCCCGGCGGCCTTCTGCTAATCGACACCGCGGGGACAGGTGGCCGAGCGGTTTAAGGCACCGGTCTTGAAAGTCTCGCGCTCTCGTATTGCACAGCACTGCGCATCCCATCGAGCGCGGTTCTCTGCGCTTTCCGTTCCGTTCAGTGCCCTCTGCCCTATTTGGTGGTGAGCAGTTTGGTGGGAAACACGGTGGGAAAGGCGCCAACGCTGAAATTCAGCCCAAGGTGTGCCTCTGCCGTCACTAGGATGGCGGTCAATGCCCACGCCATCCCAGCGCGAAGGCGGCGCCGGCTTGCTCGACGAGATGGGCTTAGGCCTTGGGTGGTGACAGGGCCGCCGGCCGGTAATCGGCCCCCGAGGGAATGCCCATGACCCCCCGGACAATCCAACCTGCCGCTTTCGTGAACACCCACAGCACCAGCCACCCCAGGACAATGGCAGCGCCGGCTTTGAGGACGGCACCAGTGATGCCGTCTCGTACCTCGTCATCGGCGCGCTGCTGATCTCCGTACGATAGTTGAAACCGGCTCGCTGCCAGCGTCGCGTATTCCTTTGCAGCGTCGCTGGTGGCAATCGCGCCACGCCAAGTCTTGTCGGCATTCACCTGGAGAGGGATCGCGTAGTCCCCGTGTGTGGATTTTTGCGCACGAAAACAATATTCCGCAGACACCACAGTGCCAGATGGGTTTTGGAATCGCCGGGTTTGCAGCCGATCGAACTCGCCGCACCGGGAGCTACTCGCCACGGGCTGCGTGTCGGGCGACATCACGTCGAAGCGAAGCTGTATCGTCGGGGTGCGCAGAGTGGCCGCATAGACCGCAACCCCAACAAGCCACAGTACCGCGGCTAGCTTCGCGATCCGCCGCGCCCCCTCGAATACGTTAATGCGCATGGTTTTTTCACCCCCTTAATCATACTATGGGTGGTCAGGCAGGACGCCAAGTCAGAGGGAGATGGCCGTGGCGCAATGGTCTAAGTGGCGGCCGTTCCCCGATCCACGCGCCGGCGGGATCCTGGTCGCGCCTTTCGGTCCAGGCTGCTACCAGCTCCGCAATCGAAAGACGGGCCTTCTCCTGTTTGGATTCGGCGGCCACGTTGCAAAGCGCATGACATCGCTCCTTCCCGCGCCGCTGGGCGCGGGGACGAGGAACAACGAGGGCAAGCGCACAAGTGCGCTCGAAGATATCGAAAACCTTGAGTATTGCACCATCGCCTGCCTCTCGACCGAGGAGGCGAAGGCCGAAGAGCGCAAGCTGAAGGCAAATCAAGCTTCCTACCGCTACCCGTCATGACTTCGCACGAAATTCGCAGTCCATTAGTTCTGTTAGAAATGAGTGCTAAACCCGCACGCGCCCGACCAGCTCTGCCCGTCCTGGCTAGTCTGGCATCGTCACTCTGCGCTAGGTTACCTGAACGGCTACCATGCGCCGGTCTGGCATGTTTCTTCGGTGCCCACTAAACAATTGATCGAGGAGATCTAGTCATTACGATGCTTTGCGTCCTGTACACCAAGGCCGGTGCCTGGTATCGGGCGCCCGGCGAGTTCGCCACGATCGCCGAGGCCGTGGAAAAGGCTAAGGAGCTCGAGCAGCTCGGCCACAAGGCGGTGCTTTACACGGTCGCGCAGCTCAAGACTTCGGCGCCACCGTACAAGACGGAGGCTTGTATGCTGTCGGAGAACGATACCGCGCCTTAAGAGCGCCGCACGGCCGCCTGTCCATCACTTGCGCATTATTCACATAGCCGACCGTTGAAGCGCCCCCAGCCACTGCCGCCCCCGCCGCCCATGGGCTCGCGCGTGCGCCGCAGATCCAGCCGCATAGGAGCATGTGATCCCGGATGGCCCGCGCGATGCGCGTGCGCTCCTCCTCCGTCACCTGGCGCTAGAGCCGCGGCAGGTGTCCAGGCCCAGGCGCAGCGAGTAGGTGATCATGCCGACGGTCGCCTCTTCCGACGCCCACTCCGCGCGCCATCACTGCCGCGCTGATCCCCGCCAAGCCCCTCGGCCGGCGCGTCGACAAGCTCCTCCATGTCCGTCTCCCTCGCGGTCGATGGTTGAGGGCGGTAGGCGGGCTCGCTCTTTGGGCACGCTAGCGCAGGAGGCTGCAAATCGTCTTCGACAGGATTCGCCGGCGCCAATGAGACCTATGGTAGCAGCATCTACTGAATTCGATCTGACTTCGCGAGGTTATGACGAGCGCAGAGCAATTGAACATTGGTTGCCGTAACCGACGTGCCTCCCTTCGCGTATGGCACAATGTGATCGAAGTGAAGTTCGTCAGCAGCCCCACAAATTGCACATTTTCCTTGGTCGCGTTGCCAGACTTCTAGCTTCACATTCGCGGGAATAATGCGGCGACGCTCAAACGCTATCCTTACCGGCTGATCTAAATCCTCGTCATTCTCCACAGCGACCAATTTAAACTTGCAGACCGTTCTTCGTTCATCGCGTTCGGTCCACGCATCAATGAGATGAAACATTCCATTGTAAGTCCAGATTCCTGGGCGAATTTTTTCATAAACGCGAACCCGCTCCGGCGGTCTCTCACCTTTTGCCGAAGCCTTTGCAGCTTGAAAGAACTTCCCATTCTGCGTAGGGCGCCCGGTGTGTGTCGTCAGCGGTTGGTCCACTAGCTTGGGGTCTGGGACAACTTCGGACTTTGGCTGGTCATGTCCTTCGTACACGAGCGTTGTTCCGCCATCCTCGAGACGGTCCCGATACGGAGCATTTGGTCGGACTGACATGAGAACCACAGAGTGATTACCTCCGAGACCGAAATTCATTCCCGCTTGAAGGCTGGCCTTCTCTCTTCGGCACATCTCAAGATACGAAATAACGTTGTCGCTCATTGGATCATCTCAGCTATTACCGCTCTAGCTCCACCAAAATCGGCAGCGAAATGCAGGAGCCGCGCCAGTTCTCGCACCTCCTTGTTCTTCACGCTGCACTCAGGTCGGCCGGGTCCCGTTGACATACTCTACGCCGCCTTCATCGGTTCGATCAGCTCTGGCCCATCATTTCGCACACTGTTGACGCGCGTCGAGATCGGCGTGGCCTTGATCGTGCCCGCCGGCGCCGGGCGGATCAGGTCGGCCGCACCGGGGTTGCTCGGATCCAGCCACGTGGTCCAGTCGCCTTGCGCCAGGATCACCGGCATGCGGTCGTGGATCGGCGCCATATCAGCGTTGGCCTCGGTCGTTACGATGGTGAAGGTCTCAACCGGCCCCGGCACCTTGTCGTCTCCACGCCAAGTCTCCCACAGGCCGGCAAAGGTCAAAGGCCCACCTGCCGCCGTGGTGATGTAGTAGGGTTGCTTCGGTGGCTTGTTGTCTGGCCTGGGCTGCCATTCGTAGAAGCCGCTGGCCGGCACCAGGCAGCGCCGCGCCTTGTAGGCCGAGCGGAAAGCCGGCTTACTCGCCACGCCGTCGCCGCGCGCATTGATGCACTTGCTGCCGATCGACGCATCCTTGGCCCAGCTCGGGATCAGCCCCCAGCGCATCAACGTCGCTTCGCGTTGCCCCTCGCCGTCGAGGCGCAAGACCGGCGCGCGCTGCGTCGGTGCGCGGTT
>JAIBCD010000036.1 GCA_019694335.1 Rhodospirillaceae bacterium | reverse complement strand
GGCCTTCACCGGTTCGGGCTTCGGCGCGGGGGCCGGAGCGGGGGCCGGCGCCGGCGCGGCCGCTTTCTTTTCTTCCTTCGGTTTCTCGGCGGGCAGATCCGCGCCGCCTTCGGTCGTGAACGTCACCAGCACGGCGCCGACGGCGGCCTTCTTGCCGACTTCGCCGCCGATGCTTTGCACGACGCCGTCCACCGGCGAGGTCAGCTCGACCGTCGCCTTGTCGGTCATCATGTCCACCAGCGGCTGGTCTTCCTTGACCTTGTCGCCGACCTTCACGTGCCAGGCGACGATTTCGGCTTCCGCGGTGCCTTCGCCGATGTCCGGCAACTTGAACTGGAACGCGCCCATCTCAGGCCTCCATCATCTTCTTCATGGCCGCGCCGACGCGCGCCGGGCCCGGAAAGTATTCCCACTCGAACACGTGCGGATAGGGCGTATCCCAGCCGGTGACGCGGTCGATGGGCGCTTCGAGGTTGTAGAAGCATTCCTGCTGCACGATCGCCGCCAGTTCCGCGCCGAAGCCTGCGGTCAGCGTGGCTTCGTGCACGATCAGGCAGCGGCCGGTCTTGTTGACCGAGGCGATGATGGTCTCGGCATCGAGCGGCGTGATCGAGCGCAGGTCCACGACCTCGCAGTCGATGCCGGTCTCGCGCGCGGCCGCCAGGCAGACATGCACCATGGTGCCGTAGCACAGCACGGTCATGGCGCTGCCTTCGCGCACCACGTTGGCCTTGCCGAGCGGCACGACATAGTGGCCATCGGGCACTTCGCCGGCGGGATGCCCGGCCCAGGTCTTCACGCCATCGGTGGAGTGGCCCTCGAACGGACCGGTGTAGAGGCGCTTGGGCTCCAGGAAGATCACGGGGTCGTCGTCCTCGACCGCGGCGATCAAGAGTCCCTTGGCGTCGTAGGGCGTGGACGGAATCACCACCTTGAGGCCCACGACATGCGCGAACAGGGCTTCGGGGCTCTGGCTGTGGGTCTGACCGCCGAAGATGCCGCCGCCGTAAGGCGTGCGCACCGTGATCGGCGCGGTGAACTCGCCGCCGGAACGGTACCGGATGCGCGCCGCTTCCGACGTCAGCTGGTCCATCGCCGGATAGATGTAGTCGGCGAACTGCACCTCGATCAGCGGGCGCAGGCCGTAGACGCCCATGCCGATGGCCGAGGCGACGATACCGGCCTCGGCGATCGGCGCGTCGAAGCAGCGGGTGACGCCGAACTTCTGCTGCAAGCCCTCGGTGGCGCGGAACACGCCGCCGAAATAGCCGACGTCCTCGCCGAACACCACGACCTTCGGGTCTTTCTCCATCAACGTCACGTGCGCCGAGTTGATGGCCTGGATCATGTTCATGGATGACATGGCTTAAATCCCGAACTGCTGGCGTTGTTTGCGCAGGCGCCAGTCCGGTTCACCGCAGTAGATGTCCTCGAACATGGTCTTGGGGCTGGGCTTCTGGCCGGCCTGGAGGGTGCCGATGGCTTCGGCCTGGCGCTGGGTGTCCTTCACCAGCTTCTCGAGTTCCTCGAACTGCGCGACATGCCGTTTGTCGTCCCACTCGCCGAGCCTGATCAAGTGCTGCTTCAGGCGCTCGATCGGGTCGCCGCCCGGCCACTTCTGGCGTTCGTCTGCGGCGCGGTAACGGGTCGGGTCGTCCGAGGTCGAGTGGCCTTCCATGCGGTAGGTGAAATGCTCGATCAGGGTCGCGCCCATGTTGGCGCGCGCGCGTTCGATCGCCCACTGGGTGGCGGCATAGACCGCGAGGAAATCGTTGCCGTCGACACGCAGGGCCGGCAGGCCGTAGCCCACGCCACGCGCCGCGAACGGCGCTTCGGTGCCGCCGGCGATGCCCTGGAAGGACGAGATCGCCCACTGGTTATTGACGATGTTCAGGATCACCGGCGCCTTGTAGACCGCGGCGAAGGTGCAAGCGTGGTGGAAGTCGCCTTCCGCCGTGCTGCCGTCGCCGATCCAGGTGGCGCACAGGCGCGTATCGCCCATGATCGCCGAGGCCATCGCCCAGCCCACAGCCTGGCTGAACTGGGTGGCGAGGTTGCCCGAGATGGTGAAGAAGCCCGCTTCCTTGGATGAATACATCACCGGCAGCTGGCGGCCCTTCAGGCGGTCGTGGGCGTTGGAATAGATCTGGTTCATCATGTCCAGCATCGGCCAGTTGCGCACGAACAGCAGCGCTTGCTGGCGGTAGGCCGGGAACAGCATGTCGGTGTCGTCGAGCGCGAGGCCCGCCGCCGTCGGCACCGCCTCCTCGCCCGTCGACTTCATGTAGAACGAGGTCTTGCCTTGCCTTTGCGCTTTGTACATGCGGTCGTCGTAGGCGCGGGTCATCATCATGATGCGCAGGCCGCGCCGCAGGATCTCGGGGTCGATCTTCGGCGCCCACGGGCCGACCGCTTCGCCCTTGTCATCCAGCACGCGCACCAGGCCGTAGGCCAGCTCGCTCATGTCCTCGGGTTTGGAAGAGACGTCGGGGCGGCGCGTGGTGCCGGCGGCGGGCAGCTTGATGTGGCTGAAGTCGGCGGCCTGGCCGGGGCGCGACGGCGGCTCCGGCACACGCAGCTTCAACGGCACGCTGTTGCGTTTGGCTTTGCCCGCAAGGGCGGGTTCGGCTTTCGCCGCCTTGGCGGCCTTCCCTCTGTCAGACATGGCTGCCCTCGCGCTCAAAACGCAGGACATCGCACATATAAGATTCAGTGGTCATCGCTCTCCCAATTCTTCCCTGACGGACCCTGGTCCGCTGTTTCCCCTGGCCGCGCAACCCGTGGGCACGCCAGCGGAAAATCCTTCTTGAGCACCACCTTATGCCACGCAAGATCATTACCGGAAGCCTGCAAAAATCGAATAGCGGTATGTACTTGCTTACGCAACTTTGTGCGCGGTTTCTTCGCCTGCCGACAACTTTCAAAGGGAATCGGGGCGTAAGGCGTAACGCCCTGATTCACCTGATCGGCCGCCTTTTCGACGGCGACGCGGTTCGCACTTCACCGGAAAAGGCTCTACACGCCCTGCGGCAATGGGTGCGCTGCGGCATCGCCAATCACCGTGGTCCATTCCCGCACTGTCCACGATGTGATCAGGCCATTGGTCACATAGGGGTCGGTTTTGGCGAAATCCTCGGCCACGGATTTGTCCGCGCCCTGAAACAGCAGCACCGCCTGGTCGGCCGGGTCTGCCAAGGCTCCCGCCAGGATCAATTCCCCTCGGGCTTTTGCCGCACGGGCCTTCTCGATGTGCACGGAACGGTAGTGCGGCCGCCGCTCCAGGTAATCGGGAGCCGTGACGTAGAACAGCAGGAAGTGGCGCATGAGGGAATCCCGTATGCCGTTTGCATGGGCTTTGAGGTGCAATCTTCCCCGGGGAGCGGGCGCCGTTCAACCATGACCGCATCGCAGCATGACGGGCTTTTGGGGCCCGATTTTCGGCCCAGAACGGGGGGATAGGGGTCAAACGCTTCCCGGCTGCAACGGCCAGCCGACACTTCCATTCGCCGCAAGCCCCGGGCTACTATCGCCCACTATTTTCGTCTCCGGGAGGATTCATAATGAGCACGACTCTCCGCTCCGTCGGATGGGCCGCCGTCGCAGTCCTGGGCGCTTTCGCCCTGGGACTGATCGCACTCAACAGAAGCGAGACCATCAACGCCGCATGGCTGGTGATCGCCGCGACCTGTTGCTACTTCGTGGCATACCGCTTCTACGCCCAGTTCATCGCCAAGACCGTGCTTGGCCTGAACAGCCAGTGGCAAACGGCAGCCGTGCGCAAGAACGACGGCCTGGATTACGTGCCGACGAACAAGTACGTGCTGTTCGGCCACCACTTCGCCGCCATCGCCGGCGCGGGCCCGCTGATCGGCCCGGTGCTCGCCGCGCAGATGGGTTACCTCCCCGGCACCCTGTGGATCATCATCGGCGCCTGCTTGGCCGGTTGCGTGCAGGACTACGTGGTCCTCGCGCTCTCGACCCGCCGCGACGGTGAATCCCTCGGCACCATGATCAAGAACTACATGGGCAAGGACGCGGGCACCGTCGCCCAGTTCGGCATCCTCGCCATCGTCACGATCCTCCTGGCCGTCCTCGGCCTGGTGGTGGTGCAGGCCCTCGCCCACTCGCCCTGGGGCACGTTCACGGTCGTCATGACCATGCCGATCGCGCTGCTGATGGGCGTGTACATGCGCTGGATCCGCCCCGGCCGCATCCTGGAAATCTCCATCGTCGGCTTCGTGCTGCTGATGGCCGCCCTGGTGCTCGGCCGCTACGTGGCGGAAGACCCGGCTTGGGCGGAAGCCTTCACCTGGACCGGCGAACAGCTGGCCTGGGCGCTGATCCTGTACAGCCTCGCCGCCGCGATCATGCCGGTGTGGATGATGCAGGCGCCGCGCGACTACCTCTCCACCTTCCTCAAGATCGGCACCATCGTGGCGCTGGCCATCGGCATCCTGGTCAGCCTGCCCGAACTGCACATGCCCGCCATGACGCAGTTCACCGACGGCACCGGCCCGGTGTGGAAAGGCTCGCTGTTCCCGTTCCTGTTCATCACCATCGCCTGCGGGGCCATCTCGGGCTTCCACGCGCTGGTGTCGTCGGGCACGACGCCCAAGATGCTGGAACGTGAAACCCTGTCCACCCCGATCGGCTACGGCTCCATGGCGATGGAAAGCTTCGTCGCCGTGATGGCCATGTGCGCCGCCTGCGTGCTGGAACCCGGCCTGTACTTCGCCGTCAACAGCCCGGCCGCGGTGATCGGACCGACCGCCGAATCGGCGGCCCAGGTGATCTCCAGCTGGGGCTTCACCATCACCCCGGACCTGATCCACGAGACCGCCAGCAACGTCGGCGAGGCTTCGGTGCTGTCGCGCACCGGCGGCGCGCCCACGCTCGCGATCGGCATGGCGCACATCCTGTCGGGCGCCGTCGGCGGCCAGGAAGCCATGGCCTTCTGGTACCACTTCGCCATCCTGTTCGAAGCCATGTTCATCCTGACCACGCTGACCGCGGGCACCCGCGTGGCGCGGTTCATGATCCAGGATCTGGCCGGACAGATTAACCCGGCGCTGGCCTCGACCTCGTCGTGGACCGGCAATGTCATCGGTTCGGCGGTGGCCTGCTTCCTGTGGGGCTACTTCCTGTATCAGGGCGTGATCGATCCGTTCGGCGGCATCAACACCCTGTGGCCGCTGTTCGGCGTCGCCAACCAGCTGCTCGCCTCGATGGCGCTGACCTTCGTGGTCGTCGCCTTCGTCAAGAACGGGTACCAGAAGTACCTGTTCGTGCCGGTGGTGCCGCTGGTCTGGCTGCTGGCCTGCACCCTGACCGCGGGCTTCGAGAAGATCTTCCACCCGTCGCCCACCATCGGCTTCCTGGCCCAGGCCAAGATGCTGCAGACCGCCATCGACGAAGGCCGCGTCATCGCGCCGGCCAAGTCGGTGGAGCAGATGAGCCGCCTGGTGGTGAACGCCTACATCGACGCGGTGCTCGCCGCGATCTTCGTGGGCTGCGTGATCGCGATCCTGGCCTTCGCCGTCCGTGCCGTGCGCTCGAACCGCACCGCCCCGGCGATCCCCGGCCAGCCGCCGATCATGCACGCCGCCGAATAAGCCGGGCGGAGTAAGCGGTGGCCAAGCGGAAAGACAAAACGACCAGCGCCGAACCGGAGAACCTGATTTCTCTCTGGTTCGGCCGCGTCGCCGAGTCCGCCCGCCTGATGTGCGGCGTGCCCGATTACGACACCTACGTCGCGCACATGAAGAACAAGCACCCGGACCAGGAGGCCATGGACTACAAGGCCTTCTTCGAAAACCGGATGAACGCCCGGTTCGGCGGAAGCAGCATGAAGGCCTGTTGCTGAAGCTGGCCGAGATCGAATGACAAACGGCGGACCCAAAGGTCCGCCGTTTTTGTTTTGCGCCAACCCCGCCACACCCGCGACTGTCATTCTCGGGCTTGGCGGCGGAAGGCCGCCTTTCTATAAATGCGCGCCTTCCGCGCGCGCGGGAATCCGGAGCCGGAAAGACGTGACACGGCGCATCTAGCTACGCGCTGTTCTACAGCCCTCCTTCGTTACTGCCCTGGATCCTCGGGTTTCGCTCCGATCGCCCAAGGACGACAAAGGAAGAAGATGCCCGCCCATATCGGCTCCATCGCGCTTCTGGTCCACGACTACGACAGCGCCATTGCATGGTTCACGGAAAAGCTCGGCTTCACCCTGGTGAGCGATACGCCGCTCACGCCCGCGAAGCGCTGGGTGCTGGTGGCGCCGCCGGGCGGGGGCACGCAGCTCCTGCTCGCCAAGGCCGCTTCGCCCGAACAAGCGGCGCGTGTCGGCGACCAGACCGGCGGCCGCGTGTTCCTGTTCCTCCACACCGACGACTTCCAGCGCGATTACGCGGCCTTCAAGGCGCGCGGCGTCATCTTCCTGGAAGAACCGCGGCATGAACCCTACGGCACCGTCGCGGTGTTCCAGGACCTGTGCGGCAACACGTGGGACTTGATCGCATTTGCGGCAAAGCCCGGCTAGCGTTCCGCTCCGCCGGCGGTCGCCCGGTTGCCCTAAGGCTTGAGCAACTGCCGGAGCGGTCCACGGGCGAGGATCAGTCCACCCAAGACGCCGCACGCCAGGCAGAACAGATGCAACGCTTCGACCGGGATCACCCCCAGCAGCGGATTGCCGCCCGCCAGTGGCCAGAGCGGCATCATGTCGCGGTGCATGACCCCATCGAGCACGATGTGGGAATAGGTTCCGATGAAAGCGCTGAGGAACGATACCGGCCATGTGAGCGGCGCGTGCGCGATGCCCGACCACCGCAACAGGGTTTCACCGATGGGTTTGCCCAGCACGCCCGCCACGGCGCCGATGCCGAACGCCCCCAGGACACTGTGCGTCGGTCCGTGCAGGAACGGATCCTGCCGGTAGATCCGCACCAGCGGCTCGATGTCCATCAGCACCTGGGCGCCGCCGAACACCATGAAGCTGAAATGGCGGCCGCCCACGGCCTTGAACAGGACGCCCGGTCCGAGATGAAACGGCGTGAACGGCATGGCCCATCCTACTCTGGGCCCATCATACGCTGGACAATTTCCGCGCGCGCGCCCATATACTAAGGACAATCACTATCCTTAATACCCGGGCCGCCGCATGATCCTCAAGAACCAGATCGAATGGGCGCTGCATTGCTGTTCGCTGCTGGCCGCGGTGCCCGACGGGTGCTACCTGCCCACCAAGGCGCTGGCCGAATTCCACGGCGTGCCGAAGGAGTATCTCTCCAAGGCGTTGCAGGCGCTGTCGCAGGCGGGCGTGATCGAGGGCACCCTGGGCCCCACCGGCGGCTACCGCCTCGCGCGCAGGCCTAGCGAGATCACCTTCCTCGATATCGTGGAAGCGGTCGAGGGCAAGGCCTCGACCTTCGCCTGCACCGAGATCCGCAAGGCGAACCCCTGCCTGCCGTCGAAAACCAAAACCTCGAAGACTTGCGCGGTGGCGCGGGTGATGTGGAAGGCCGACGCGGCCTGGCGCGAGAGCCTGAAAAGCACCCGGCTCTCGGACCTCGCCCAGATGATCGCGGAGGATGTCCCGCCCGAGGTTCTGGCGAAAAGCGCCGAATGGGTGGCGGCGCGGTCCTAAATCCCCTCCCCCTCCTGGCGCGGCGCTTCGCGCCGGCCAGGGACTCGTGGTCTGCGGGGAGGGGTAAGGATGGGAGGCGCTTACTTCTTGGTATCGACCGTGGTCAGCGGCGCGTCGGCGCTGTCGACCACGAAGATCGCGAGCAGGCGCGCGGGCTCGGTCTTGCTCGCGTTCTCGCCAATGCTGTGGCGGTCGCCGGGGTTTTCGGTGAAGCTCTCGCCGACGTGGTAGACCTTGACCGGGCCATCGTTGACCTGGCTGCGCACCGCGCCCTCGAGCACGATCGCGGTGATGAATGCCGACTTGGCGTGGAAGTGCGGCGGCGACTGCTGGCCCGGCGCGAACTCCACCACCTGGGCTTTGAGGCTCTTGCCCGGAACGTTGGGCAGCGCGTGGTCGAACGCGATTCCCGCCTTCCAGCCGCCTTCGGCCGCGTAAGCTCCGCCCGCCATCGTCAGTGCCGCCAGCGCGGCCAATACTTTCAACATGGTCTTTCTCCCTTGATTAGTTGAGTCCTGCTTTGTCGAGGCCGAACAGCTTGTCCTGGCTGCCCGGTGTGTTGGCGAAGGCGATGCTCAGCCGGTTCCAGCCGTTGATCGCCACCACCGCGAAGGTCAATTCGCTCAGTTCCTGCTCCGAGAAATGCGCCCGCGCCGCCTCATAGGCCGCGTCCGGCACGCCGCCATCCGCCACTTCGGTCAAGGTCTCGGCCCAGGCCAGCGCCGCTTTCTCGCGGGCGTCGAACAAGGGCGATTCCCGCCAGATCGCGACATGGTAAAGGCGCAGTTCCCGCTCGCCCCTGATCTTGGCTTCTTTGCTGTGCATGTCGAGGCAGAAAGCGCAGCCGTTGATCTGCGATACGCGGATGTCGACCAGCCCGCGGATGGTTTCGCCGTAAGACGGGTGCTTCAAGGTGTTGCTGAATTCATAGAATTTCTTGAACGGGTCGGCGGCCAGCTGGGTGTAGTTGACGCGGCTCATGGGACTTCCCTTGCGTTTTATTGTGGATGATAAATATCCTTAATCGCACGCCCCGTAAAGGCCGTTTGCCAGCCCGCCCTTGCGTTTCCGGCAAGGCTGGCCTGCGGTGCTGGTTTTGTTAAGGTCCAAGGCTTGAAGAGGCGCGCCTTCCGCGCGCGAATTTGGGCAGCACGGGGTTTCACATGGGCAAAGGCAGGCTGGAAGCGTTCAGCGACGGCGTGATCGCGATCATCATCACGATCATGGTCCTGGAAATGAAAGTACCCCATGGCGACGACCTGGCGGCCATCGCCCCCCTCTTGCCGGTGTTCGTGAGCTACGTCCTCAGTTTCATCTACGTCGGCATCTACTGGAACAACCACCACCACCTGCTGCATGCGACCGGCAAGGTCACCGGCGGCGTGCTGTGGGCCAACCTGCATCTGTTGTTCTGGCTGTCCTTGTTCCCGCTCGTGACCGGCTGGGTGGGCGAGAACCACTTCGCGGCGCTGCCGCTCGCGCTCTACGGCGGCGTGCTGCTGATGGCCGCGCTTGCCTATTACATCCTGCAGAAAGCCATCATCGCCAGCGGCCATGGCGACTCCCTGGTGGCCAAAGCCCTGGGCACGGACCTCAAGGGCAAGCTCTCGCCGCTGTTCTACCTGGCCGCGATCATCAGCACGTTCTTCGCGACCTGGATCGCCGAGGCTCTTTATGTCGTGGTCGCGCTCGTGTGGCTGATCCCGGACCGGCGCATGGAGAAAGTACTGAACCTGAAATGAACGAGGCGGACCCCGCGGAGCCCGCCTCGTCCCGCAATCGCTTCAGGTCTTAGCTGCGGTCGCGCGGGCGCGGGTGGTTGCGCACATCCGGCTCGCCGCGAATCTGCTGCACCGACTGCACCTTGCAGCGCGCGCCGTCGGCGTTGATCCAGCTGAAGCGGTCGAAGGTGCCGGCGCCGTCGGACGGCAGGAACCGCACGCGGCTCGCGAATTCCAGCCCCACGCACGGGCCCATCAATTGCACGCGGTACCAGTGCCGGTAGCCGTCCTGCACGAACAGCGAATCGTCGCGGTCTGTGCGCCAGTCGCGGATACCGCCGTACTGCACGAAGGGAATGCGTGCTTCACTGGCGCGCATGTTCTGCGCGGCCGCGGGCGTTGCCGTCACCGCGAAACCGCCGGCCATCACCGCCGCGGCCAGAGTCGCAAAAAGGGTGTTTTTCATTGTTGTCCTCCTGTTCGTTTCTTGTGCCCGCCTCCGGCGGGACATCGCTTTATCCGTACAGGTTTAACGCCCAGGCCGGGCGGAAGTGCGACCGGAACCGGCCGTAAATGCGGCACCAATGATTCAGCTTTGTAACGACGCGCCATAAACTCGATATATATTGACTCTAAACTCGATATATGTCGTATTTACCCCATGACGAAGACCCGCCCCAATATGTCCAGGCCCACCCGGACGCTCCTGGCCGCCCTGATGGACGACCCCGCGGCCTGGCGCCACGGCTACGACATCTCCAAGAACACCGGAATCAAGCCCGGCACGCTCTACCCCTTGCTGATGCGCCTCTCCGACATGGGCCTGCTGGCGTCCAAATGGAAAGCGCCCGAGCAGCCCGGCCGCCCGCCGCGCCATATGTACCGCCTCACCGCCGCCGGCATCGCGCTGGCGCGCGAGGTGGCCGCCGAGGCCCGCGAAGGGCTGGCGCCCGCGTGACCATCGCCCGCGCCCTCGCCGAGATCCTGGCCGGACACGCCGCCCGCGCATTGCCGGCCGCGCGCGCCGCCTGGAGCGACCCGATGCGCGCGGAAGTCGATGCCATCGACAACGACCTCGACGCCCTCACCTGGGCGTCGGGCTGCCTGATCGCCACTTATGGGGAAAGGATGAGTTCCATGAAATCCATCGCACTCGCACCTCTGGCCGCGACCGCTGGCTTCATCGTCTTCGTGTTCGGCGGCTACATCCTCAGCGGCGGCCCCATGCACATCATCGCCGAGGCCGTGCCGACGCTCTCGCTCACCGTGGTGCTCGGCGCCCTCGCGGTCACCGGCATTCTTTCCAGCAATGGCGGCCCCGGCGTGTTCGCCAGCCTGGCCCAGGCGTTTCGCGGACGCCGCTACCACACGGCGGACTACGAAGGCCAGGCCGCGACATTGGTCGCGGTGCTCTCGGGCAAGGAAGCGGTGACCCGCACCGACGCCGCCGCCCGCCTGATCGCGGACGCGAAACTCCTGACCTACCGGCCCGGCGCCGACGACGCGCCGGTGGACGCCTTCCAGGTCGGCGAACTCCTGCAAGACCGCATCGATGCCGTCGTCACCGCCGAATGGCGCGGCGTCCGCGTGCTGGAACTTCTGGCCCGGAGCATCCTGTGGATCAGCGCCATCGCCTTCGTGTTGGGGCTAACCAAGATCATGTCGGTGGTGGATCAATATTCCCAAGGCATCCTTGGCAACATGTTCGCGCATGCCATGGTGGCACCGCTGCTCGGCGTGTTCCTGGGCGCGGGCCTTGTCCATCCGCTGGCGCGGCGGCTCGCGGCGAGCATCACCGACGACACCAACATGTACACCATGATCCGCGCCGCCGTGCTGGCGCGCCTCTCCGGCGTGGATGCCGCCACCGCCGTGCGCGTCGCCTGCGGCGGGCTTCCCGCCGACCTCGCCCTTCACGATTGATGCATGACGGCGCCGTGTAACGGCACAGCCCATACGCATGCGGTGCGCCCCGCTCGCGCGCGGCGACTCCCGGCTGACTTACGCTTCTTCCGGGCAATTAACTGCCTTCAATGCCGCTTGAAGCCCACACATACGCACCCCACATAGGACTCGAACGGCGTCCGTCAGCGCCGTTCGGGCAGCGTCCACTGTTCCCTACATGGGATCCCCCCCGGTGCGGCGCATAAGAACGGCCCCATCGAAACTACTGCCAAGTAGGGCTTGGTAAGTCGTTTGGGGCCGTTTTTGCGGACCCAACATCCCACCGCATTTTCATCGTTTATTTTATTGCGCGCCTTCCGCGCGCAGGTCGTTTGGGGCCGTTTTTGCGGACCCGGCATCCCGCCGCATTTTCATCGTTTATTTTATTGCGCGCCTTCCGCGCGCAGGTCGTTTGGGCCGTTTTTGCCCACGGATTCTGCCCCTTCGCGGCGGCCTGGACGAGCCGACCTTGCCCCTTATTCCGTCGCTTCCAAGGAAATTTCCTTTCACGCTTCTGCGCGCTTTTGACGCGCCGTCTTCTCGCTATACTCCCGGCGCGCGCGAACCCGCGCGGCAGTACCGCACCCGAGGAGGAAGCCTATGCCGACCACGTCCAAGAACCCCGAAACCATCGCGCTGCATGCCGGCTACCGCGCCGACGCGGTGACCAATTCCGTGGCGGTGCCGATTTATCAGACCACGTCCTACCAGTTCAATTCCACCGAGCACGCCGGCAACCTGTTCGCGCTCAAGGAATTCGGCAATATCTACACCCGCATCATGAACCCGACCCAGGCGGTGCTCGAGGAACGCATCGCGGCGCTCGAGGGCGGCGTCGCCGCGCTCGCTTTGTCGTCGGGCCAGGCCGCGTCCCTGTTCGCGGTGCAGAACATCACCCACGCCGGCGACAACCTGGTGTGCTCGACCGACATCTACGGCGGCACCTGGAACCTGTTCGCCAATACGCTCAAGACCATGGGGATCGAGTGCCGCTTCGTCGATCCGTCGGACCCCGAGAACTTCCGCCGCGCCACCGACGCCAAGACCCGTTGCTACTACGGCGAGACGCTGCCCAACCCCAAGCTCAACGTCTTCCCGATCGCCGAAGTCGCCAAGGTCGGCAACAGCCTGGGCGTGCCGCTGATCATGGACAACACCGCCGCCCCCGTGCTGTGCCAGCCGCTGGCGCACGGCGCCGCGGTCGTGATGCATTCCACCACCAAGTATATCGGCGGCCACGGCACCTCCATCGGCGGCATCATCGTCGACGGCGGCACCTTCGACTGGGAGAAGAACGCTGCCCGCTTCCCGATGCTCAACACGCCCGACCCCAGTTACCACGGCGCGGTCTGGACCCAGGCGGTGAAGCCGCTCGGCCCGATTGCCTATATCATCAAGGCGCGCGTGACCCTGCTGCGCGACATCGGCGCGGCCATGTCGCCGTTCAACGCCTTCATGTTCATCCAGGGCCTGGAGACCCTGGCCTTGCGCATCCGCCAGCAATGCGCGAATGCCGCGAAGGTGGCCGACTACCTCGCCAAGCACCCCAAGGTAAACAGCGTGATCTACCCCAGCCAGCAGACCGGCGAGTTCAAACGCCGCGCCGACGCCTATCTCAAGGGCGGCCTGGGCGCGCTGCTGGGCTTCGAACTCAAGGGCGGCGCCGACGCCGGGCGCAAGTTCATCGACAGCCTGAAGATGTTCTACCACGTCGCCAATATCGGCGATGTGCGCAGCCTCGCCATCCATCCGGCCTCGACCACCCACTCGCAACTCACGCCCGCGGAACAGGCCAAGGCCGGCGTCACGCCCGGCTATGTGCGCCTGTCGCTCGGCATCGAACATATCGACGACATCCTGGCCGACCTCGACCAGGCGCTGAAAGCCGCCTGACCCTTGAAGTACGCCACCCTCCGCGCAAACAGCGCGGAGGGTGAGCGGGTTCTTCGCACGGCACCGGTTGCCGCGACCGGCCTTCGCCGCGACAGGGCCGCCGCCTGAAAATCCGAGAGCTATTCCGCCGCAGCCTGACGCGGCAATGCCTGCGTTTGGGCCGGTGGCGGGGCCGCCGCCCCATCCACGCCGGTGAAGGTGACGCTCACCATCGTGCCCTTGCCGCTGGGCGGCGTGGTGATGGCGAGTTGCGCGTTGTGGCGCGCGGCGATTTCCGAGGCGATGGAGAGCCCAAGTCCGCTGCCCCCGGCGGGGCTCGAGGACATCCGGTAAAACCGCTCCGTCACATGCACGCGCTCGGCGTCCGGAATCCCCGGACCATCGTCCTCGACCGCGATCGATACCGGCGACCGCGTCACATGCACGGTCACCATGCCGCCCTGCTGGCCGTAGCGGATGGCGTTGTCCACCAGGTTGGCAATTAACTCGCGTAGCAGCTGTGGCTCCGCCTTGATCCAGACGCCGCTGGCCGGGCCGTCGTAGCCAAGATCGACCATCCGGGCGATGGCGGCGTCCATCAGCGGCTCCAGCGCCTCGCGCACCAGTACCGCCACGTCGAGGTCGTGCATTTCGAGCGTGCGCGCGGGTTCGTGCTCGGCGCGCGCCAGGCTGAGCAGTTGCTGCGTCATGTGCTTGAGGCGCACCATCGCCTTCTGAATATCCGCCAACGCCAACGCCTGCTTGGCGGGGTCGGCCTCGCGCAGCGCGCGCTGGGTCTGCACCTGCATGGTCGCGAGCGGCGTGCGCAATTGATGCGCGGCATTGGCGACAAAGCGCCGCTGCGCCTCGGAGGCCGAGGCCAGCCGCCCGATCAGGTGATTGAGCGCGTTCACCAGGGGCCCGACCTCCGCCGGCACGTCCGCGACGTCCGATACCGGTTCCAGCCGGTCCACATCCAGCCGCGACAGCCGGGTCGAGAGCACGTCCAGGCTGCGCAAGGTCGTGGTGACGGTGAACCAGATCAGCGCGCTGGCCAGGAACAGGAACGCCACTTCCAGCGGCAGCATCGCCACCATGATGTGGCGCACCACGGCATCTCTTTTCGCCAGGGTTTCCGCCACGGTCACGGTCGTCAGCTGGTCCCCCGCGCCGGCCGCGAAAATCGTGGCGGCGCGCACCGGAACGCCGTCCACCTGGGTGAGGAAATAGCGCGGGCCCGGGCCGCGCGGGCCGTTGGCGATCTCGGGCGGCAGCGGCACCGTGGCGTTGCCGAAGATATGCCCGGCGTGGCTGGCGATTTCATAGTAGATGCGGTCGGCGTGGTCCCACTCGAACATCTGCACCGCTTCGTCGGGCAGATCGACCACCACTTCGCCGTCGGAATAGCCCAGCTGCGAGGCCAGCGACATGGCCGAGTCGTACAGCCACTGATCGTGGACCATGGCCGCGAAATAGCGCGCGGCCGCGAACGACAGCCCGGCGCCGAGCAGCATCAGCCCGAGCAGCGGCACCGATAGCCGGATCAGAAGCCGGCGCTTGAGGCTATCGGGCCGCAGTTCGTTCATGCACCTCTTACCCTTGGCCTCGTTATGCCGAAATGGCGGCGTCTTCGGCCAGCTCGAGCCGGTAACCCAGGCCGCGCAACACACGGATGCCGACACCGGCGCCGGCCGCGTCCAGTTTCTTGCGTACGCGGCTGACGTAGACCTCGATCGCCGAGGTGCTGGCGTCGGACTCCAGATCGTAGATCGAGCTGAAGATGTTTTCCTTGCTGACGATGCGCCCGGCCTTGGCGAGCAGCGCCTCGAGCACCGCGATCTCGCGCGCGGTGAGCAGGAGCGGCTTGCCCTTCACGAACATCTGGCGTTCGCCGGCGTCGAAGCTGATCGAACCGAAGCGCATCTGCTCGGGATCGCCCGCGCGAGTCCGGCGCAGCAGCGCGCGCACGCGCGCCTCCAGCTCCATCAGCTCGAACGGCTTGCCGAGATAATCGTCGGCGCCGGCGTCGAGGCCGTTGACGCGGTCCTTGAGGCCGTCGCGGGCGGTGAGGATCAGGACCGGCGCGCGCAGGCCCTTCTCACGCATCTTCTTTAGGGCTTCGATACCGTCGATGTCAGGCAGCCCGAGGTCGAGCACCACGACGTCGTAATTGGAACCGTCGCAGGCCGCGACCGCTTCGTTGCCGTTGGTGAGATGGGTCACGTCGTAACCCGACTGAGCCAGCGAAGCATTGAGGCCGTGCGCGAGATCGGAATCGTCTTCGATGAGGAGGAGATGCGACACGTGTATTCACCCGTGCAAGAGGAAGGGAACCGGCGTGCCCATTCGCCGCACACTCTCTGCAAGAGACACGGGCACGCGCCGGAAGATGAGACCCGAGTCTATATCAAAGACGGCGCGGCCCTCTCGCGTGACAAGATTACGCTATCGATAGGTTGGCGCGCGAGAAGAAAGCTTCAAGAAAGGGCTATAAAATACCTAATAGAATCAGCAAACGCGTTTGGAAGAAATACGTCGGGTTGGCGAAGGGCTTAGCGCCCCGCGGCTGCGGCTTCGCGCACACATAATATGTGCAACACTTTTCCGCCCACGGTCACCAACCCAACCTCCCCGGTGCCGTGCCGGCCGCCGGACGGTGCGCGTGCGCTGCCCAACACCACACCACGCCGTCCGGCACTTTTCTTCGGTCGCGTTGTCCATTCTTCTGTCATTGCCCGCTTCAACAAATCCCCGTCTCAACAAATCCATGTTTCAAAGATCCATGTTTCAAAGATCCATGTCTCGCATATGGGATCGCGCGGGTGAAACTTGGACCCCCGGACAAGCCGGGGATGACGCGCAACGCTACGCGCCGCAAATCACTTGGGCTTCACGCGGTCGCAGGGGAATGTTTCCGCCAGCGCGGCGAGCGCCACCGGCATCGCGAGCGAACGGCGCGCCTCCTGGTGATGGTTGACGAAGGCGATGAACGCCTTGATCGGCGTCACCGGCGGCATGGGCTGCGCCGGATAGCAGATGCCGAAGGGGTTGAGCCCATCGTCGCGCAACGCCATCAGCATGTCGTTGAGGGACGAGAAATAGCCGGCGCAGAACTGCGCCGCCTGCCGCTCGTCGGCCGTGAAGCTGCGGTTCTTGACCTCGGCCAGCACCACCGCGGTCACGCATTGGGTTTCGAGATCGCCCGCGCTGGAAACGTATACGCCATTGGGCAACTGCGCCGCGCCCGCCGGACCGGCGGCCAAGCCGAGGGCGATGAAAAGGGCCGTGAAATGGAAATGACAGAACGCGCGCATCGCCGTACCACCGCTTCGGGGAAGGGCCGTTTATAACCCATTCCAGGAAACAAAGCGGTCAAAACCTGGCGATGCGCCGGAAGGGCCGGGTTTGGCGCGGCCCGTCGCGAGCCGCGCCGTTGGCGCGCTATGCCGGTGCGCGCACGGGCGTCCAAGCGCGGCGTCCAAGCGCGCTACCCCGTCACGCCGCGACCAGGAAGTTCTCCCAGATTTTGATCCGGCCGGCCGCGAGGATAAAGATCCCGGCGATGGTTTCGGTATGCCCGGGGGTTCCGTTGGTGAGCGGGGTTTCGTGCCGGTATTGCAGCACCACCGGCCCCTTGGCGTGGGTCTCGATCGGCTCCATGCGGTAGCGCTTGCCGCCGGCGAGATAGCCGTCGAAAGCCGCGATCAGCGCCGCGCGCCCCACCACTGGCGCCTTGCGCTCGTAGCGGAACTCGCCGTCCTCGGTCATGAACGCCGCGAGCTTGGCGCCGGTAACGTCGGGCGCCGACCAGAGCGCGAGGAAATCGCCGATCGCCTTGGGATCGGCCGCATCCGCGGCGGCGGCGGGCGCCGCGATCAGCGCCAGGCCGGCCAAGGCCGCGCGGCGCGAGACGTGTCCCTGTGCGATGTTTTCCATGGTCCCGCTATCCCTCCATAACCGGCGTCACCCGCTTACCCGTCATTTTCGCGACAACCAGCGCCACGATACCGATCCCCAGCCAGACCGCACCCGCGGTCTTGGCCACGACATCCATGTTCCACAGCACATAGGCGATGATCGCCAACCCGACGATGGGGGCGAGCAGATAGCGGCCCCAGCGACGGTCTTTCTCCTTCACCGTGTAATGCGCGATCACCGACAGGTGCACGCAGATGAAGCCGGTGAGCGCGCCGAAGTTGACCATGGAGGCCAGGGTATCGATGCGGTCGCTGAAGATGGCCATCAGGCCGATGGCGATCACCATGGTCAGGATGATGGCGCGGTCGGGCACCTTGCGGCCCGGACTGACGTGCGCCAGGAACGCGGGCAGCTTCCGGTCGCGCGCCATGCCGTACATCAGGCGCGCGGCCGCCGCCTGGGCCGTGACCGCCGACAGGAACGTCGCGAAGGCGCCGCCCATCAGCGAGGCCATGACCTTCATGGGCGTGCCGCCGATCAGCCCGCCGATGTCATAGCCGGCGGCGTCGGTGGCGTCGCCGGCGGGCAGTTCGGTCAGGCCCGGCAGGAACAGGCACATCAGGTAGGTCTGGATCACGAACAGCAGGGTCGCCACCGGCAGCAGCAGCGCGGTGGCCTTGGCGACGGCGCGGCCGCTGTCCTTGGCCTCCTCGGCCAGGGTCGAGATGGCGTCGAAGCCCAGGAAGCTCAGCACCGCGATCGACAGCGCGCTGAACATGGTGGCGACCGAGAATACATCCGGATTGAACAGCGGCGTGGTGGTGAAGTGCGCGCCGTTGACGCCGTTCAGGGCGCCGTTCACGCCCAGCACCAGCAGCAGCACGAAGTACACCACCTGAAACACGGTCAGGACCAGGCTGAGGCGCGTGGTGTTCTCGATGCCGGTGAGATTGGTGGCGCCGTTGACCGCGAGCATGCCGGCGATCCACACCCACTTCGGCACGCCCGGGATGATCGCCGCCAGCGCCACCGCGGTCATCAGGTACATCAGCGACGGCACCAGCATGTAGTCGAGCAGCATCGCCCAGCCGGACAAGAAGCCCGCCGCCGGCCCCATGCTGCGCCCGGCGTAGGTGTAGACCGACCCCGCCACCGGCATGGCCCTGGCCATGGCGATGTAACTCCAGGCGGTGAACGCCATGGCGATCAGGCCGATGACATAGACCAGCGGCACCATGCCCTTGGCCGCGTTGAACACGAAGCCGAACACCGCGATGGGCGCGATCGGCGACACCATCGCGAGGCCATAGGCGAACAGGTCGCGCACCCGCAGGCTGCGCTTCAGCTCCTGTTTGTAGCCGAAGCTCTCCAGCGCCGGATTGGCCGCGCCCGTATCGTTCATGAAGTCCCCCGCAATCCCCGCGCCATCATAGGACGCCGGGGAAAAATGTACCGGGTATAATTATCCCCTTCCGGTAATTGTACCTGGTACATTTTCGGGCACGGTGACCGTTGAACATCCCGGGTGATCCATGACGCCGCATAAGCACACCATCCATTGCCGCCATCACCATTTCGGCTGGGACAACACCAACACGCCGGTGTGCACGGCGGCCTCCGGCGACACGATCACCTTCGAGACCGTCGACAGCTCCGGCGGCCAGTTGAACGGGTCGTCCACCCTGCCCGACCTCGTCAAGCTGGACTTCGGCAAGGTCAACCCCGTGACCGGCCCGGTAGTCGTCGACGGCGCCAAGCCGGGCGATGCCGTGAAGCTCACGCTGCTGGACTTCGCCCCAACTCCTGGACCAAAAGGGGGCGGCTGGGGCTGGACCGGGCTGATCCCCGGTTTCGGCCTGCTGGCGGACCAGTTCAAGGAGCCCGACTTATATATTTGGAAATATGACGCCGCCGGGTCGGGGCCCCTGCTGTTCGGCCCATCTTTAACCGGAAAGTGCGCGCGCATCCCGTTGCGCCCGTTCGCCGGCACCATCGGCCTCGCGCTCGCGGAAAACGGCCCGCACAGCGTGGTGCCGCCGCGGCGCGTCGGCGGGAACATGGATTTCCGCGATCTCACCAAGGGCGCGGAGATCCTGCTGCCGGTGGAGGTGGCGGGCGCGCTCCTGTCCCTCGGCGACACCCATGCGGCGCAAGGCGACGGCGAGGTCTGCGGCACCGCCATCGAAAGCCCCATGACCGTGACCGCCAAGATCGAACTGGTGAAAGGCGCCGGCCTGAAATTCCCGCGTGCCTTCATCCCCGGCGGGTCGTCACGTCCGGTGGACGCCGCCGGCTACGACGTGACGACGGGGATCGGCCCCGACCTCATGACCGGCGCGAAGGACGCGGTCGCCGGCATGATCGACCTGCTCTGCGCGCGCCATAAGATCACGGTCAACGAGGCTTACATGCTGTGCAGCGTCGCGGGCGACCTCGCCATCGCCGAGATCGTCGACATGCCCAACTGGATCGTGACGTTCAGGATGCCGCGCTCTATTTTCGATTGAGCGTCTTCGCGAACCACGCCCGCCCCTTCGGCGTGAGGGCCAGCGCACGCGGCTCCGCCTTGTCCGCGCCGCGCAGCAGCTTGCGATCGAGAAGATGCGCGAGGATAGCGCGTCCCCCCGGGCCCGCCAGGTGCGGCCGCCGCTCGGTCCAATCCATGCAAAGCGCGATATCCTCGCGCGGAATGCCCTGAGCCGCCAGCCAGGCACGCCCCTTGCCGGTGAACCGCGCCTCCTGCCCCGCCATCCGCACCAGTCCCCGGGCGGCGAGCCCATCGGCCAACGCAACACCCAGCTCTCCCGCGAGGTGGTCATAGCAGCATCGCGCGAAGCAAAGCTGTGCGGGCGGCCGCTTGCGCTGGCGCGGGGGGCGTGTCGCCAGGTCGCACAAGGCCTCGATCGCCGCCGCGACGCGTTCGTCGGCGATCCGGTAGTAGCGGAAGCGCCCTTGCGACCAGACCTGGAGCAATCCGCCCTCCACCAGCTTGTGCAGATGGCGGCTGGCGCTCTGGGCGCTGACCCCGGCCGCGGCGGCGAGTTCCCCCGCCGGCAACGCCCGGCCGCCGGCCAGGGCCACCAGCATCGCTTCGCGCGCGGGATCGGCGATCAACGACGCCATGCGCGCGAGACCGGGTTGATGGGACATGCGGCACTCCTTTTCCAGCCCGGGTATCGTATCGCGCGGCGCGCGCGCGACATTTCACACGGCGGTGAAACATCGCCCCGGCCGCGCCGGCTACGACCTGAACCTTATCCCATGGGGGACAGGATGACCGACGCCGAACGCATCTATCGGGATTGGGATCTGTTCGCCAGAACCCGCGACGTGGAGAAGCTCCTCGCGCTTTACGCCGAGGACGCGGTGCTGGAAAGCCCGCTGGTGCCAGCCATCCTGGACGGCTGGCCGAACGGCATCCTGACGGGCCACGCGGAGCTGCGGCGGTTCTTCGACGAAGGCACCAAGCGGCGCCCCAATGAACTCGTGCGCTGGTACCGCACCGGCGCCTTCTATGACGACGCGAACACCCTGATCTGGGAATACCCGCGCGCGGCGCCGGACGGAGAGCAAGTGGACATCCTGGAGCTCATGACCCTGAAGGACGGCAAGATCACGGCCCACCGCATCTATTGGGGATGGTTCGGGACCGGGCTCCTGATCCAGAACGCGGTCGGCAAACGCGCCGCCGCGCGCTAACGGGTCTTGGCGTCCCGCGCGACCTGGCCAGCGCGATAGAGATCGAGCCGCGAATACACGCCGAACGCCGAACCGTCGTCGAGGAACCCACCGCCCGGGCCCTGGGTCGCGGTCAGGATGGCGTTGGCCTCCTTGAGCGAGAGCTTGGGAAAGGCCGCGGTCAACAGGTGGCCCGCATCCGGCGCCACCTTGTCGAAATCCACCGGCGCCGCGCGCATCGCATAGACCACCGGCAGGCCATAGGTCTGCGTGGATTCATAGAACGCCTGCACCTTGGCCGGATCGGCGAAGCGGCCGTGGTCGTCGCGCGCGCACAGCCCGAGCTTGCCGCCGCAGGCCGCCTCCAGCACCTTGACCACATCGGCGCGCGCTTCCGCCACGGCCTTGGGGAAGTCGTCGACCTTCACGCCGTCCCGGTCCACGCCGACATAGCCTTTGGCATTGGCGAGCAGGTGCGCGAGATCGTAGAGCGCCAGTGTCCGTCCGCCCAGCACGTCCATCGCATAGTGCGCGCCCAGCACGATGCGGCTGTTCCCGAACTCGGCGGCGCGCGCCACCATCTCGGCGTAGCGTTCGGGCACCAGGATCGCCAACAGCACGCCCTGGGTGAAGCCGTAGGTGGTGTGGCCGCTGGGGAACGACGGATTGGCGCGCAGGTCCTGCCCGGGTCCGACCAAGTAACTCAGGCTGTGGCTCGGCACGCCGTAGATGTTCTTGCCGCGGAAGGTCAGAAGATGCGGCTCGGTCTGGAACGGGCGGTTGTTGCCAAGCACGCCGGCGCCGGGCGTACCGGCGGCGAGATCATACGCGCGGCCGAAAATATCGGCGACACCGTTGCGCGCCGGCAGGATCGCCGCCGCCGCCTCCGATACCTTGATATTTCCCGGCAAGGTCATGTCGCCCAGGAACGACTTGGCGGTGGCGGAATCGGAATTGCTGGTGCGGTGGGCGTAGGCGATCACCCGCGCCACCGCCGGCGAGATGTTCGTCGAGGTGACGGTCTTGCCGTTGTCCGTGCTGCTCCAGGTGGCGAGCGTTTGGTAGACGCCGCCGAGGCGCGTGCCCAGGCCTTCGGCCAGCTGGCGCGCGTTGGCCACGGTGCTGGTGGCGTCGCGCAACGCCTGCTGCTGCTGGTCGGCGAACGGTTGGAGCGCCGGCTGCTCCGAGGTGCCGTCCTGGATCTTGCCGGTGGCGGTGAGATTGGCCGCGAGCGCCGCCTTCCCCGCGGGCGTGGCTTCGAGCACGCTGACCGCCGCGAGACCCCGGAACGCCGCGAGATTGGTGTCGCTTTGCGCGAATGCCGGAACCGCCAGCGCCAGCACGGTGGCGAAGGCGAGTGCGAACCGTTTCATCGGCATTCTCCCGGTCGGATTCTGGGTCAGGCCTTGGACGCGCGCTTGAAGAACTTGAGGATCAGGCGCCGCAAGCCGGCCTCGCGCACATGGGCGAGCGCCTCGTTCAGTGTACACCACTGGCTCTGGCGCGCGCGCTTCTCCCGCCAGTTCTTTTTCCGGTCGGTGACTTCCATGGCGTAGACATGGACCTCGCAGGGGAGGATCTCGCCGGTCTTGCGCAACTTCTTGTAGCGGTAGCTTCCAAGCGGCGGGGTGGTGACGGGTCCAATCACCCCCGCCTCCTCCAGCGCCTCGTGGGCGGCGCTGTCCTCGGGCAGCAGGCTTTTCTCGGGCCAGCCCTTGGGAATGATCCAGCGCTTGGTCTTGAGGCTGGTGATCAGCAGAATCTGGAGCTCGCCGTTCTCGTGGCGCCAGGGCAGCGCGGCGTATTGGATATGGCGCTGGCCGGCGCGCTCGGGCATCACCACACCATGCGCGACAGGCCGGAGATCGCGGCGCCGATCAGCGCCGCCGCCGGCATGGTGATCACCCAGGCCACGACGATCTCGCGCGCCACGTTCCACCTGACGGCCGACGCCCGGCGCGCGGCGCCCACGCCGACGATGGCGCCGGTGATGGTCTGGGTGGTGGAGACCGGAATGCCCAGGCCCGTCGCCATGAACAGGGTGATGGAGCCCGCGGTCTCGGCGCAGACGCCTTGCATGGGGGATAGCCGCGTGATGCGCGAGCCCATGGTGCGTACGATACGCCAGCCGCCGAGATATGTCCCCAACGCCATCGCCCCGTTACACGAGACGATCACCCAGAACGGAACGTGGAAATCGCCGGAAAGTTCGCCGTGGGCGTAGAGCAGCGCGGTGATGATGCCCATGGTCTTCTGGGCGTCGTTGCCGCCGTGGCCGAGGGCGTAGGCCGAGGCCGAAATGAACTGAACCTTGCGGAAAATCGCGTCGGCACGGTGCGGCGCCACCCGCATGAACCCCCACGACACCGCCAGCACCAGCAGCAGCGCGATCACCATGCCGGTGAGCGGCGACAGCACGATAGCGCCCGCGGTCTTGCCCAGGCCCGGCCAGACGATCGCGCCCATGCCGCCCTGGGTCACGCCCGCGCCCACCAGCCCGCCGATCAGGGCGTGGGAACTGGACGACGGGATGCCGAAGTAGCCGGTCACCACCTGCCACGAGATCGCGCCCGCCAGGGCACCCATGATGACATGGTCGTTGATGACCTCGGGCGAGATGATGCCCTTGCCGATGGTCGAGGCGACGTTGAGGCCGAACACCATGAAGGCGACGAAATTGAAGAACGCCGCCCAGGCCACCGCGGCGCGCGGGGACAGCACGCGCGTGGACACGATGGTCGCGATGGAATTGGCCGCGTCGTTGCGCCCGTTCATGAAGTCGAACGCCAGCGCGACGGCGATGAGCAGGACCAGAAGCGTCATAACTGCCAAATCACAGTTGTTCTATGACGATGCCGCTGATGCGGTGGGCGACGTCCTCGAACCGGTCCATGACTTTCTCGAGGTGGTCGTAGATCTCGATGCCGACGATATAGTCCATGGCGTTCCCGGAGCGGTGGCGCTTGAACAACGCCTTGATGCCCGCGTGGTTGAGGGTGTCGGTATCCTCTTCCAGGTGGATGATCTCCTCGGTGATGGCGTGCAGCCGGCCGTTCTGCTCGCGCATGGAGCCCAGCAGGCGAACCGCCTCGACCGTGAGGTTGGCGCCCTGGAGGATGCGCGACCCCATCTCGGCCATCTCCGGCTCGAGGGTCTCGACCTCGAACATCAGGATCGCTTTCGCGGTCTTCTGCATTTGATCGATGGTGTCATCGAGGGCGTTGATCATCTCCTTGATGTCGCCGCGGTCGAACGGCGTGATGAACGAACGCCGGGTCAACGCCAGGATCTCGCGGGCGATGTCGTCGGCCTGGTTCTCGAACTGGAACACCCGCTGCGCCGCCGCGCCGACGCCCGGTCCGCCCTTGAGCACGTCGGACAAGGCTTTCGCGCCTTCCACCAGGGTGGCGGCATGGCGGTCGAACAGCTGGAAGAAGCGGTCCTCGCGCGGCATCAGCGCCTGGAACCAGCGAAACATCGAAAACCCCCGGAATGCGATTGGCGTAGATTTGTGACAGTTTTATTAATAAGCCCCCAGATGGTCCTGTTTGCAAGGACTTATCGGGGGCCTGGTGGCGGTAGAGCGGACCCTGGCGAATAGGTCACAGCGCCGCATAAAGCCCAAAACCCGGCCTGGAGGCATTGACCTAAACCAAACTGCAATAATAAGTTGACCGGCAGGACGGCGAACTCCCGGGCGGCCCACTCCATGGGTGGCGCAAGGGGAGGCATCCGGCGGATACTTCCGCCACGCCGAAGGGACTGAGTGAGGGGGAGGACCGAGGCCTGAAACGGGCCCGGGAGCGGCGCTGATGGCCTCCACCATCCGCGCGCTGAAATTTTCCCGTAACACTTTTTCTTCTCCGGTGTCTGCCCGGTTCGACCGGCCACGGTTTAGGAGATTGGCTCCACGACTACGCGCAGGTCCGCCGCCCCTCCCACGGGGGCGGCATACGGGGTCCGCGCGCAACATCACTCAAAGGGGTTGGGAATGAACGCTTACGTGTACCGCAAGACGACCAAGGCGCTGGCCACCAAGGTGCTGGTGGGTGCCTGCATGGGCAGCACCGCGCTGAGCTCGCTGGCATTCGCGCAGGCTCCCGCGCAGACCGCGCAGGCTCCGTCGGTGGAAGAAATCGTCGTCACCGGCAGCCGCGTCGTGCGCGACGGCTACGAAGCGCCGACCCCGGTGTCGGTCGTCGGCATCGAGCAGATGCAGACCACCGCCACCTCCAACCTCGCGGACTACGTCAACCAGATGCCGGTGCTGTCGGGTTCCGCCACGCCGCAGTCCTCGGTGGCCAACACCACCTCGGGCCTCTCGGCCGTGAACGGCCTGTCGCTCCGCGGCCTCGGCAACGTCCGCACCCTGACGCTGCTCAACGGCCAGCGCACGGTCGGCTCGATCCTGACCGGCGTCGTCGACGTGTCCGAACTGCCGCAGTCCCTGATCAGCCGCGTCGACGTGGTGACCGGCGGCGCCTCGGCCGCCTACGGCTCCGACGCCCTCGCCGGCGTGGTCAACTTCGTCCTCGACACCGAGTTCGTCGGCGTGAAGGGCGAAGCTTCGGGCGGCGTCACCACCTACGGCGACGTGCGCAACTGGAAGCTCAACGCCACCTTCGGCACCGCGTTCGGCAACGGCAAGGGTCACTGGATCGCCAGCACCGAAGCCGTCTACGACGAAGGCAAGATCATCGGCAACCGGCCGTGGAACCTGCTGGGCTACTACTACATGACCAACCCGGCCTACGGCACGGGCGCGGGCCAGAGCACCTCGGTGCCGCAGGTCATCGCGCGCTACAACGTCGCCACCTCGGTCACCAGCTGGGGCGGCACCATCGCCTCGGGTCCGCTCCGCGGCCTGTCGTTCGGCCCGGGCGGCGCCCAGTACAACACCGTGTTCGGCTCGCTCGTGACCGATCCCTTGATGTCGGGCGGCTCGTGGGCCACCAATAACGTCGCCGGCGTGCGCGGCGTCGCCATGCAGCCGATCCAGAACCGCCAGGACGTGTTCACCCGCGCGAGCTGGGACATCAACGACAACGTCACGGTCTACGGCCACGCCGCGTGGGGCCACCTGTACTCCTATTCGTCGGGTGCGCCGAACTTCAACCCCGGCAGCCTGGTGATCAAGTCGGACAACGCCTTCATCCCGGCGAACATCGCCGCCACCCTGGCCGCGGCCGGCCCCACCGTGACCATCGGCACCTTCAACTGGGACCAGGACAACTTCCACTCGGTCAACGATCGCCGCGTGATCCGCTTCCTGGTCGGCGCCAACGGCAACTTCGACGCCATGGACACCAAGTGGAAGTGGGACGCCTACCTGTCGACCGGTTTCTCGATGGGCACCCTGAAGTCGATCGGCGCCCGCGACACCACCCGCTTCGCCCTGGCGATCGACTCGGTGCGCAACCCCGCCACCGGCGCCATCGTCTGCCGCTCGACCCTCACCAACCCGACCAACGGCTGCGTGCCCTACAACATGTTCGGGATCGGCGTGAACTCGAAGGCCGCCATCGACTACCTCCAGGGCCGCTACGGCTTCGTGAACAACCGCCTCAACCAGAAAGTGGCGGCGGTCAGCATTGCCGGCGACCCGTTCTCCACCTGGGCCGGCCCGGTTTCGATCTCGACCGGCATCGAGCACCGCGAAGAGAAGATGCGCCAGGTCTCGGATGCGGAAGAACAGGCCAACCCGACGGTCTGGTTCCAGGCCGCCGGCCTACCCTACTCGGGCAAGTTCACGGTCACCGAAGGCTTCGTCGAAGCGGTCGTGCCGCTGGCCAAGGATACCGTGTGGGCCAAGTCGTTCGACCTGAACGGCGCCGTCCGCGGCACCGGCTATTCGACCTTCGGCTCCACCGCCACCTGGAAGATCGGCGCCACCTACGCCCCGATCGACGACATCCGGTTCCGCGCCACGCGCTCGCGCAACCTGCGTGAACCGACCCTGGTCGACCTGTACCAGGCCGGCTCGACCGCGCAGAGCTCGACCACCGATCCGTTCAACGGCAACGCGGTCACCAACAGCCGCACCACCGCCTCGGGCAATCCCAACCTGAAGCCGGAAGTGGCCCAGGACCTCGGCCTCGGCGTCGTGATCCAGCCGCAGTTCTTCCCGGGCTTCTCGGCGTCGTTCGACTACTACAAGATCGACATCTCGGGCGCGGTGAACTCGCCGTCCAGCCAGCAGCTGCTCACGCTGTGCTACCAGGGCAACCAGACCGCCTGCGGCACCTTCACCCGCACCGGCTCGGGCGCCACGGCGTTCATCAACTTCATCATCCAGCCGCAGAACTTCGCCAAGGAAAAGGCCAAGGGTTACGACATCGAGGCCACCTACCGCCTGCCGCTCCAGAACATCAACAACGACTGGGACGGCAACCTGTCGCTCCGCTTCCTGGCGACGCACTACATCGACTACATCATCGATCCGGGCCTGCCCGGCCTCCTGGTGCTCAACTATGCCGGCGTGAACACCGGCGGCCAAAACGCCGGCAACGGCGTGCCGTCCTGGCGCTGGGACTCGAACATCACCTACAACCTGGATCCGATCACCGTCGGCCTGGGCCTGCGTGGCGTGTCGGGCGGCCTGGTCAGCCCGTCGCAGATCGAGTGCTCCTCGGGCTGCCCGGTCTCGACCGCCAACAACGTCACCGTCGACCAGAACCACGTCAACGGCGCGATGTTCGCGGACTTGAACATCTCCTACAAGTTCCACATCGGCGACACCGCCACCACCGACCTGTTCCTGAACGTCAAGAACATCGCCAACTCGGATCCGCAGCTGGTGCCGCGCGGTCCGGGCGGCTCCAACTACGACTTCACCGCCACCAACCAGAATATCTACGACATTCTGGGGCGCGTGTTCCGCGCCGGCGTCCGGTTCAAGATGTAAAACACCGCTGACAAAAAAGGCCCAATCCGGGAAACTGGATTGGGCCTTTTTCTTCTCTACCTGACGCTCCATCATCCTCACGAAAGGATTACCCCGATGAGCATGCGCCTTGCCCTCACCGCCACCACCGCCCTCGCCGCCTTCGCGCTCGCCTCCTGCGACAAGCCCGCGCCCAAGGTCGAAGCGAAAGCCCCGTTCAGCGTTTACGAGGCGTCGATCCCCGACATGCAGGCGGCGATGAAAGACGGGCGCACCACATCGAAGGAGATCGTGACCCAATACCTGACTCGCATCGGCATGTACGGCGGCAAGCTCAACGCGGCCATCGCGGTCAACGCCAACGCCATCGCCGAGGCCGAGGCGCTGGACGCCGAGCGCAAGGCCGGCAAGGTGCGCGGGCCCCTGCATGGCATTCCGGTCGCGCTCAAGGACAACATCATGGACAAGGACGACATGCCGACCTCGGGCGGCATGCTGGCCTTCAAGTATTACATGGCGCCCTACGACGCCACGCTCACCGCCAACCTGAAGAAGGCGGGCGCCATCATCATCGCCAAGTCGACCATGAGCGAGCTGGCCGGCTGGTTCGGCGGCGAGCCGATCCGCACGCCCGGCGGCTACAACGGCGCCATCGGCCAGAGCTACAACCCCTACGACCCGCGCGCCAACGACGACGGCACGCCGGTGATGGAGGTGGCGGGCTCGTCCTCGGGCGTCGGCGTGGCCGCCAACCTGTGGGCGGCCAATGTCGGCACCTCCACCGGCGGCTCGATCGAGGCGCCGTCCAACGCCAACATGCTGGTGGGCATCCGCCCCTCCACGGGCCGCATCAGCCGCTATGGGATCGTGCCGCTGTCGCTGGACCAGGACACCGCCGGCCCGATGGCCAAGACCGTGACGGACGCCACCATCATGCTGGGCGTGCTCGAAGGCGACCCCGATCCCAACGACCCGCGCACCACCACCTGCACGCCGCCCGCCAACCACGACTACACGCCGTTCCTGAAGGCGGATGCGCTCAAGGGGGCCCGCATCGGCATCCCGCGCGGCGGCATCTATACCGCGCTCGAAGGCGTCAAGGGCCGCGGCCAGGGCTTGAAGCCCGAGGAACTGGAATCCATGGAAGCCGCCATCGCCGCCCTGAAAGCAGCCGGCGCGGAAGTGATCGATTCCGACATTCCGTCGGCGGTGGCGAAGGACGACGCCGACAACCTCGCGGCGCATCCCATCTGCCAGAAAGCCTCGGAGCTCAAGGACGCCAAGGAGCTGTGCTCCAACGTGCTGCGCTATTCGATGAAGCGCGATTTCAACGCCTGGCTGGCGTCGCTCGACGACAAGGCGCCGGTCAAGACGCTCACCGAGTTCCTGAAGTGGAACATCGACCATAAGGACTACGGCGCCATCCGTTACGGCCAGGCGCGCCTGGAAGTCGCGGACTCCATGGACCTGGAGAAGGACAAGGCGCGCTACGAAGCCGACCGCGCCTCCGATCTCAAGCTCAGCCGCGATCAGGGCCTCGACGCGCCGATCAAGGCCAACAATCTCGACGTGCTGATGTTCCCGGGTGCGTCGGGCGCCAACTACGCCACCAAGGCCGGCTATCCGATCATGACCGTGCCGTTCGGTCTGACCGCCAACCCGAACCCCGGCGCCAAGGGCTCGCCCGACAAGACCCGCCCGTTCGGCGTGTCGTTCGTCGGCAAGCTGTGCGACGAGCCCAAGATGCTCGCCATCGGCTACGCCTTCGAACAGGCCACCAAGAAGCGCGTCCCCCCCAAGGCGACGCCGTAAGGGAGGCACATATGAAAGCGGCATTCCGGACTCTGCTGGCGGCGGCGGCCCTGGTCGCCGCCCCGGCTTCAGCCTTCGCCACCTGGTCGATCGTCGCGGTCGACCAGGACACGGGCCGCGTCTCCATGGCGACGGCGAGCTGCGTCGACGTCAAGACCGACCACGAATACCGCGATCTGACGACGGTGGTGGTGCCCGGCGTGGGCATCGCCGCCTGCCAGTCGGGTGTCGACCGCACCTTCGCCAACCAGAAATTCATCTACGAGGAGATAAAGAAGGGCACCGATCCGAAGGCGATCCTGGAAAAACTGGCGCACGACGACCCCAACTACCAGAGCCGCCAGTTCGCCATCGTCGACCTGATCGGCGGCATCGCCGCCCTCACCGGCCTCGACAACGCCTATGTCGCCCAGGATTTCCAGGGCCAGGTGCCGGGCACGCGCATCTTCTTCTCGGTGCCGGCCAAC
>JAIBCD010000035.1 GCA_019694335.1 Rhodospirillaceae bacterium | reverse complement strand
TGATCAAAGACAACCACATTGCCGCCGCCGGCGGCGTGGCGGCGGCTATCGATGCTGCCAAAAAGGCCGCGCCTGGCGTCAAGATCGAAGTGGAGGTGGATACGCTCGATCAGTTGGACGAAGCGCTGGCCGTGGGTGTCGATCAGGTGCTGCTGGACAACATGACGCCAGCGCAGCTCAAGGAAGCGGTGGCCCGGGTGGCTGGCCGCGCGGTCACAGAGGCGTCGGGTTCGATCACCAAGGCGACCGCGCCCGCCATTGCTGAATCGGGTGTGGACTTGCTCTCGGTAGGCTGGATCACCCACTCGGCGCCGTGTCTCGACCTCGGGCTGGATTTTATCTAGGCGCGCTTCGGCCCGGCGAAGGCCAAGCCGCCGCCCGCGATTGGGGCGAGAGCCGCGGCTCATCAGAAATCGCGATGCGGTGTTTCTTGTCGGCGTTCACTTCCGCCGGGCCGAGGTCGATGACTTTTCCCCGGATGGTGTGGTCGATGCGGCCGGCGGCGAAGCCGATCACGCCGAGGACGGCTCCGATGAGAGCAAGAGATTTTCGCGGAATTGTGTTTTGTCCCTCCAACGCCCACGGTCCGGCCGCGGTTCCCCGAGAACCGGTCGCGGTTGATGGGTCCGATTCGGTATTCCTCAGAAAAAGCAAAACTCCGGCCCCCTTGCGGGAGCCGGAGTTTGGGAATTTTAAGTCTTACCGTTTGATGTTGAGCAGTTCGCTCAGCATGTCACCAAAGCGTTTTTGCAGAAAACGCGTCTTAACCAAAAGAACGCCGAGAACTTTACCGTTTGATATTGAGCAGTTCGCTCAGCATGTCACCAAAGCGTTTTTGCAGAAAACGCGTCTTAACCAAAAGAACGCCGAGAACTTTACCGTTTGATATTGAGCAGTTCGCTCAGCATGTCATCCGCCGTGGTGATCACCTTGGCGGCCGAGGAGTAGGCGCGCTGGGTGGTGATCATGCGGGTGAATTCGGTGCCGAGGTCGACAGTGGAGTTTTCCAAGGACGCGGCGTTGATTTCGCCGGCGCCGGCATCCCCGGCCTGACGCAGGGTCGGGTTGCCCGAGAAGTCGGTCGCGATCCACACGTTGCCCGACAGCGACGACAGGCCGTTGGGGTTGGTGAATGTCGCGAGCGGGATCATGTACACCGGGCGCGTCACACCGTTGTCGAACAGCGCCGAGACGATGCCCTGCTTGTTGATCGACACGCCGGCGAAGTTGCCGAACTTGGCGCCGTTCTGCTGGATGTAGTTCAGCTGGAAGCTGCCCGAGAGCTGGGTCAGGCCGTCCGGGGTGTTGTAGTTGCCGAAATTGACGAGCACCGCCGGGCTGGTCTGGCTGCCGGACTGCATGTTGGCGGCGCCGTTGGTCCAGACGACTTCCAGTTTGCTCTTGGGGTCCGGGGCGGCCGCACCGTCGTAACCGAAGAATTGGGCGGGGGTGCCCACGCCCGAGAACTTCACCGCCGGCACGCCGAGCTGCGGGGTGCCGGTGCCGCCGATCACACCGGTCAGGTCGTACCAGCCGTGGACGAAGTCGGTGACTTCGTCGCCGCCGTCGATGCCAGGGACGGTGTAGCCGGCGGTGTCGTTCTGGAACAGGACCGACTTGCCGTCCGCGTCCTGCACGGGATCCGCCGAATTCATGCCGAACGTCATATCGGTGGTCGAGGCCTGGTCGAAGCTGATGCCGTTTTCACCGGCCAGATGACGCGCCCATTTGCCGGGGGGATCCGGCGCCGTGGTGCCGTAGGCGGTTTCCATCTGCGTATTGATGAGCTTGGCGGCTTCGTCGAGGATCTGGCTGACGGTGCGCGAGGTGGTGTCGATGGTCGACACGCCGTCGTCGGAGCCGGCGGTCGGGCTGAAGATGATGCTGAACGACGCACTGTTGACGGTAAAGTCGATCTGGCCCTGGATCGGCGCGGTGACGGTATCGTTGAGGTCGATACGGCCGGCCGAGAAGTATACCTCGCCCTTCTGCGTCTTCTGCGTGATCGAGGCGGCGCCCGCGGGCGGGATCACCGACATGTTCCACTTGTTGGCGCCGATGTTGGTGCCGGTGTAGGTGATGTTGTGCGAGTTGCCGAGACTGTCGAAGATCTGCGCGTTGATGTCCTGCTGGTCGCCGATCTGGGCGCCCGCCGGCAGATTGGCGCCGATGTTCATGGTGGTGGTGGGTGACGCAGTGCCGCCGATGGTCTGCAGGTTGATCGGCCGCATGTTGCGCGAGTCGATGACGTTGTCGTTGATCAGGACGGTGCTGCCCTGGTTGTCGATGTACGACTTCTGGAAAACATTGCCGTCGAGGGTGACGGTCGAGGCGCCGACGGCGCCGGCGTAGGACGACAACGGCCAGCCCTGCATGTAGGCGCCCGATGAGTTCTGCAGGAAACCCGCCTTGTCGACGCTGAACGAGCCGGCGCGGGTGTAGGTGAACAAATCCCCTTGCTGCGGTTCGGCGGCGGCGTTGGTGACGAAGAAGCCCGAGCCGGAGATGCCGATGTCGGTCGAGGCGGTGGTGGCCTGCAGGAGGCCCTGGATGTCCACGCCCTGGCGCGGCGCTGACTGCACACCGCCCGGTGAGTACTGGGTCAAGGAGACCTGTGCGGTCACCAGCGTCTTGAAGTTCACCAGGGTGGCTTTGTAGCCCGTGGTGTTGACGTTGGTCACGTTGTCCGCGATGGCGCCCATGGCGCTGGACTGCGACTGCAGTCCCGACACGCCCGAAAACAATGCACCGAACAGCGACATCTTCCGTCTCCTACTTTTGTTTCTCTGGTGGCCTTCCGCCACCGGAGGTTTCTCTGGCGGCGTTCGCCGCCGGAAACCCGCTTGTCTCAGAACCAGGTTCGGGTGAGGGAGTTCCTCAAATTCGACCCTGGCGCGGGATGGTTAAATTCGTCCTAAAAAACGCCGTTACCGTTAGCTTTTAGCCGCCATCCGTAACCGCCAGCACGGTGTTCACCGGGATGCCGATGCTGCCGAGCAGGAGGGTGGTGACGTTGTTGACCGAGGTGACCCCCGTGACCTTGCCGAACACGGTGGTCGAAGTTGTGATCGTCGAGCCGTCGGCGGCCAGCGCGGTGACTTCAAGGGTGTAGTTGCCGTCTTTCTGCTGGATGCCGTTCGAATCCTTGCCGTCCCAGTTGAATTCGTGGACACCCGATTCCGGATCGCCGTTTTTCGTGAATACGATGTCGCCGGCGGCGTTCTTGACCGCGATATTGACCGACGCCGCCTTGGACTCGAGGCTGTACGAAGCGCGCAGGTTTCCGTTGATCAGCGGCGCCTGGTTGGACGGGCCCTCGATGGTCTTGCCGATGTAATTGACCACGTTGGAGGCGATGTTCTGCTGGGTCAGTCCGATCAGGTTCGACAGGTTCGAGTTGATGTTGATCTGCTGTTCGACCTGCGAGAACTGGACCAGCTGGTTGGTGAACTGGGTCGAATCCATGGGCGACAGCGGATCCTGGTTCTTGAGCTGCGACGTGAGCAGCGTCAGGAAGGAGTTCAGGTCGCTGGAAAGCTTGGTCGACGACTGCGATGCCTTTGTTGCGGCATCGGTCGCTGCCTTGCTGTTGCTGACTGAATCGACCATGGCTAAGTCCTCTGGGTCTCTTTCTTAGGCGCCCGGCTTAGGCAAACGTGTCCACGCCGCCGCGATTGCGGGCGGCCGCGGCGTAGTCGAACTGTTGCGCCGGGTCTTCCGCGCCGGCGTCGGCGGCGTTCTGGTTCGCGCCCCGGTTCTGGCCCTGCTGTCCGTTCTGAGCTTCGCGCGGGTCGCTTTCGCTGCGCAGGTTGAAGTGCAGGTTGGCGCTGTCGGTGCGCAGGCCGGCGTCGTTCAGGGTGCGTTCGAGGGTGTGGGAGTCGCTCTGCAGGAGGGCGAGCGTCTCCTTGTTGTCGGCGGTGACGGTGACGCGGACCTTGTGGTCCTCGCTCATCTCCAGCTTCACGTCGATGCGGCCGAGTTCGGCGGGCTTCAGCTGGATCTGGACCTTGTCGAGGCCGGACTTGGCGGCGCGGGAGATCACGACCTTGATCTGGTCGACGATCTCGCGCGGCGTGACCTGCGGGCGGTCGGTGGCGGTCTGCTGCGCCGCCTTGGCGTCGGCGGTGGTCTGCGTGTTCTGGCTCTGGCCGCCGACGGAGGCGAAGCCGCTCTGGCTGTTGTTCTGCGTGGCGCCCGAGTTGCTCGAGGCTTCCAGCGCCTGGATCGGGGCCGCGTCCGCGCGCACGGCCGGCGCGGGCGCCTGCTGCGACTGCAGCTGCGGCGGCAGCATGACGGCGACGGCGGGTTGAGGCTGGGCTTCCGCGGTGCGGGCGGCGGTCTGCACCAGGGCGTTGGTGGCGGTGGCTTCGCCGACCTGGCCGTTGGCGGTCGAGCCCTCGGTCGCGCCGGTGTAGCCGGTGTAGATATTGTACGGGCTGGTATCGACATAGGCCTGGTTGGCGGCGACTTTGCCGGTGACCTGGACCTTCACCTGGATCTTGGTGTCATCCCCCATCGCACGCGACATGGCCTGGGACTGATCGACCGCTGCGGCCGAACGGGTCTCCTTGGGGCCTTCTTCCTTCGCCACGGTGGTCTTGGCGCTTGCGGTCACGACGTCCTGCACGGCGGTTTCGTCCACGGCGGCGGTGTCGTCGGCGGCAACGGTCGCGACGGCGGCCTGGACGAGCTTCGGCCCGGTGTTGGCGGCCTTGGTCTGGGCGACGGCCGGACCAGCGGCTTGCTGCACCACCGCGGCGGTTTCAGCGACCTTTTCGGGCTGGGCGACGGTGGCCGCTGCGGCGACTTCGGGGGTGGCGGCGGCAACCGCGGTGTCGGCGGCGGTCTCCACCGGGCCGGTCACGGCTTCGGCGACCGTGGCCTGCTGCACGACCGCGACAACCGGAGCGGCCTGAACCTCGGCGGCCACCGGCAACTGCACGGTGGTCGCCACGGCGGCCTGGACCGCGGCCTGCGTCTGGTCGGCGGCGGCATCCGTGGCGGTGGTGTCGTCGGTCTTGGTGGTGGTATCGGTGGCGGTGTTGTCCTGGTCCTTGGCCGCCTTGGCGTCCTTGTCATCCGACTTGGTGCCCTTGGCTTTGACCAGGGAGCGCGGGGCGTCCTTGGCGGCATCGTCGCGGGCTTCGGCCTGGGCGGCGTGCGCGGCGTCGTTGGAATGCATCAGCTTGCTTTCCATGCCGCCGATCGCGGAGCCGGTGTTGAATTTCACGCCCACCAGGTTGAGCAGGGCGGAAAAGGCGTTCTCGGCGCTGCCGGGGGCGGCGCTGTCGGCGGGCGAGCCGAAATTGCCGAACAGGCTGGTCTGTTGCGCCTTCGAAACCGGTTGAACGTCCATGGTCCTCGCTCCGCTGATGGCTGTCGCAGACCAAATGGTCCACGCGCATAAATCCAAGGGCGGAGATGCAAGCCCCGGGCCAAGCCGACCAGGGCGGCTAATTTGTTGATTTATTTGTTGTTTCTGGAAGCCTCAGGACCGGCCGGCGCAGCCGGGAGGGGGCTTCAGGCAAAAGATTCCGCGGGTTCCCCGGCAAGATTTGCCGGGTCGGAACCTTAGGTGATGAGGTCCAAAGACGCCTGGGCGAAGGGATCGTCGACGAAGCCCGAGAAGGCCTGCAGGTAGTTGGACTGCACCGACTGAAGGTTCTGCAGGTTGGACTGCATGGCCAGGTATTGCTGGGCGGCGGCCACCTTGGCGTTCTGCTCCGCTTGCGACTTGCTGTTGGTTGCGTCGGTGATCTGCTTGCTGAAGTCGTTGATCGCGTCGTTCGCCTTCTTGGCATCGCGTCCAACCTGGGCCGCCAGGCCCGCGAGCGTGCCCTGTGCGCCAACGAGATTGGTCTCGGCCTTGTTGATGTCCGCAAAGGCGTGGTCGCGGTCGGCCTTGGTGGCGAAGTTGTTGTAGAACCACGATTGCATCACACCGATGCCGTTGGTCTCGAGCTTGCCGGTGACCGTGATCGGGGGTTCCTCGGGCACCACGGTGATCTGCACGGTGATGGCCTTGGTCTTGTCGTTGTAACTGACCAGCTTGAGCCCGTTACGTGTCGAGGTGGCCATGTTGATCTTCTGGCCATCGGCGGTGGTGTAGGTCTTGGCCTCGCCCTGCAGGCCCTTGTAGGCCTGGATCAGGTCGGACTGGGTGTCGGGAACCCACACCGTGCCGTCATTGGCGGTGATGCGGAAATCGGTGCCGATATACGTGCCGGTCAAGGTCGTGGAACCGATACCGACATTGCTGCGGTATTCGATCTGATTCGGGCTGAGGTCCACCGGATTGAGGCTGCCCACGAGGTTGGTCGCCTGAGAGCCGCTCTCGGCCTGCAGGTTGATGCTGTTGACCTGTTGGTTGAACTGGTCGTTCCAGTACTTGGGGTCTTGGCCCTGCTCGGCGCTGGAGGCGATGGAGGTGCGCATGTTGAGCAGGATCTGGCTCACCTGATTGGCGGCTTCCTGGCCGTTCTCCACATAGATCTGCGCGTTGTTGATCTGGGCCTTCACGCTCACCCACCGGTCAGCCTCGACGTTGAGGCCTTTGATCTTGCCGTCGGCGGCGTCGCCGATCTGCTGGAGCTGCGTGTTCAGGCGGGCGTTGGCATTGGCCTGAATCTGCTGGAACAGCGTGGACTGGGTGGAGGAAAGGGTGCCGAAAATGTCGCTGCCGTCACCGCTGCTGCCGTTCAGGATGGTGGCGGAGGGATTCGTGCTGCTGTTGGTGCCGAGGAGCGCCGAGCCGGTGACGGATGGCGTTTGCCCCGTGAGGGCGTTGGTCGCGGGCTGGCTGGTCAGCGCCTTGGCGGCCACCGTAGGCGCGGACGAGGAAACAGAACTAACCATATCAGCCGTAGCTCCTTAGCAGGCTTCGCCCGCGCTCGCTGCCCTTCGGGCCGCTCTCCATGCCCCCGGCTGGGGAGGCACGCGGCACCTGAATAGCACGATTGACGGTCGTCTCCAAACTCACCCGTTAACCACCCTTTCCTTGCCAATCGGTTAACGCCTTGATGACATGAGCGATTACGCCCTCCCAATCGCCGGCTTTCTCCTGTCTGAACAGGCGCATGGAGGCGTACCAGGGCGAATCGGACCGCCCCAAAAGCCAGCGGTAGTCCGGCATGAACGGCAGCAAGGTCCAGACCGGCCTGCCCATGGCGCCGGCCAGGTGGATCACCGCCGTGTCCACCCCGATCACGAGGTCGAGGCCCGCGACGGTGGCGGCGGTGTCGGCGAAATCGGAAAACGGACCGGCGGCCGCGAGCCCCGGCAAATCCCCGGCCTCCTCGGCGCGCGGTCCGACCTGGAGACTCACGAACTCCAGACCCGGGGTCGCGAGCAGCGGCGCGAACAGACGCGCCGGGATGCTCCGCCGTTTATCGATCTTGTTGTCGGGCGAGCCGGCCCAGACCAGGCCGATGCGGTTTCCGCGCGCCGCCGGCGCGGGCACTGTCAGGTAGCCGGTGGCGCCGGGGATGGTCTCGGGCGTGAGATCGAGAACGCCGGGCAGACTCATCAGCGGGATGTGCTGGGCAAAGGGCGGCAAGGGATCGCCGGCGGCGACGATCTCGTCCACGCCCGGGAGTGACGCCAGCAGCCGGATTAGCGGACGGTGGCATTCGAACACCAGGCGGTCGCAGCGTTTGCGGGCCTCGGCCAGCAGCCGCCCGAACTGGATCGCATCCCCCATGCCTTGCTCGGCATGGACCAGGAGCGTGCCCTGGATTTGCGTTCCGTCCCACGGCGCCTTCTTGAATCCGCGCGCGCGCGAGCTGAAGTACTTGAGCTTCCAGCGCCAGTCGAAGTGCGGCCAGGCCTCGCGCCAACGGCCGGTGAGCAGCAACACCCAGGCGAGATTGTAGTGCGCCTCGGCGTTCTTGGGCGCGCGTGCGAGAACATCGCGGTAGGCGGCTTCGGCGCCCGCGACGTCGCCGCCCGCCAGCAGCGCCACGCCCAGGTTGACCGCCGCGTCCTGGTTGGCGGGATCGCGGGCAAGCACAGCTTGCAGCAATGGGATCGCTTCCGCGCCGCGTTCGTTGCCCGCGAGCAGCAGGGCAAGCCCCAGGCCGGCGTCGGATGACACAGGATCGAGCAGCAGCGCCTTGCGCAGGTGAGCCTCGGCTTCAGGGAGGTGTCCGATGGCGGCGAGGGCGTTGCCGAGATTGACGCGGGTGACGGCGCGCGACGGCGCCAGCGCCAGCGCCTTGCGGTAAAGGGCGATCGCTGCTTCCGCATGTCCCTGGTCGCGCAAGACCGCGCCCAGGTTGTTGAGGATGCCGGGATCCTCCGGCGCGAGGTCGGCGGCGCGGCGCAAGGACTGTTCGGCGTCAGAGCTCCGTCCCAGTGCGCGTTCGACCGTGCCTTTGAGCGACCACGCGTCGGCGCGCGCCGGGAACCGCGCGACCGTGTCCGCCAGCACGTCGAACGCCTGGCTGCGGCGCTTCATGGCGATCAGGGCCCGGGCAAGGTGCACGCGCGCCTCGGCGAATTCCGGCGCGCGGTTGGCCGCGTCGAGGAGGTGCCCGGCGGCATCCTCGGGCTTGCCGCCTTCCAGCAGCGCCAAGCCGTAGCTCGCGCGGAACACCGGATTGTCGGGTGCCAAAACCATGCAGCGAGCGAACAGGGGCAGGGCGTCCAGGGGCCGGCCCTGGTCGATGGCGATTAAACCAAGGCCATGCACCGCCGCGGTGTCGCGCCGGTCGGCCGCGAAGGCGCGCTCATATAATGCGCGCGCATCGGCCAGGCGGCCGGCGGCGTGCAGGTTCTGGGCTTTGGCGAGATCGGCGGAGGACTTGGAAGAAGGCAACGGGGGCTTGTTCATTTTTGCTTCAGGCGGGGACGGCAGTTTGCACCACAACCGGCCCGCATTATAACCGGGTGCATGGCGCATGCAGGCGGAGAAGCCACCATCCTGGACGGTCTGCTCGCGGATGCCGAGACCGCCTTGGCGGCCGGCGCCGCCGCGCGCGCCACGGGGCTTTACCACGCCGTTCTATCCATGAGTCCCGACCATCCCGCGGCCTTGCGCCAGTTGGGAGCGCTCGAGATCAATCGCGGCAGTCCCGAAACCGCCTTGGCGTTGTTCGAACGCGCCAAAGCCAAGGGCCTCGACGCCGATCTGTGTCACGCCATTGCCACCTGTTTCCGGATGATCGGCCGGCCCGGACTCGCGCGTTCGGCGCTGGCCGCGGCGCTCAGCCTGGACCCGGGCCATGCGCCGTCGCTTTACGATCAGGCGCTGGAGCACCAGCGCCGCGGCGAACTCGCGGCGGCCCGCACTTTATATGTGAAGCTGGGCAGTCTGGGCGGGCTGCACTCCAAGGCGCTCCTGAACTATGGCGTCGTGCTCTATCGCCTGGGCAACCTGGTCGCGGCGGAACGCTGGTTCCAGGCCGCCGGGCAGGTGGATCCGGCTTCGCCGCTGCCGTTCATCAATCTCGCCATGGTCTATCGGGTGTGGGGTTTCCTGCCCCAGGCCATCGCCTGCCTGGAGCACGCGATCACCCTGGCGCCGGAGAATGCCGACGCCCATTGGAATCTGGCCAATGCCCTGTTGACCTCGGGCGATTTCAAGCGCGGCTTCGCGGAATACGAATGGCGGTTCCGGCGCGAAGGACGGGGTGAGCGGTCCATGTCCATGCCGCGCTGGCAGGGTCAACCGCTGGCGGGCAAAACCCTGCTGCTGGCGCTCGAGCAGGGCATCGGGGATGTCATCCATTTCGTGCGCTTCGCCGATCGACTGGCCGCGCGGGGGGCGAGCGTGATCGTCGAGTGCCACGCCGGCCTCCAATCGCTGATTGGAACGGCGCCCGGCGTATCCCGTACGGTCGCGCCGGGGACGCCCGTGGCCGCCGATTTTTACCTGCCGCTCTTGAGCGTGCCTCAGGCGCTGGGCGTGACTCTTGACGACTTGCAATCGATGCCCGCCTACCTCGGTGTTCCGGCCGGCACGCGGGCCTTCGATCTCGCGGGCCGCTTCAAGGCCGGCTTGGTGTGGCGCGGCAATCCGCAGCACGAGAACGATCGGTGGCGCTCGGTGCCGCTGTCGCTGCTGTTGCCGCTGCTCGATGTGCCGGGCGTGACGTACTACAGCTTGCAGGTGGGCGCCGCGGCGTCCGAATGCGCGCAAGCGCCGTGGCGCGAGCGCGTGACCGACCTCGCGCCGCGCCTCACCGATTTCGCCGCCACGGCGGCGGCGGTCAGCGCTCTCGATCTCGTGATCACGGTCGATACGGCGGTGGCCCACCTCGCCGGGGCGCTCGGCAAACCCGTATGGCTGCTGATCGCCCAAGGCAACGACTGGCGCTGGTTGCACGAGCGCGACGACACGCCGTGGTATCCGGCCATGCGCCTGTTCCGTCAGCGCAAACACCGCAATTGGCAACCGACGGTCAAGCTGCTGGCCGCGGCCCTGGCCGCGCTGGCGGCGGAACCCCTGGCATAGGCGGTTCGGGCTTCCTACATCTCGCCCATGCCGCTCGATATCCATCCTGACCTGCCGCTTCATGACGCCTACAGCCGGACGGTGATTTCCGCCGTGGAGGCGGTCGCGCCTGCGGTCGCGCATCTGCGCTTGAAGAGCAAGACCAACGGAAATGGCGGCGGGGCCGCGACCGGATTCCTGTTCACGCCCGACGGCTACATGATCACCAACAGTCATGTGGTTCACGGATCAGGCGAGAAGAACCCGGAGATCCGCGCGGCGTTGGCGGATGGGATCGAGCGCCAGGCCTATCTGGTGGGCGATGACCCCGATACCGACCTGGCGGTGCTCCAAGTTCACGGCGGGCCGTTCCCGGCGCTGATTTTCGGCGATTCCAGCAAACTCAGGGTCGGCCAGCTCGCGGTCGCCGTCGGCAATCCGCTGGGTTTCGAATGCACCGTCACCGCCGGCGTGGTGAGCGCGCTGGGCCGGTCCCTACGGAGTCAAGTGGGGCGTGGCCAAGCAGGCCGCCAGATCGACGACGTGCTGCAAACCGACGCTGCCCTCAATCCGGGGAATTCGGGAGGGCCGCTGGTGGATTCCCGGGCCCAGGTGATCGGCGTCAACACCGCCACCATCATGGGGGCGCAGGGGTTGTGCTTCGCGGTCGCCGCCAATACCGCGCTGTTCGTCGCCACCGAAATCCTGCGGCACGGCGTCGTGCGCCGCAGCCACCTCGGGGTCGGCGCCCAGACCGTGGGCATTCCGCGCCGGATCGTGCGCGCCCTGGAACGCGGCCCGGAAAGCGCCGCCCGTGTGTTCACCGTGGAAACCGGCAGCCCCGCCGATGCCGCCGGGCTCATCTCGGGCGACCTGCTGCTCGAGATCGACGGCGTGCCGGTGACCGGTGTCGATCACTTGCATCGCTTGCTGACCGCGGAGCGCATCGGCAAGGCGGCGGCGATCAAGGTGCTGCGCCTCGGCAAGGTCGTGGACCTGACCGCGACCCCCACGGAGCGCCGGCACTAAGACGCTGGCGTTCGCCTGGGGAGCCCCCTACCATCGTGGGGTGAGCAGCGATATCCCGATCATCCTCGCGTTCGATCTGCAGCCGCCGGCGGGAAAACCCGCCGCGCTGTTTTTGAGCGCGGTGTCCGCGCCGCAGATGCAGCAGTACGCGACCGCGGGCTGGGACGTGATGGCGGCAACAGGCTTCGCCGGCGCCAAGGTCGATCTCGCCGCCGTTCCCGCGCGGTCCGCAGGCGACGACGAAATTTCGGCGGTGACGCTGCTTTCCTGTGAGGCACCCCATCTCAACCGCGACACCGCCGGACGCATCGCCCGCTGGCGGCCAGCGGTGGTGAAAATCAACTGCGCCTTCCACAATATCGCCGACGCCCAGCCGGTCGCGGACACCCTCGCCGCCAACGGCTACCATTTGCTCGGCGCCCATTGGCGCGACGACAACAGTTTCCATATCCGGGCGGTGGATGAGATCTCGCCGCTTTCGGTGTTCGATCCGCCGTCCTGGGACCAGCTCGACATCATCGCGGTGCGCGACGCGGGGTTGGTGAGGGCGATCCTGACCCTGGGGCGGCTCTATGCCGGTGAAGAGGCGCGGATTTTGGAACTGCGCGTCGGCAATATGGTGCGCAGCGACACCATTGCCCGTCTGGAAGACGCCCTGGTGGCGCACCAGCCGTCGGATGTTTTCAAATTGCGGAAGTAGCGCATCGCGCCGGAAAGCGGCTTTCAGTCAAGGCGATGCGCCGGTCAAGAACAAGGCCTGATCGATTTTTCGATCATGCCTTGAGTTTCTTTCGGAGGGCGGCGAGCAGGATGTCGCCCACGTCGGCGCCCAGGCCGCCGGCGGCGCCGTTGGGGCCGAATTCATAGGTGCGGGCGACATCGCGCACCGCTTCCGACATTTCGCGGCGCAAAGTCGGGTCCAGCAACAATCGCGTGGCCAAGGTGACATAGTCGTCGGTGGATTTGGCGACCAGCACGTCGAGGCCGATCTCGCGCAACAGGGCGGCGCTCTGCCGACAACGCGCGGTATGGCCTTCGCGTACGACGGGCGGGCAAGCCATGCTGATGGGATCCATCAAGGACACCGCGCCGGAGTAGGGAAAGCTGTCGAGATAGAGGTCGGCGAGCTTGAGCACGCCCAGGATCGGCGCGCGCGACGGCTGCGCCTCCAGCACATGCAGGCGTTCCACGCCGACGCCGCGCGCGGCGAAACGTTCCTGCACGAAGCGCAGAAAGCCCTCGCGATAAGGATAGTGCGTGGTCCAGTTGGGATTGAACGGATACATCAGAAGGTGCGCGTGGGGCACGGCCTCGAGGATGCGCGCCCAGGCGTTGATCAGGTCCGGCCCGATCTTGAAGTAGTTGGCGCCCGAGAGCAGCAGCAGCGCCGCGTCGGGCACGCCGATCTGTTCGCGGGTGACGGTCTCGGGTTGCACCGTCGGGCCGGGAAAGGCGTAGTGGTTGGACGATCCCGGGAACAGCGCGACTTCCTCGGTGTAATCCTCGGTCATGTCGTCGGGCTCGTTGAGGATGCCGTTGAGGAACAGATCGACGGTGGGGAAGCCCGTGGTCAGGCAGCAGGAATGCATCACAACCTGCAGGCGGGCGAGGCGCTGGGCCATCAGCAAGGTCCAGGGGAACCGGCAGGTATTGGTGAGATTGGCGCCGGCCATCAGCACGTCGAGGTTTTCCCCGGCGATGATCTCGGCGGCCTTGGCCAGGTCATTGGTCGGCAGGGCCACGAAATCGTCGGCCAGATCCTGGAAATTCGCGCCGACGCTGGTGGCGGCCTCGTCGGGCACGAAGGCGATGACCTGGAAGATGCTGGTGTCCAGCCCAAGGAGATGTCCGCGCAAGGCGGCGGTTTCGCTCAAGGCGCCGGGGCACAGCACGCCGAGGCGCACGAGTGTGTCGCCGGATGCGCGCGGCGGCGGCCGCACGTCGCGCGCCAACCCATGGATATCGAGATACATGCGGATCAGCTCGGCGCGCTTTTGCGCGAGGTTGCGCAAGGAGACATCCTCGCCGTAAACCGCAGAGACCACGTAGCCGTCCATGAAGCCCGCGAGGACTTCCTTGCGGAAGTCGTCCTCGTCGATCACCGAGGCTGCCTTGTGGAGTTCCTGCACGGTCGCTTCGACATGCGCCAGCGCGCGTTTGCGGGCGCCTTCCTTGGTGAAGAACACGGGGACGGAGAGCAACGTCTTCACCACCGTGGCGATCAGCGGCGTCGGCACATCGACGATGTCGAATGCCCGGTCCATGGTGTGCGGAAAGGTGAACAGGCTGAGCGCCAGGTAAGCCGCGACCTTGCGGGCGATGTCATGTTCGACCGACAGGATGCGATGGCAGCGTTCGGCCACGGCCTGGTCGGCCTTGTTCATGGTCAGGTGGCGCACGCCGGAATTGATCATGGTAATGATCGCGTCGCCCGACGGATTGCGCGTGAGCGCCGCGATGCGCTCGACTTTGCCCTCCAGGCAGACCTCCGCCAGGTTGAGGCGAAGTTCGCGCAGGCGCCGTTCGGAATCTGAATCCATGGGCGGAACTTACCCGATTTGGAGCAGCGGCGCGATATGGCGCAAGGTTTCGGCAACCGCGCCTTGATGACGCGCCATCATCGCGCGCGCATGGGCGCCGAGGGCGCTACGGCGGGCTGGATCTTGCAGCAGGATATCGGCAGCTTCGGCAAGGCCCGCGCCGTCCGCAATCTGGACCGCAGCGTCCATCGCCAGGAGTTCTGCCGCGATATCGCGGAAATTGCTCATGTCGGGGCCGAGCATCAGGGCGCAGCCGAGTGCAGCCGGTTCCGCCGGGTTCTGGCCGCCGCCGACCGCGAGCGACTTGCCGAGGAACACCACCGGCACCGCGCGGTAGAACAGGCCAAGCTCGCCCATGGTATCGGCGATATAGACCTGGACCGCCGGCGTTATCTGTTCGCCGGCGGCGCGGCGCGCGGAGACGAGGCCTGCTTTCGCCATGACCGCGGCCATCTCGGCGCCGCGCGCGGGGTGGCGCGGTACGATCACGGTAAGCAGCCCGGGGTGGTGGGGCGTCAACTCGTGGTGCACGGCGCCGGCAACATAGTCCTCGCCAGGATGGATGCTGGCGGCGAGCCAGCACGGGCGGTCTCCAATCATGTTCCGCAGCGCGCGTAACGCGGCCTCGTCCACAGGTAACGGGCGCGCGGCCAGCTTGATGTTGCCGCTGACACGCGCGTCGTGCGCGCCCAGGCCTGCGAACCTGGCGCGGTCGATCTCCGACTGGGCGAGGACCAGGGTGAAGGCTGCGAGCGTCTCGCGCGCAAAGCCGGGCCATTTGCGCCAGCCGTCGTAGGCGCGGTCCGACAGCCGGCCATTGACCAGCGCGGCCGGGATTTTCCGTGCGGCGATGGCGCCCAGCAGGTTCGGCCAGAGTTCGGATTCCGCCCAGACCACGCCGTCGGGGCGCCAATGGTCGAGAAAGCGGTTCACCCAGGCGCGGCGGTCCAAGGGAACGAACTGGTGGAGGACGCCGGCGGGAAGCCGCTCGGCCAGGAGCGCGGCCGATGTCACGGTGCCGGACGTAATCAGAATATTGCAGTGCGCCGCCAGGTTTTCTATCAGCGGCAACAGCGACAGGCATTCACCGACGCTGGCGCCGTGGAACCAGATCAGCTTGCCGGCGGGACGGGGTTGGGTGGCGCGGCCTTTGCGTTCGCCGGTCCGTCCGGCGATTTCCTTACCGCGGGCCAGGCGGCGCGCGAGCCACACGTCCAGCACGGGCGCGGCCAGGGCGGTGGCGGCAGCATAAAGGCCGCGCAGCATTGTCATGCCCGCGGCCCCGGCTGGAATGAAACGGCGGTGGTGTTAGTTCTTTTTCTTGTCGGCGCCGAGCAGCATGTCGACGATGCCCTGGGCCTTGGGGGCTTCATCCGGGCTACCGGTCTGGGCGGCGATCCAGGCCTTGACCTGCTTGGGGTCAACCGGGTGGTCGCGCAGCAGCACGCAGAGGATCGCCTGGGTCGCAAACATGTTGGCGGCAAGGTCATTGATGGCACCGAGCAGCATATCGGTCTGGGCGGTGTTGGTGTCACCCATCTTTTCAAGGTCATCGGCCACTTTGGCAAGCAGACCTTGCACCTGGCTCATCATGAAATCCGACATGAACGTCCATCCTTCCCACAGGCAGCGAGCGCCTTTTGGCGCATTCAATCCGATCCTGTACCCTGGCAGTGGTAAATAACACTTTAAATATCCGCATATGAGGGGCCTGAGGTGAGAGGGATCGGGATCGGCTGGGAGGTGGGACTGCCCAGCGGCTGGGGCATGTATGGGCTCAACCTGGCCCTGGACCTGGTGCGCCGGGGGATCGACCCGGCGGTGATCTTTCCCGCCGCCGTCCTGAAAGCCGATCCGCCGCCGGCATTGGCCGGTGTGCTCGGCGAAGCCAGCGGCTGGCAGTCCCAGTTGTGCCGGGGCGGGCTTGCCCTCGATTTTCCGGTGTTGCTGGCCCTGGGCGACCGGCTGGACCTGCCCGATCAGATTCAGGCGCTCACCGGTACGCCCACGCTCGGCGTCGCTTTCTGTGAGTCGGCGGTCATCCCCAAGGCGAACCTGAAAAGGCTCGCGCATCTCGCCGGCTACATCACCGGCTCCGCCTGGAACACGACATTGCTGGAAGCGCACGGTCTCGCGCGTGTGCGCAACTGCCCGCAGGGCGTGGACCTGACTTTGTTCAAGCCGGGGCCGCGCGCCAGCCTGCATCCCGGGCGGTTCTGCGTGTTCTCGGGCGGCAAGCTGGAATACCGCAAGGGGCAGGATCTGGTCGTCGCCGCTTTCGCCAAGTTCTGTGCCCGCCACGACGACGCGCTTCTGGTCACCGCCTGGCACAATCCCTGGCCGGGGGCGGCCGCGGAGTTGGCGACATCACCGCATGTCAAAGGCGCACCGACGGTCGAAGGCGGCCGCCTGGACGTTGGCGGATGGTTGGCGGCCAACGGCATCGCTGCGCGCCATCACGCCGACCTCGGGCTGGTCGCTCATACGGATTTGCCTGCTCTCCTGCGCGGTGTGGACGTGGCGTTGCTGCCCAGCCGCTGCGAAGGCGGCACGAATCTCGTCGCCATGGAAGCCATGGCCTGCGCGACGCCGGCGATCCTGTCGCGCAACACCGGTCATCTCGACCTGATCGGCGCCGGCAATTGCTACACATTGGATTTCCAGATTCCCATCGGCGATCTCACCGGCCGTGCCGACCTCAAGGGGTGGGGGGAATCCGCGATCGACGAGATCGTCGCCAAGCTGGAAGCCGCCTATACCGACCGGACGGATGCGCGCCGCCGTGGCGAGAGCGGCGCGGCCTTCATGCAGGATTGGGGCTGGCCGGCGCAGATCGACCGGCTGCTCGCGGCGGTCCGGGAGTTCAGCTGATCTTCGCCACGTCGAACATCGCGGCGGTGAAGTCCCTGGCGAAGGCGCGCCCGTCGCAGACCGGCGACGCCAGCAGTTGCGCGCGTAAGCCCTGGCGCAAGGCGGCAAGGCGTGCCGTGTCGCGGGCCAGGGCCACGGCCATGGTCTCGAATTCGCTTTGCGTCGCGCCCACCAGATCGCTGTACCCTGCGTTAGTGAGATAGGATGCCGCATGGCGTCCGGCGAAGGTGGCGCCGGCAAAGGTGACTACGGGGCATCCCATCCACAGCGCCTCGCATGTGGTCAGGCCGCCGGAGTAGGGGAAGGTGTCGAGGGCGATATCCACCTTATTATATGTGTCCAGGAACGCTCGCCGTGGCGCGCCGCCTGAAACCATCAGCCGGTCCGCCCCAAGGCCATGCCGGGCGAAGGCGGCGTGCAGGTCGCGCTGTACGTCGGCATCTCCCAGCCCCTTGAATTTGATGAGCAGCCGGCTGTCCGGGACCGCCGTCAGGATGCGCGCGTAGCTCTCGATCACCGCGCTGTTGAGCTTGGCGGGATTGTTGAGGCTGCCGAAGGTCACATGGCCGTTGCGCGCGAACGGCAAGGGACCAACGTCAGGCCCGTCTTCCGGCGGATCGAAACAGGTATAGCCGTGGGGCAGACGGATGATTTTTTCCACATAGTCCGCTTCCGCGCCCGGTGGCGCCTGCACCGGGTCCGCGAGCACATAGTCCATCGCCTTGAGTCCGGTGGTGCCGACATAGCCGAGCCAGCTGATCTGCACGGGTGCGGCTTTCCGCGCGAACAGGGTCAGGCGATGGCCGCCGGTATGGCCCGAGAGGTCGAACAGGATATCGACGCCCGCCACGTCGACCAACGCCTCGAGGGCGTCGTCGCTCAGGCCCGAGGCATCGCGCCACTGCACGGCCTGGGCGATACGCCGTGTCAGGGCGTCGTCCTGCGCCGGGGGCCGCGTGCTGAAGGCCATGGCGCGGATCTCCGCGGGGTCGAGATTCTCGAACAGGCGCACGCTCAGGATGCCGACCGGATGGATGCCGAAGTCCGGCGAGACGAACCCCACGGTCAGCGGCCGCGTGGCGCCGATCTTGCGCCGCGCCGCCGGCGGCGGCGGCAGATTGCGCTCGGCCCATTGACGGTGGATGTGGAGCAGCGATCCCGGCGTGACGCCCGGTACGTACTGCTGCGTGCTCAGCCAGTTGCTCGCGGCGGGCAGATAATTCGGATCGCGCGCCATGGCGCTCGCGAACGCGGCCTGGGCGTCGGCCGCGCGCCCCTGATCGCTCAGCACCACGCCCAGGCTGTTGTAGGCCTTCACATGGTCGTCGCGCGCGGCGATCAAGAGGCGCAGTTCCTGCTCCGCGCGCCGCAGTTGCCCCATGTCGCGATAGACATTGGCGAGGTTGTACTGGGCCTCGGGGTAATTCGGGCGGTGCGCCAGCGCCTGCAAATAGGCGGCCTTGGCGCCTTCGAGGTCGCCAAGCTCGCGCAGCGTGGTGCCGAGGTTGCTGGCGGCCTCGGCATGCCGGGGCTCGAGCGCAAGCGCGGCACGATAGGCGGCCACCGCTTCTTCCGCGCGCCCTTGTTCGGACAGCAGGTTGCCGAGGTTGAAACGAAGCGGCGCGGCTTGAGGCGCCTCCACGATTGCCTGCTGCAAGGCCGCCTCGGCGTCGGGATAGCGTCCCGCCGCCTGCAACACCGTGGCGAGATTGGCGCGCGCTTCCGGAAAGGGATCGCGCAAGGCCAAAGCCTGGCCGAGAATATCGACCGCGGCGGAAAGATCGCCGAGCTGATACGCCGCCAGCCCCAGCATGTGCAAAAGGTCGGGGTTGGCGGGATCGATCTGCGCCGCCTCGCCGTAATATTCCGCGGCGCCGGGAAGGTCGCCCTGTTGGTGGAGCGCGAGGCCGCGCTGGAACAATTCTTCCGCGGTCGTCACGAAACCTCGCCGATGGTGATGGGCATGGCGCGGCTCTTGATATGGTGCACCGCGACCTCCTGGAAGCGGTCGTAGAAGTCGGCCAGCGCCGTGACCGCCGCTTCGGCCGGTGCGTCGGCGCCGGGCGCCTTCTCCGTGCCGCGCTCGAAGACGCCGGCATAAACGTGCGACAGCGCGTCGAACATCAGATCGAACTGGCGCGACGCGGCCGAAGTGTCGCGTCTGAGTCCGGCGCGGCACAGCTCGATCACATATGAAATCAGCGCGTGGAAGAACAGGTAGATGGTGCCGTCCCAGCGGGTTTCGTGCGCGACGTGCAGCGCCACGGGGGTAGTGACGGCCTTGAGCGGCCGGCCTTGGAGCAGCGCCGCCAGCGGCATCCAGTAATCCCAGAACGGCATGCCCATGCAAAACGGACTGTCGGCGAAGTCGTCCAGCAGGTCGCCCGACATCAGGAAGTAGTCGTAGCCGATGGAGTAGGTCTCGGCGCCGGTGGCGGCGTAGGTCTCGAAGGCGGCGCGGTTGGCGACATCGACGCGCGGGCCGAGGAGCAGGGCGCCCTTGGCTTCCCGGCGGATCGCCGGCGCGAGGCCGGGCAGCGGCCTCATATATATGTCGGCGTTGATGATGCCGACGGTGCAGTCGGCGAGATTGGCGCCGCCGCAAGCCTTGCGCAGGGCGGCCAGCAGGTCGTGGATGAACGGCACCGGCTTCTTGGCGAAGTGCTCGGCGGTGCGTTCCACCGCGATCACCTCGACGTCCGGGAATTCGCGGCGTACCTGTTCCGCTTCCTTGGCGCCGTTGACCGAGAGCACCGCGAATCCCGCCGCGCGCCAGGATGCCACCGCCGCCGTCTGCAACGCGTGGTCGCGTTGCGGCACCAGACTTGTCGCCAGGACGATGCGGCGGGGATCGTTAGAGCTCATGACCTTGCTTTGATGACCTCGCCGTTTTCCGGCTCGCGATGTCCTGCGGTTAGAACGACCGGGTTGAACAGGCTGCGGTCCATGGCGGGCAGGTGCGCTTCCTTGCGCAGTTTATCGGCCAGGGGGAAGTACCTGTCCATGGGCGCGAGGCCGCAGAAGTGTCCGACCACGCCTCCCCATACGCGCGGCTTGGCGCCAGGCGGCTGTTTGACGACGCGCAGGTCACCGGTATCGATGTCCATGACCGCGTCGGTGATGTTGGGTGTGGTGACCTGCAGGCGCTGGGTCGCCGGCGGTTCGTCGGGCGCGATGCCCAGCTGGCCAAGCGCCGCGCCGAAGAACGGCTCGTCGGCGTATTCGCCGGCATGTTTGTAGCGGTAACTGATCTCATCCCGATGCGGGCCGTCGTAGAGCGCGCGGGCGGCGGCGAACACGCGGTCGGCCTCGCTCCCGCGCTCGAAATAGATCGCGCCAGCGTTGAACACCGACAGGAACGGGATGTTCAAGAGCCGGCACAGGGCGCCCGCGTCCTTTTCGCCCAGGGAACAGGCGAACACCGGGCCCGTGCTTTGCTTGTGGCCCTCCACCACGAACGCCCGGCCGCGATACTTCTGCCAGAAGAAGGCGATGCGCGGGCTGAACAGCAAGCAGTCGGAATCCAGATAGAGCGTTCGGCCGTAGGGGCTGAGGGCCGCAAGCGAGAGTTTGTTCATCGCCCCGCGCAGCGTGCCGTCCGCGGGCGCCGCGATGACCCGGTCGAACAGGGGGCGGAGCCGGTCGGGCACCGTGAGGCCGCCGCCGACCACCACGCTGATGGGGCGGGTCTCGGCCCGGCGCACGGACAAGGCCAGGTTTACGGCCAGGTCCAGGTAACGGGAGTCGTCGAAAGCCAGGACGACATATCCCTCGGTTTCGGCCACCCTTGCTCCCCCTGGTAGAAAACCGGCCTTGGAAACGGTCTCAAAGCGCGATCAGACCGGCCCGCGAACCCCGGGCCGCGCAGCTTCAAAACGTCCCCGTCCATCCCCCTATATTATCACATAAGTCATTGATTATTAAAGATATTAACAAAAGCTTAAGGACGGTTTGACAACCGATAGGAGAACATTTATAACGCCATTGCTCAGACTACCTCCTGAAAGGAGGGATTCCGCCGAACGCGGTATGGTCTGGGCCGACAGAAATGTCGCAATGTGTGTCCTAGAAAAGGAGCTTCGCTATGGCTGACGAAATTACGCTATCCAATGCGACACGTACTAACCTGCTGTCGCTCCAAAATACCTCGAGCCTGATCGGTCAGACGCAGCAGCGTCTCGCCACCGGCCTTAAGGTCAACAGCGCACTCGACGACGCGCTCGCTTTCTTCAAAGCCCGCAACCTCAACAGCCGCGCCAGTGACTTGTCGTCCATTAAGGACGCGATCGCCGGCGGTATCAGCGTGATCACGGCCGCGGTGCAGGGTCTGAGCTCCATCGAGTCGGTGCTCAAGCAGATGAAAGCTATCGCGCAGTCCGCGATTTCCGCGCCGGAAAGCACGACCCGCGCCAAGCTGGCCAGCCAGTTCAACGAGCTGCGCAGCCAGGTGGACGGCATCGCTGCCGACTCCAGCTTCAACGGCGTCAACCTGCTCAAGAACACCACGGCCCGGTTCAAGGGCGGCGCCGACCAGCTGACGGTGAAGTTCAACGAGCGCACCGATCCGAAGGCGGTCAACCAGCTGATCGTCAGCGGCCTGAAGTCCGCCGACTTCAAGCAGATCGTCGCCACTTCGGCGGTCGCGGTCGGTGCTTCGGCCACCCGTTGGGGCCAGACCGGCTCCAAGGCGATCACGGCGATCAACTCCGCGATCGACGCCATCGACTCGGCGCTGGTGACGGTGCGTCAGGCTTCGCAGCAGTTCGGTACCAACGCCGCGCTGCTCCAGATCCGCGAAGACTTCACCACCAACCTGATCAACACCCTGAAGGGCGGTGCTTCGGACCTGGTGAACGCGGACCTGAACGAAGAATCGGCGAACCTGCTCTCGCTCCAGACCCGCCAGCAGTTGGGCACGATCTCGCTGTCCATCGCGCAGCGTTCTGAGCAGTCGATCCTGCGTCTGTTCTAAGCCTAAGCATTTTCAGGACACCACATTGATCCGGCGGTGGGCTCATGTAGCCCACCGCCACTTTCAACGGCGGTATCCTGGAACGGCGGCTGATCCATTGTGCCGGCATCAAACATGCCGCCGGCGCAGAGTTTCCGTGCACGCTTCGCGCGCCGCGATGTGTGCGAGCGGGTACTGGGGTGAAACGTCCCGAGGTGAAGTGTCATGGACGACACCAATCTGTTTACGATCGCGAACGGCGCGGCTGCGAGTCTGACGGGGCTTGCCGGCGCGCTGGTCGATTCGAATCTCGATGAAGAGGCCGCGAACCGCCTGTCGGTGGTCACCGGCCGTCAATTGGGCCGCATTTCGCGGGCACTGGCCCAGCCTTCCGACTGATTTCTCCTTCTCGCGGTTGAACAGCGCTCGCGTTTTAACCGCTTGTTAACGAGAACAACGGCTTCGCCGGCTATGTCCGCGGGCTGTTAATCCTTTATTTCCCTTTTCTCCCTAAAACCTGACGTGGTGAACGCCGCCATTCACGGCTTTTGCCCGATTCACAACCATGAATCGGCAAAGACTCGGCGGGCAGTTCGTTAGCGACCAAGTCCTAGAAAGGGGTTTTCTATGAGTAACGAAATTTCACTCTCATCGGCGACGCGCACGAACCTGCTCTCGCTGCAGAACACGACCAATCTTATCGGCGTCACCCAGCAGCGCCTGGCGACGGGCCTCAAGGTGAACAACGCGCTCGATGACGCGCTCGCGTTCTTCCGCGCCCGCAACCTGAACAGCCGCGCCGAAGACTTGTCGGCCATCAAGGACCAGATCAACGGCGGCGTCAGCGTGCTGACCGCGGCGACCCAGGGCCTCGAGTCAATGGAGTCGGTGCTCAAGCAGATGAAGGCGATCGCGCAGTCCGCGATCTCCGCGCCGGAAAGCACCACCCGCGCCAAGCTGGCCAGCCAGTTCAACGAACTGCGCACCCAGGTCGACGCCATCGCGTTCGACTCCAGCTTCAACGGCGTCAACCTGCTCAAGAACGACCCCGGTCACTTCCGCGGCGGCGCCGACCAGATGACCGTCAAGTTCAACGAGCGCACCGATCCGAAGCAGGTCAATCAGCTGCTGATCAGCGGCCTGAAGGCCTCGGACTACAAATCGATCATGGCGACCTCGGCCGTGACCGTCGGCACCGCCGGCAGCACTGTGGTGTGGGGTCAGACCGGCACCGCGGCCATCCGCGCGATCACCGCGGCGATCTCGGCGATCGACTCGGCGCTGGTGACCGTGCGCCAATCGGCGCAGCAGTTCGGCACCAACGCGTCGATGCTGCAGATCCGCGCCGATTTCACCACCAATATCATCAACACCCTGAAGGGCGGCGCCTCCGAACTGGTCAACGCCGACCTCAACGAAGAATCCGCCAACCTGCTGTCGCTCCAGACCCGCCAGCAGCTCGGCACGATCTCGCTCTCGATCGCGCAGCGCTCCGAACAGTCGATCCTGCGCCTGTTCTAATTCTGATACCGAACTTCTTGTTCCAAACTGGGCGGCCCGCCAAAGGCCGCCCAATTTTTTTGGCGGCCGTCTTTACGCAAGAGAGGCCGCCCATTTTTTTGTTTCAAGCTGGGATGGCCCGCCAAAGGCCGTTCAACTTCTTCCGCGGCTCAAGGAGCCGCTCAATTCTCTTGTTTGCGCAGCGATTCTTTTTCACCGGCCACGCGCACTGCGCGTCGGTATTAACCTTTTGTTCGGCAATCGTCGTCATTCTGTCAAACGGATACGCAAAGGTACGCGCGGAAGCGAAGTGCATTCGTGCGGGAAATTAAGCCGGCAACCGGTTGTTGCAATGTCGGCGCGATGAGAGGTCGCACATGGCTCAGGAAATCACGCTCTCTACGGCGACGCGGACGAATCTGCTGTCGCTGCAGAACACGACGAGCCTGATCGGACGCACGCAGGAGCGCCTTGCCTCGGGCTTGAAGGTCAACAGCGCGCTCGACGACGCGCTGGCGTACTTCAAGGCGCGCAACCTCAACAGCCGCGCCGCCGACCTCCAGAACATCAAGGACAGCATCAACGGCGGCGTCAGCGTCATCAAGGCCGCGATCCAGGGCCTGGATTCGATGGAGTCGGTGCTCAAGCAGATGAAGGCGATCGCGCAGTCCGCGATCTCCGCGCCGGAAAGCACCACGCGCGCCAAGCTCGCCAGCCAGTTCAATGAACTGCGCAGCCAGGTCGACGGCCTCGCCGAGGACTCCAGCTTCAACGGCGTCAACCTGCTCAAGAATTCACCGGCCGCCTTCGCGCCCGGCGCCGACCAGCTGACCGTCAAGTTCAATGAGCGCACCGAGCCGCAGGCCATCAACCAGCTGGTGATCAGCGGCCTCCGGATCGCCGACTACCGCTCGATCATGGCGACCTCGGCCGTGACCGTCGGCACCGCCGGCAACACGCTGGTGTGGGGCCAGACCGGCACCGCCGCCATCAAGGCGATCAACTCCGCGCTGTCGGCTATTGATTCGGCTCTGGTGAGCGTGCGCCAGGCGTCGCAGCAGTTCGGTACCAACTCCTCGCTGCTCCAGATCCGTGCCGACTTCACGTCGCAGATCATCAACACCCTGAAGGGCGGCGCTTCGGACCTTGTGAACGCCGACATGAACGAAGAATCGGCCAACCTGCTTTCGTTGCAGACCCGCCAGCAGCTCGGCACGATCTCGCTGTCGATCGCCCAGAAGTCCGAAGAGGCCATCCTGCGCCTGTTCTAGGCCGCGCCCCAGGCTCCGAAGGGGCCGATTTAACAGGCGTGATAGGGCCTTATCCAGGCTTCACCGGCGCTGTGATCCGATTCATACTGCCGCTCCCGCGCCGCGCCGCTTCCCGCTTCCAGGATCTCCATGCCGCTTAAACTGACCCTCAAGCCCAACGAAAAGGTGCTGATTGGCACCGCGGTTATCGCCAATGGGCCCGCCAAGACCGAATTCGTGGTCCTGAACCGCGTTCCGGTGGTGCGCGAGCGGGACATCATCACCGAGGAAAAAGCCGATACGGTCGCGAAAAAGCTCTACGTGACCATCCTGAACATGTACATCAACCCGGCCCGGGAAAAAGATTTTCACGGTATTTACTTCGTTTTAATGCGGGAAATGATTTTAATACCCGTTGACGCCAGGGCCGTGGACCTCATGGTCGAGATGTCCCAGCACATCCTGGCGGGCGATCACTACCGGGCGCTCAAGCTCTGCCGGCAACTGATCAAGTTTGAAGCGGAGGCCTTGGCTAATGTTAAAAGATAAAGTTGGGGCGTATGCGCAGCAGCAGAAGCGCAGCCTGACTCCGCGTGAAGTGGAGGCGATGGCCTTCACCAAGGCTGCCCTGATGCTCGAGGACGCCAAGAAGAAGATCAACGACATCGAAGAGTATTCGAAGGCGCTGCGCTTCAATCACCTGCTTTGGACCATCATCCAGGCCGATTTGACCGAACCCGATAACAACCTGCCCGACGAGATCAAGGCGAACGTCATGTCGCTATCGATCTTCGTCGACAAGCACACCACCAAGGCGCTGCGCTCTTCGAACCCCGGCGATCTCGATGTGCTGATCAACATCAATCGCAACCTCGCCGCGGGCCTGCGCACCACGCCGCAGACCGGCGCCGCGCCGTCCTCGGCGCCGCCGACTTCAGGTAGCGCTTCGGCGTAGCCCCACGCACTTGCATTCGGTTCGCTGCGGTCTTGTTTAAGAGCGCGCGTTTCCCGCGCGGGCAGCGCTTCCGCTTAAGGCTTGGCGCGTACCCAAAGCGCGGGCTGTCCACCCAAGATCAAATCCGAGCCCGCATGCGCCTTGAGCGCATCCGCGATCACGTCGAACGACTGACGCCGCCGGGTCCAGCTGAACTTGCCCACCGCGTTGGGCGAGTTGAACATGTCGCTCATCCACAGCACCGTATTCCCGCGCGCATGGGCGGCGATCATGGACTTCGCCGCCGTGCGGTCGCGGATGACGTCCGCCTCGACATAGACGTGGGCGAGCTTCCGGTATCGCGCCCAATGCGCCAGCCACTGGGCTTCCGACGTGAACACGCTCGCCACCTCGCGGTGGAATTCCCGCTCAACCGCCGTTTTGTCCTTGAGCAGAGGGCCCGGCAGGTAGCCCACGCCGGCCGGCCCCCCCTCGGCCGAAAAGGCCGCGTCGATGCGCGGACGCACGGCCATGAAGAACGCCGCGAAATCCCGCCCGTCCCAGGTCTCGACCATGGCGCGGCGGCGGATGATGGCCGGCGCGCTGTAGTCGTAATGGACGACCTTGGTCGCGTCGTGGAAGCCCAGGGTTTCGAGGATGCGGTTGGTCTTGAAGCCCGAGGCCAGCACGAAAGCGCAGTCGATCCCCGGGCGATACCGCAATTGCGGCAGGTCGGCGTCGTTCTCGCTGTTGAAGACGAAAATCTTCTTGGGCGCACCTTCCTTGTCGGGCGCATTGCGCAGGAAGGCGAGCGTGGGCTCGAGAGCCGGGTCGGACTGCGGCGCGGTAACGTCGTCCAAGGCCGCAAACCATGCGAACACATCGCCGCCGGTGCGCACGGTCATGCAGGACTTGGTGACGGCGTCGCTCCAGGCCTGGGCCGTCTGTCGGGGGGGCAGCGTCACGCCGGCGGGTGTGGCGGCGAAGCTGGGGCGGCCAAGGGCTTCCCAGGCGCGGCGGTTGATCAGGAGGTAGTTGGGGTCGAGGGTACCGTCGCCTTGCACATTGCCGGTGACCAGGCGGCAGGCGTCCAGCGCCTCCTGCAAGGCGAAGGACAACTGGTCGTAGCCGTAGAACACATGGCCCGCGTTCTGGATCAGGCAAAAATCCTTGGTTCCCGCCGCCAAGGCCGCGTCGATGGAGGGGGCGGCGGCCAGGGCCGCCAGCGGCATGTGGAACGAGAACACCGAGAAGAACGAGGTGAGCTCCGCGAGCCGCATGTCGAGTTCGAGGGGGCGCCGGCCCACCTGATTGACGGCGGCAAGGTTAATCAGCGCGAAGTCGGTGCGTGCGCGAATGCTCTTTTGCGCCCCGGCGTCGTCATAGAAAACCAAGCGAAGCCTCCGCCCAACCCGTGATCTTAACGCCTTTCATATAACGGTGTATGAGGGACGGAGCAAAGGTGCTTAGGGAAGGGCCTGCTTTGATGGGAAGCATGGCGAAGAACATGAGGTGTCTGACGCCATGACCGGGACATCTCCCTTGGTCGCCCGTGCCCTCGGGTTCCTCGACGCCGGCGACGCCATGGGCGCCCGCCTGCTGCTGGAAACCCATCTCGGCCGTCATCCCGACGACGCGGACGCCCACAACATCGCCGCCCTGGCCTGCCGCCACGCGGGCGCGCTGGACGATGCCCGCGCGCACCTGGAAAGCGCGGTCGCCGCGCGGCCCGCCGAACCGCTGTTCTCCGTCAATCTTGCCCAGATTCTGAACGAACTGAGCCGTCCATCGGACGCTCTGGCGGTGCTGGACGCTCTGCTGACCCGGCTTCCCGGGCAGGCCGATGCGCTGATCCAGCGGGTGCATGTGCTGACCCGCCTGGGGCGGAACGCCGAGGCCCTGGCCATGGCGCGCATGGCGGTGGCGTTCCACCGCGACCTGGGCCGCGCCCACAACGCCCTCGGCGCGGCGCTCTTGCGCGAGAACCTCGCCCGGGACGCCGTCAAAGCCTATGACGACGCCGTGCGCCTGGAGCCCGCGGCGGTGGACAGTTGGATCAACCGCGGCGTCGCGCTGAAGGAATTGGGCCGCTTCGCCGAAGCCGAGGACAGCTACCGCCGCGCGTTGGCCTTGGCGCCGGATGACGCGGTGGCGATCAACAATCTCGCCAATGTCGTCAGTAGCCAGGGCCGCGCGTCCGAGGCGGTCGAACTCTACCGCCGGGCCGTGGAACGCGACCCTTCCTACGTGGACGCCAAGGCCAACCTGGGCGTGGCCTTGCGCGACGCGGGGCGCGAGACCGAGGCGCTGGCTTTGCTGGAAGCCGCGGTCAAGGAGCACCCTGGCCACGTGCATCTGCTCAATGCCTATGGCAACACGCTGCGCCAGGCGGAGCGTCTCGACGAGGCGATCGCGGTGCTGAATACCGCGGTCGAGGCCTCGCCCAACCATGCCGAGGCCCACAACAACCTGGGCCTGGCCTATGCCTTGCAGGCCAATATGGCGGCCGCGGCCCGGCATATGAAGCGCGCCAGCGAGCTCAAGCCGGCATCGCCGGTGATCAACAACAACTACGGCGCACTGGCCTTGCGCATGTTCGATTTCGACACCGCGGTCGCGGCCTTGTCGCGCGCGGTGGCGGAGAAGCCCGATTACGACGAAGCGCTGATCAACCTCGGCGTCGCCCACTACATGCGCGGCGACGGCAACGACGCCATCAGCGCCTACCAGCGGGTGATCGCGCGCAACCCCGAAAACGGCTTCGCGCGTTACAGTCTGGGAGTCTCGTATCTCGAGGATCAGCGTCTGGCCGAAGCGGAGGTCGAGATTCGCAAGGCGCTGGCACTCGATCCCGAGAACGCCATGGCGCACAACACCCTCGGCGTGCTTCTGCTCGATCAGCATTCCGTCGAAGCCGCGCGCGCCGCCATGCGCAAGGCCGCCGACGTGGGCACCCAGTCGGCGCCCGTATTCTACAGCAATTATGCCTTCGCCAGCCTCTATGCCGCGGGAGTCTCCAACCAGGAGATTTTCGATATCCATAAGGAATACGGCCGCCGCTTTGCGACGGCGGAGCCGATGCGCGCCAAGCCGCACACCAACGCCCGCGATCCGGAGCGGCGTTTGCGCATAGGGTATCTGTCGCCTGATTTCCGCGCACACTCGGTTGCGTATTTTTTCGAAGCGCTGCTGGAAAAGCACGACCGCCGGCGGTTCGAGATCGCGCTCTACTCCGACACCGCGCGCACCGATACCGTGACCCGCTCCATGCGCGCCGCCGCCGATATCTGGGTGGAGACGGGTGGGATGACCGATGCGGCATTCGTCCAGCGGATCAAGGACGATGGCATCGATATCCTGATCAACCTGGGCGGCCATACCTCCGGCAACAGATTGCCCGTATGCGCGCAGAAACCGGCGCCGGTGCAGATCGAATACCTGGGCTATCCCGAAACCAGCGGCGTGCCGGCCATGGACAGCCGCATTTCCGACGGCCGCGCCGATCCGCCGGGGGCCGAGCGCTGGTGCACGGAAACCATCGTCCGCCTGCCGGACTGTTTCCATTGCTACCGGCCCGGCGGTGCCGCGCCCGAACCGGCGCCCGCGCCGCATCTCGCCAAGGGCTACGTCACCTTCGCCTCGTTCAACGTGCTGCCCAAAGTCACCGACCAGGCGATCGAGGCCTGGGCAAAAATCCTCACGGCGGTTCCGGGGTCGCGTTTCCTGGTCAAGTGCAAGCAGCTCCGCGACGAACGCGTGCAACAGCTGGTGAAAGACACCTTCGCCCGCTTCGGCGTGGACCCCGCGCGTATCAGCACCGCCTCCTTCGTTGCCTCGGTGCGCGAACACCTCGACTACTACGGGCAGGTGGACCTGGCGCTCGATACCTTCCCCTATAACGGCACCACCACCACCTGTGAGTCGCTTTATATGGGCGTGCCGGTGCTGGCGCTGGCGGGCGACAATCACCGCGGGCGGGTCGGTGAGAGCCTGCTGACCGCGGTCGGTTTGCAGAAGGACTTCGTCGCGGCCAGCGTGGACGACTACATCGCCCGCGCCGTGGCCTTCGGCCTGAACCCCGCGCCGCTTGCCGCCCTGCGTCCTCAGATCCGCCCCATGCTGGAACGCTCGCCGTTGCGTGACGAGGTCGGCTTCACCCGTACCCTCGAGGCCGCATACCGCGACTTGTGGCGGCGCTGGTGCGCGGGCCCCGAGACCTTCATGCTCAAGCCGCCGCCCAAACTGCGGCCGGAGGATTCCATCCAGGGCGTGCTGGTTAAGACTTTATAAATGGACAAGCGTCTCGTCCTCGCCCTGCGCTATGCCGAGGCCGGCCTCGACGACCAGGCCTGGGGCCTCGTGCAAGAGATGCTGGCGCCTGGCGCACCGGTGGAAGCCTTGCGCCTGGGCGCGGCCTTGCGGCTTGGCGCCGGAGCCCCTGACGAAGCCCTGGCG
>JAIBCD010000157.1 GCA_019694335.1 Rhodospirillaceae bacterium | reverse complement strand
CCGCTGGATACAGGATTCCGCCTCGTGAAGGATGCGGATGCGGTCGAGATGCGACGCCGATTCGATCGCCTTGAACTCGGCGAACATCCTTGCCCGTGCCTCCTCGAGGCGGCCCCGGCGGGGATCGACAACCTCGTCGGCGGATGCGGTGGTCGCGGCGAGGATCAGCAAGGCGAACAGCGGCGTCGGTTTCATGGCGGGCTCCCGGTCGGCGGTTTTTCGCACTATGCCTGCGGGTGGCAAGCCGGTTGTTTCAGCCACCCGCCGATGTGTAATGGAATGTCTCCGTGCGTGACCGTGGTTTTGACCGACATCAATACGTCGCGGCCGGGCTTTGCTAAAAGTCCACCTGCGTTGCCGAAGGCCGATACAGGCTGGATTCATCGTATGAATCAACGGATTGACGTACTTTTTTGAACGAGGAGAAGCAGATGAGAAAGCAAGTCAAGTGCATATCCATGGCCATCGCACTGGCATGTGGCGGCGTCGCGAGTGCCGCGGAACCCGCCGCGCCGCCGGCGGCGCAGAACCCGCAGGTCGGCGATCCCTACTATCCCTACGGCTACGGTCCGGGCTACGGCGGGCCGGGATACTGGGGTGGTCCCGGCTATTACGGCGGTCCTGGATACTGGGGCGGCCCGGGCTACCACGGCGGCCCGGGCTACTACGGCGGCCCGGCGTACTACGGCCCCGGCTGGGGACCGGGCTATGGCCCCGGGTACTGGGGTGGTCCGTATTACGGGCCGGGTTATTGGGGACGCCCCGGCGGTTGGCGACCCTGGCGCCGTGGCTGGTGGTGATTCAAGCGACGTCAAGGGCGGGCGGCTGCCGCCGCCCTAGTTGTGTCCGTCAAGTTGCGCAAACATGATGGAGCAGTAACTGGTTGATGCGTTGCGCGCTGTTGGTGGCGCGCGGGGCGTAGCCCGGAGCGCAGACGACAACGCGGTTCCTCGCGCTGCCAGCTTCAACGGCAGCGTTCCGGTACTCGCGGGATCGGTATTGTCGAAAGGGAGTGAGGGGATTCGGGTCGAGCCGGCATGGACCGAGCCGCTCAGGCGTTTACGCCGTTTTTATAGCGTCGGGGCTAGCATGGACACATGGTGAATCCAGCAGCTCCCGCCAAGATGCCAAATGCGCCCGGTCAGCGCGGCGCCGTCGCTTACCTTTGGGCCGCCGTGGTCTGCGCGGCGACCACGCTGCTCACGCTGCCATTGCTGGGGCATGTCGACCTCGCCAACATCGTGATGCTGTTCCTCCTCGCCGTGGCGCTGGTCGCCCTGCGGCTTGGCAGCGGTCCGGCGGTATTCGCGGCAGTGCTTGGCGTGGTGATGTTCGACTTCTTCTTCGTCCAGCCGCGGTTGTCGTTGACCGTCGCCGACAGTCAATACCTGATCACGTTCGGCGTCATGCTCGCGGTCGGACTGGCCATCGGCCAATTGACCGCCGGGCAGCGCGAGAAGGCCGAGCAGGCCTCGGCGCGCGAAGCCGAAACGCAGGCCTTGTACACCCTGGCCCGCGATCTGGCCGGCGCCTTTGCACCCGAGCAGACCGGCGAGATCATCGCCACTTTCCTGGCCGCAAGGCTGCATGTGGATGCCTGCTTGTGGTTGCCGGCGAGCGACGGCGGCTTCGTCGCCCATCCGCCGCTGCCGCAAGGCGCGAGCTCCGCCCAGTCGCGCGTCGCCGAGACCTACGCCAGCGGCGAGACCATGCTGTTTGCCGCCGGGGAAAGCCAATACGAGCCGGGCATCGCGCTGCCGCTGCGGTCGGCGCAAGCCACCCGTGGCGTGCTGTTGGCGCACTGCCCCGATGCGGGTGGCGTCTGCACGCCGGACGCGCGCCGCGTGCTCGACGTGGTCGCTTCGCTGGCGGCGATCGCGGTGGAGCGGCTGCATTATTCCGAAGTGGCGCAACAGGCGACCGTGGCCGTCGAATCCGAACGCCTGCGCAACGCCCTGCTGGCCGCCGTTTCGCACGACCTGCGCACGCCGCTGACAGTGCTGGTCGGGCTCGCCGACGCGCTTGCATTGCGCGTACCGGATGGCGAGGCGACCGCCGATGCGACGGCCATCCGCGACCAGGCGCTGCGACTGTCGGCGCAGGTCAACAAGCTGCTTGACATGGCCCGCCTGCGGACCGGCAACGTGGTCCTGCGCCGGGAATGGCAGCCGCTGGAGGAAGTGGTCGGCAGCACGCTGGCGCATTTCGAAGGCCTGCCGGGCGTCGGGCGGATCGAGGTCGGCAAGCTCGACGGCCTGCCCTGGCTTTCACTCGACGCGGTGTTGTTCGAGCGCGTGCTGTGCAACCTGGTGGAGAACGCGCTGAAGCACGCACCGACGGGGCCGATTCGACTTGCCGCGGCAGCCGACGGCGACACCGTCGAAATCACGCTGACCGATACCGGACCCGGTATCGCCACCGGCGACGAGGAGCGCGTCTTTGGCCTGTTCGAACGTGGCGGCGGCGAGCGCGGCGGAGTTGGCCTTGGCTTGCCGATCAGCCGCGCCATCGTCGCCGCGCATGGCGGCAGCATCGTCGCGACCAACCAGCCGGGCGGTGGTGCCTGCTTCCGCATCCGCCTCCCGGCTGGCGAGGCGCCCTCGCTCGAGGGCATGCCCGATGACTGAACAGGCGACCGCTGCCAGCATATTGGTGGTCGAAGACGAACCTGAAATCCGGCGTTTCGTCCGCGCCACGCTGCTTGCCGAGCGCTGGCGCGTGCGCGAGGCGGGCAGTGTCGAATCCGCGCGCGAGGCGCTGGTGGCAGAAAGTCCGGCGCTGATGATCCTCGACCTTGGGCTCCCGGACGGCGACGGCATACAACTGGTCGCCGAGTTGCGCGCGTGGTCCGCGCTGCCGGTACTGGTGCTTTCCGCGCGCAGCGAAGAGGCGGACAAGGTCGCCGCGCTGGATGCCGGCGCCGACGACTACCTGACCAAGCCGTTCGGCGTGCGCGAACTGAACGCCCGGGTGCGCGCACTGCTGCGCAGGCCGGTGGCGACCGAAGCGGATAGCGCGGTCTGCATGGGCGACGTGGTGGTGGATCGCGCGCGGCGCACGGTGATGCGCGGTGACGTGCCACTGCACCTGACGCCGATCGAGTACCGGCTGCTGCTGGCGTTCATCGCTCATGCCGGGCGCGTGCTCACCCACCGCCAGTTGCTGCGCGAGGTCTGGGGTCCCGGGCATGGTACCGATGCCCAGTACCTGCGGGTGTACGTCGGTCATCTGCGGCAAAAGCTGGAACGCGATCCAACCCGCCCCCGCCACTTGCTGACCGAAACCGGCATTGGCTACCGCTTCCAGCTCTGAGGCTTGCGGAATGCATATCGATCGAGCGGGCAAGGAAACCGCGACACTGGCGCTGGCCGCGCTCGGCGTGGTCTATGGTGACATCGGCACCAGCCCGCTCTACGCGCTGAAGGAGGTGTTCGGGAACGCCCACCACCCGGTGCCGATCACGCCGGACAACGTGTTCGGCATCCTCTCCCTGGTGTTCTGGTCATTGCTGATCGTGGTCTCGTTCAAGTACGTGGCGCTGATCCTGCGCGTCGACAACAACGGCGAGGGCGGCATCATGGCCCTGATGGCGCGCGTGCTGCGCGAATCGGCGCCGAGCCCGCGCCTGCGCCGCGCGGTGATCACTCTGGGTCTGTTCGGCGCCGCGCTGTTTTACGGCGACGGTCTGATCACTCCGGCGATCTCGGTGCTCTCGGCGGTGGAGGGGCTGGAAGTGGCGACTCCGGTATTCAGCCGTTATATCGTGCCGATCACCCTGGCGATCCTGGTCGCGCTGTTCGCCATCCAGCGCTACGGGACGGCGCGCGTCGGCGCCAGCTTCGGACCGATCACCTGTGTCTGGTTCTTCGCACTCGGCGCGCTGGGCGCTGTCCAGATCGCCTCCGCGCCGGAGGTACTGAGCGCACTGCTGCCGTCGCACGGCGCGCGCTTTCTCTTCGCCGATCCGCGGCTGGGCTTTCTCGCCATGGGTAGCGTGTTCCTGGTCGTTACTGGCGGAGAGGCGCTGTACGCCGACATGGGGCACTTCGGGCGGCGGCCGGTGCGCATCGCCTGGTTCGGCCTGGTGCTGCCTGCGCTGCTGCTCAACTATTTCGGCCAGGGAGCGCTGCTGCTGAGCGACCCGACGACGATCCGCAATCCCTTTTACCTGATGGCGCCCGATTGGCTGTTGCTGCCGCTGGTGGCCTTGGCAACCGCCGCCACGGTGATCGCGTCGCAGGCGGTGATTACCGGCGTCTATTCGCTGACGCACCAGGCGATCCAGCTCGGCTACGCGCCACGCATGGCGCTGGAGCACACCTCGTCGCGCCAGATCGGACAAATCTACATGCCCGGCGTGAACTGGGCGATGCTGCTTGGCGTGCTGGCGCTGGTGATCGAGTTTCGCGGTTCGGGCAACCTCGCCGCCGCCTATGGCATCGCCGTCACCGGCACCATGATCATTACCACGGCCTTTGCCTTCATCGTTGCACGACGCCAGTGGCATTGGCCGCTGTTCGGCGCGCTGGCGCTGTTTGGCGCATTGCTGGCGCTTGACCTGGTGTTCCTTGCCGCCAACTCGACCAAGATTCCGGACGGCGGCTGGTTCCCGCTGGTCTTCGGTGCCGCATTGTTCCTGCTTCTCACCACCTGGAAGGCTGGCCGCGATTTGCTACGGTTGCGGCTGCATACCCAGGGGTTGGCGCTGAAGGATTTCATCGCCGCGATCGAGAGCCCGGATACGGTCACGGTGCCTGGCGTGGCGGTGTTCCTCACCCCGTATTCCGACCACGTGCCGCACGCCTTGCTGCACAACATGAAGCACAACAAGGTATTGCACGAAACCGTGGTGGTGGCCACCGTCGAGGTGCATTCCGTGCCGCGTGTTCCGCCCGCCCAGCGCGCCAGCGCCGAGCGGCTGAGTCAGCGCTTCTGGCGGGTGCGTCTGCACTTCGGTTTCATGGACAAGGCGGACGTGCCTGAAGCGCTGGAGTGGTGCGTGGAACAGGGACTTGACGCGTCACCCATGGAAACCTCGTATTTCCTGGGTCGAGAAACCGTCGTCCCGCGAATCGGTTCGGCGCTGCCCTACTGGCGTGAAGCCCTGTTTGCCACGCTATATCGCAACGCGCGCTCGGCGGCGGACTTCTTTGCACTGCCGCCCAACCAGGTGGTTGAGCTTGGGACGCGGGTGGCACTATGAAGATATTCGATGGCGGAGGCATATATTCAATCGAGTGATGCGGAAGCAGCAGGCGGCCGCAAAGGCGGAGCGGTCGAAGGCGCCTTTCGGCGTTGAAGGCGTGGATCTCCATCGCCTGGCTAGGCGGGGATGTCGCCGTCAAAGTCGGCGCGGCCTGAAAGTCAGCCCTGGCGGGACGGCGTCAAGGCGGGCGCGGAGACCGCCTGGCGCTCGGTTTCCGCCAGCGCCTCATCGAGCAAGTCGATCCAGTGGCGGACCGGGATGGTCGCCGCCTCGGCGAGGTGGTGCAGGCAGCCGATGTTGGCGGTGACGATCATCTTCGGCCGCGTGGCCATGATGGTTTCCAGCTTGGCGGCGCGCAGGTCGCGGGCCATCTCCGGCTGAAGGATCGAATAACTGCCGGCGGCGCCGCAGCAGAGAAAGGGATAGGCGATCGGGGTTGGCGTGTAGCCGGCGTACTTGAGCAGGCGATCGACCACGCCCTTGAGCCCTTGCGCGTGTTGCAGGCTGCATGGCGCCTGCCAGGCGACGCGGCGGTCTGGGGTGCGCGGCCGCGGCGGGATTACCGGCAGGCGGCCGGCCTCGAGTTCGGCGGTGACGACTTCGGCAATGTCGCGGGTCAGCGCCGCGAAGCGCCGGGCCTTGTCCGAGTAGGCGGGATCGTCGCGCAGCAGGTCGGCATAGTCGCGCAGGTGCGCGGCGCAGCCACTGGCGGTGATCACGATGGCTTCCACGCCGGCTTCGATCCGGGGCCAACAGGCGTCGATGTTGCGTCGCATCAACTCGCGCGCTTCGGCGGGGGCGGCCATGTGGTGGCTCATTGCGCCGCAGCATCCGGCGCGGG
>JAIBCD010000156.1 GCA_019694335.1 Rhodospirillaceae bacterium | reverse complement strand
TTGGCGATGCCGCAGGTGAAGCCGACGGTGACCGGCTGGGGTATGTGGCGGATAAGCGCGCCCACGCCGAGCAGGCCGAGCAGCGTCAGCAGGACGCCGGACAACAGTACCGTGGCCAACAGGCCCTCGACGCCGAATTTCGCGGTGGTCGCCGCCACCAGGACGATGAAGGCGCCGGCGGGACCGCCGATCTGGTAGCGGCTTCCGCCCAGGGCGGACACCACCGCACCGCCGACGACGGCGGCGTAGAGCCCGCGTTCGGGCGACACCCCGGAGGCCACCGCGATGGCCATGGACAGCGGCAAGGCGACGATGGCGACCGTCAGGGCCGCCAGGGCGTCCTTGCGCAGCAGGGCGGTGCCGTAGCCCTCCTTGAAGGTGCTGAATAGCTTGGGAAGGTAAAGGTGCCGGGTTGCTGTGCCGTCGGGCATGATGTTGGCTGCTGTCTGCGCGCCGCGAGCGTAGCATGGCGGTAGCGGTGGCGTAATTCCAATGTCACCGCTCTGCCGTCGCGGGCATTTAACCGCTACTCGCCCTTCACGGCCCCTTCGCGCCGGGGATCGGCGCCGCCCATCAGGGTGCCGTCGGGCATGATACGGATGGCGTGCAGGCCGCTGCCCGAGCTGTCGATCCGCACGGTGTGGCCGAGCGCCGTGAAGGCCCCGGCCTGTTTTTCCAGGAAGGTGCCGGCTTCGAGGTTCAGGGCGTCGCCGCCGGTGACGATATTGGCGGTGCCCACGGCCTCGGCGGGTGGAAGCTTCCAGTCCACCAGCGCGACGATGGTCTTCGCCACATACGCCGGGATGGCGGGGCCGCCGGGCGAGCCGATGACGATCTCGAGCTTGCCGTCCTTGTCGAAGATCAGCGTCGGCGACATGGCGCTGCGCGGGCGCTTCGAGCCCTGCACGCGGTTGGCCACGGTACGCCCCTGGGCGATGTCGTCGTAGGAGAAGTCGGTCAGTTCGTTGTTGAGCATGAAGCCGTTGCTCATCAATTTGGACCCGAAGCCGCTCTCGATGGTGGCGGTCATGGCGACCGCGTTGCCCTGTTTGTCCACGATCGAGAAATGCGTGGTGGCCGGAATCTCGGGACTTTCGGCGGCGTAGAGATTCATGGCCTTCCTGAGGGTGAGTTCGCCGGCGGGGGCGTCCTTCATGCGCGCCTTGGGATCGATCAGCTTCGCGCGTCCGGCGATATAGCTGTCGGCGATCAGTTCCTTCACCGGCACCGGGAAGAAGTCGGGATCGGCCACGTACATGGCGCGGTCGGCGAGCGCGAGCCGCCCCGCTTCGGCGATGGCGTTGTAGGCCGCGACGGACTCCGGCCCCATCGCCGCCATGTCGAAGCGCTCGAGCATGCCCAACGTTTGCAGCACGCTGATGCCGCCGGAGGAGGGCGGCGCGATGGTGCAGACCTTCTTGCCGCGATAGTGCCCGCAGATCGGGTCGCGTTCCTTGGCTTCATATGCGGCCATGTCGGCGACGGTCATGTCGCTGGCGTTGCGCGCGGCGGTGGTCACGGTCTTCACCACATCGGCGGCGATCTGGCCGGTGTAGAGCGCGCTCGTGCCCTCGGCCGCCATGCGGCGCAGGACCACGGCGAACGCGGGGTTCTTCATCAGGGTGCCCACGGGTTTCGCTTTGCCGTCGGCGCCGTAGAAGAACGACTTGGTGGGCTCCCACAGCGGCAGGTACGTGTCGTTGTTCAGGATGTAATTCAGCCGCGCGCCCATCGGAAAGCCTTCGTCGGCGATCTTGATGGCGGGCTCGAACAGCCTGGCCCAGGGCAGCTTGCCGTTCTTCCGGTGGGCGAGTTCCAGCATGCGCATGACGCCCGGAACGCCCACCGACTTGCCGCCGACGATGGCCTCGATCCGGCCCATGAGCTGGCCGTCGGGGCGGAAGAAGCGTTTCTCGATGGCGGCCGCCGGGGCTTTCTCGCGCCCGTCGTACATATGCATCTGCTTGCCGGCCTGGTCCCAGAACAGCATGAAGCCGCCGCCGCCCACGCCCGAGGACTGGGGCTCGGTCATGCTGAGCACCAGTTCCACCGCCACCGCCGCGTCGACCGCGTTGCCGCCGGCCTTGATGATCGAAGCGCCGGCCTCGGCGGCATAGGAGGTGGCCGCCGCGACCATGTAGGACTTGGTGGCCCCGCCGCGCAGCGCTCCGCGCCCGGTGGGCGTCTCAGGATTGACCGCTTCCGCCGCGAGCGTCGGCAGAGCAAAAACCGTGGCGAACAGGACAGCGGCGATGGCGCGCATGGAGAAGTCCCCTGGGGTGAAGATGGAAGTCTAGCCCAAGGCGGGACGGCCGTTGACTCGCGCTAATATTTCTAATAATCCAGAAATATGGAATCGTTATTGGCCGTCACCGCCCTGTCCGCGCTCGCCCATGAAGGACGGCTGGAGATTTACCGGCTGCTGGTCGCGGCTGGTCCTGCCGGCCTGACCGTGGGTGAGATCGGCGTAAAACTGGCCATGCCCGGAGCGACCCTGTCGTTCCATCTGTCGCAGCTGAAGCACGCGGGCCTGGTGGCGGCGCGCCGCGACGGGCGGCGGCTGATCCAGACCGCCGACTTCGGCCGCATGAATGGCCTGGTCGCCTATCTCACTGAGAACTGCTGCGGCGGCCAGTCGTGCGCGCCGGTGTGCAAGCCCGCGAAAACCAAACGCGTGAAGGCCGCCCATGGCTGATCATATCCGCAATGTCTTGTTCTTGTGCACCGGCAATTCGGCGCGCAGCATCCTGGCCGAGAGCCTGCTCGATCACTGGGGCAAGGGCCTGTTCAAGGGCTATAGCGCGGGGAGCTTCCCCAAGGGCGCGGTGCATCCGCTGGCGATTCAGTTGCTCGGGCAGACGGGTTTGCCGATCCAGAACCTGAGAAGCAAAAGCTGGGATGAGTTCGCGCAACCCGGTGCGCCGCAAATGGATTTCATCTTCACGGTCTGCGACCAGGCGGCGGGCGAGATGTGCCCGGTGTGGCCGGGCCACCCGATCACCGCGCATTGGGGGCTGCCCGATCCGGCTGCCGCCACCGGCACGCCCGCCGAACGGATGCAGGCGTTCCGCGCGGCCTTCCAGGTGCTCGAGACGCGCATACGGCATTTCCTCACCTTCCCGTTCGAGGGGCGGTCGCGCGACGCGTTGCAAGCCCTTGCGGCGGAAGCCGGCAAACGGGACGGCGTGCCGTGATCAAGGCGCCGCGGCGCCTGGCCGTGCTGGCGGAGTTCACCGCCACGGCCTTTCTGCTGATCGCCGTGGTCGGATCGGGAATTGCCGCCGAACGGTTGTCCGGCGGCAATTCCGGCCTTGCGCTGCTCGCCAATGCTCTCGCGACGGCGGCCGCGCTGTTCGTGCTGATCCTGGTGTGCGCGCCGCTGTCGGGCGCGCACATGAATCCCGCCGTCACCCTGACCGCCGCCGTCGCCGGCGGATTTTCCTGGGCGGAGGTTCCGGCGTATGCCGGCGCGCAAATCGCGGGCGCGGTCATCGGCACCTTCCTGAGCCACGCCATGTTCGATGTGCCGGTGTTCGAGGTGGCGACCCATGTTCGCAGCGGCGCGGGCCAATGGCTGGCGGAAGCGATCGCCGCCGGCGGCCTGCTGGGCGTGATCCGGGGCTGCATGTCTTACGGCACCGCCACGGCCGCGGCGGCGGTCGCGGCTTATATCGGCGGCGCCTATTGGTTCACCGCGTCCACGTCGTTCGCCAATCCCGCCGTCACCCTGGCGCGCATGCTGACCGACACCTTCTCCGGAATCCGTCCCATCGATGCCGGCCCGTTCATCGCCGTTCAGCTGCTGACGGCGGGTGTCATGGCGGCATTGTTCCGCACCCTGCGCCGCGCCGCCTGAAAAAGGGTGCGCGGGCTCGCTGTTGAGGTGGAGAGCCCCGCGCGGGGGCCGTAACGGGCGGGAGAACCGGCCCCGGCGTTAGTTGCGGCGGAAAGTCCCGGTTAGCACGCCCTTGCCGAGGATCTTGCCGGCCATGGCGGCCTGCACAGCGGCCTGGGTTGCCAACGGCGCCTGGCCGACGGCCGGCACGTCGAGTTTGGCGGAGAGGGCGTAAAGCTCGAACACGTAGTGGTGCGCCGGGCCGAACACCGAGGCGGCGGGGCCGCGGTAGTAGGGGCCCGACGACGAGATCTGGCGCGTGCCGTCGGCCAGTTCCGGCTCCTGGTTCTGCTTCTCGGCGAGGCCCTTCGCGGTCTTGGGGATGTTCCACACCATCCAGTGCAGGAACTGGTCGGAGCCGGTGGCGGTGACCGAGTTCAGGTCGCGCACCATCAGCACGAAACTCTCGGTGCCCTCGGGCACGTTGTCCCAGGCAAGCTGGGGCGAGACGTCGCGTCCCGGCTGGCTGTGCTTGTCGGGGATCACGCCGCCGTCTTTCCAGGCGGTGGTGGTGAGCGTCATGGCGGCGGGGCGCGGCGGGCGCTGTTGCTGTTGGGCCGAAGCGGGGCCCGCGAGCAAAATCGCGGCCAGGAAAATAGCGGTCAGGAAAATAGCAGGGGCGAGGGTCACGTATTTCATCGGCGGCCTCTCTATTTATTTATAGTCGGCGGGCTGTTGCTTGCGCCACGCGTCGTAACGCAGGCGCAGTGTCTTGGCGGGGTTCAAATTCTCGCCGGCATGGATCTGGTTGGGGCCGCGGCCTTCGCCGGGCTGAATGACGGTGAGGAACAGCGCGTATTCGCCGTCGTTCTGGGTGGCGACGTTCTTGTTCTCGGGCGTCGCCATGATGATCCAGCCGGCGTGGGCGGTCTTGTCGCTGCACGGGATCTCGGGCGGCGTGCCGTCGGTGGGATAGGGCGGGCAGGCGCAGCGGGCATCGCCGCCCGACCCGTCCGCCGCGTCCATGGCCGCCATCACGCGGTCGGTGAGCGCGCCCTTGGTTTTCAGGAACGCGGCCGCCGCGTTGGGCACGACCTTGCCCGCGCGCATCGAGTTGGCCTGCACTGAGAAGAAGATGCGCGTGCCCGGCACCTGGCCCTGGTAGTCCTGCGCGACATAGGAATTGTCGAGGCCGGTGTGGGCGGCCATGCGGCCCTTCAGGTCGACGATGCCGATCTGCCGGCGCTGGAAGTCGGGATCGTCGCGCGCCAGCTTTTCCAGGATCGCCCGGGGCGCGGTGCCCTTCTTGATCTCGTCGTAGACGAATGTCTGGACCTTATACGTGCGGTCGACCGCGGCCTGGCAGGCGGCGACGCCGAGCCCGGGTACGATCACGCTGGTGAAGGTGCGGAATTCCTTGTCGGTCGGATTGTCGACGCAACTCGCGGTGCCCATGGAGACGCGGCCGGTATCCTGGTCAACCGCGATGATCGACCAGGTGGCGAAAGCCGGGGTGGATGCGGCGATCGCCGCGACCGCCACGGCCATTTTGAAGAAGGCGTTCATCGGCAGGCCTCCTGCAGGCGTTTGCTATTTGTAGTCGGCCGGCTGTTGCTTGCGCCAGGCGTCGTAGCGCATGCGCAGGGTCTTGGCGGGATTCAGATCCTCGCCCGGGTGGATCTGGTTGGGGCCGCGGTCGTCGCCGGGCTGCAGCACGGTGAGGTAGAGCGCGTAGTTGCCGTCATTCTGGGTGGCGACGTTCTTGTTGTCGGGCGTCGCCATGATGATGTAGCCCGAATGCGCCGCCTTGTTGTTGCAGGCGATGGCGGGCACGGACCCGTCGGTGGGATAGGGCGGGCAGGTGCAGCGGGCATCGCCGCCCGACCCGTCGGCCGCGTCCATCGCCGCCATGACGCGGTCGGTGAGCGCGCCTTTGGCTTTCAGGAACGCCTGCACGGCATTGGGCACGATCTTCCCCGGGCGCATGATGTTGGCCTGCACCGAGAAGAAGATGCGCGTGCCCGGCACCTGGCCCTGGAAATCCTGGGCGACATAGGCGTTGTCGAGGCCGGTGTGGGCGGCCATGCGGCCCTTCAGGTCGACGATGGCGAACTGGCGGCTCTGGTAGTTGGGGTCGTCGTGCGCCAGTTTTTCCAGGATCGCCTTCGGATCGGTGCCCTTCTTTATCTCCTCGTAGATGAATTTCTGGTTGGCGAAGG
>JAIBCD010000155.1 GCA_019694335.1 Rhodospirillaceae bacterium | reverse complement strand
GTTCGGCCGACCAACGCGCGACCAAATATGAATCGGGGTCTGTTTCCTTTTCGAAACAGACCCCGATTACACGAAACCGTGTAAGGGCTGACTTATTTGACCGCGCTGGTGCCGCCGGCGGCGGCCGGCTGGTCGAGCGCGATGCCGCGCACGAGGTCGAGGGCGCGGGTGAGCTGGTAATCCTCGGGCGGCTGTTCCGCGGCGGCGGGGTCCGGCTGGCCCGGGGCACCCTTGGCACCGGCCGAGGGCGCTCCGGGCGCGCCAGGAGCCTGCGAGGTCGGGCCGGGCGCGGCCTTGCCGTCGGGGGCCTTGTCCTTGACGGTGTCATTCTTGAGCGCGCCCTTGAGGTCGGCTTCGGCGCGGCGAAGGCCGGTCGCGGCGCTCGCGATCTTCTCCACCTTCGCCTGTTGGACTTCGATGTCCGGCTCGATGCCGAGCGCCTGGATCGAACGGCCGCTCGGGGTGTAGTAGCGCGCGGTGGTCAGGCGCATGGCGCTTTCGCCGCGCGCCAGCGGGATGATGGTCTGCACCGAGCCTTTGCCGAAGCTCTTGGTGCCCAGGAGAATGGCGCGGCCATGGTCCTGCAAGGCGCCCGCGACGATTTCCGACGCCGAGGCCGAGCCGTCATTGATCAGCACGACGATCGGCTTGCCGTCGGCCTGGTCGCCGGCCTTGGCGTTGAAGCGCTGGGTCTCCTCGCTGTGGCGGGTGCGTGTGGACACGATCTCGCCGCGGTCGAGGAAGGTGTCGGCCACCGACACCGCCTGGTCGAGCAGGCCGCCCGGGTTGTTGCGCAGGTCGATGACATAGCCCTTGAGCTTGTCGCCGATCTTCTCCTTCAGATCCTTCATCGCTTTGTCGAGGCCGGGCTGGGTCTGCTCGGTGAACTGGGTGATGCGGATGTAGCCGATGTCGCCCTCGGCGCGCGCGTTGACGGTGCGCACCTTGATCACCGCGCGGGCCATCTTCACGTCGAACGGATCCTGGCCGAGGCGGCGGATGGTGACGGTGAGCGTGCTGTTGACCGGACCGCGCATCTTGTCGACCGCCTCATTGAGCGTGAGGCCGCCGGCTGACTTGCCGTCGATGGCGACGATGTAGTCGCCCGACTGGATGCCGGCGCGCGAGGCGGGGGTGTCGTCGATCGGCGAAACCACTTTGACGAAGCCGTTGTCCATCACGACCTCGATACCGAGGCCGCCGAACTCGCCCTTGGTCTGCTCCTGCATGTCCTGGAAGCTCTTCGCCGGCATGTAGCCCGAGTGCGGGTCGAGGCCGGTGAGCATGCCGTTGATCGCGTTTTCCAGCAGCTGCTGGTCGGATACGTCCTCGACGTAATCCTTACGCACGCGTTCGAACACGTCGCCGAACAGTTCGAGGTACTTGTAGGTGTCCTCGGAGAACTTGGCGCCCTTGGGCGCGATCTTCACGTCCGCGGCATAGCCGGTAGGTGTCAGGAACGCGGTGGTGAGGGCAATAACCGACGCCGCGATAGCCTGCCGGCGGCGGCCGGCACTCGAAAAAAGCTTCAAACGCATGGGTGTGACACCATCCCAGAAAATGTGACGTACTTTAGCCGCTGCTTTTTCCCGCGGCCGACGCCAGCCATGGAAGCGGATTGATCGGCTGACCGTCGCGCCGCAGCTCTACATAAAGCGAAGGCCCGCCGGTTTTTTCGCCGGCCGTGGTTGACGCGTTTTCCATGACGCCGACCGGTTCGCCGGCCAGGACTCGGGCGCCGACGACGGCATCGATACGGCCCATTCCAGCCAGCAAAGTATGATATCCCTCGCTATGTTCGATGATCAATAGCTGCCCATAGCCGCGGAACGGTCCGGCGAACGCGACGATGCCGTCGAAAGGTGCCACAACCTGGGCGCCCCCACGGGTGGTGATGGTGATGCCTTTGGCCCGCGAAGACGGGTCTTCCGCGCTTCCGCCAGCCGCGCCGTAGCGCGTGGCGAGGGTTCCGGTTACCGGGAACGGCATGGTGCCGCGGGCCTTGGCGAAGGACCGGGTTACAGCAACGTCATGGGTCGGAGCAGGGGGGGCTTGGGGTTCGGCCGGCTTTGCCTTCGCGGCTTTCGCGGCTTCGGCGGCCCGCGCGGCTTCCTCCGCCTTGGCTTTTTCGGCGGCGGCCTTGTCCCGCGCGGCCTTTTCCTCCGCGAGTTTGGCGAAAAGATCGCGCAGATCCTGCGCCTCCCGCGCCATTTTCGCGAGACGCGTGTCGAGTTCCTCGCTCCGGCTGGCGAGTTGCACCTGGCGGGCGGCTTTCTCGCGTTCCAGGGTTTCGAGCTTGGCGTGTTTGGCGAGCAGGGCCGCCGCCGCCGCCGCCGCGGCTTCTTTCTGCTGTTGCACGTCGGCGCGCAAGGCATAGAGGCCCGACAGCTCCTGGTGAAGCGAGGCTTCCGATTGCTTGATGTGCGGCAACGCGGCCCGCAGCAGGATCGCGGTGCGCACGGCGTCGGCCGGCGCCAGCGGGCTCAACGACAGCGCGTCAGTGGGCCGTAGCGCCAGGCGCTCGAGCGCCATGAGCACCTGGGTCATCTGCGCGTCGCGCTGAACCAGGGCGGCGCCCATGCGCGCACTGTCGCGCTCCAGGTCGCGGATGCGGTTTTCCATGATCGTGAGGGAGTGTTCCTGATCCTGGATTTCCTTCGCGGTCTGGATCAGGTCGGTGCGAATGGCCTCGACATCGCGCGCGTTACCGACGCTTTCGCCGCGCAGTTTGTCCCGCGCGGCGGTGGTTTCCTCCAGGTTGCGCTCAAGGGCCTTGAGTTGCGCCGGATCGGGCGCGTCGGTCGCCCAACTTTGCAAGGCGGGTGCAGTAGCGATAACGAGGCCGGCGAAAGCCGCCGTGAGCGCATCACTCCGCGGCACGGTGACTCCCGGCGACGGCATGATGCGCGAGCAGGGAGTGGCCGGTCATCTCCCGCGGCTTGGCGAGGTGCAGCAGGTCGAGCACCGTGGGCGCCAGGTCGGAGAGCTTGCCGTCGGTCAGGGATCTCACGTCAGCCGGGCCGTTGACCAGGATCAGCGGCACTTTGAACAACGTGTGCTGCGTGTGCGGCTCGCCGGTTTCGGGATCGCGCATCATCTCCAGGTTGCCGTGGTCGGCGGAGATCAACATGCAGCCGCCGGCTTTTTTCAGCGCGGCCTCGAGTTGACCGAGCGCCGCGTCGATGGCCTCCGCGGCCTTGATCGCGGCCGGCAGGATGCCGGAATGGCCGACCATGTCGCCGTTGGCGTAATTGACGATAATCACGTCAAATCGCCGGTTTTCGATGGCTTCCACGATTTTGGCCGTCACCTCGGGCGCCGACATTTCCGGCTGCAGGTCGTAGGTGGCGACCTTCGGGCTCGGCACCAGGATGCGGCTCTCGCCCGGGAATTCGGCCTCGACGCCGCCGTTTAGGAAGAAGGTGACGTGTGCATACTTCTCGGTCTCGGCGATGCGCAGCTGAGTGAGGCCCTGTTTGCTGAGAATCTCGCCCAGGGTGTTGACGGCTTCCTGCGGCGGGAACATCACCGCCATGAAGCGCGTCAGCGCCTTTGAATATTCGGTGAGACTCACGGCGCCGGCGAAATGCACGGTGCGGGCGCGCGGGAAGTCCTTGAAGGCGGGATCGAGCAGTGCGGCGCCGATCTGGCGCACGCGGTCGGCGCGGAAGTTGCCGATGAACAGGCCGTCGCCGTCCTTCATGCCGTGATAACCGGCGATCGCCACCGGGATCATGAACTCGTCGGTGACCTTGGCGTCGTAGGAGGCGCGGATCGCCGACAGCGGGTCGCTGGCTTGCGCGCCCTTGCCGTCGACGATCACGTCATAGGCTTTCTCGACGCGCTCCCAGCGCTTGTCGCGATCCATGCCGTAGTAGCGGCCGCCGACGGTGGCGACCTTCACGTCCTTGAGACCGGCGAGGTCGTTCAGGAATTTTTCCATGAAGCCCTGCGCCGATTGCGGCGACGTGTCGCGGCCGTCGAGGAAGGCATGGATGCGCACCGGGATGCCGGCGTGGTCGAGGATGCGTGCGAAGGCCACCAGATGATCCTGGTGCGAATGCACGCCGCCCGGCGACAGCAGGCCGAGGAGATGGCAGGCGCCGCCGGTGCCGGAGAGCGCGGCCGCGAACGCGGTCAGCGACGGGTTCTGGCGAATGGAGTTGTCGGCGATGGCGGAATCGATGCGCGGCAGTTCCTGGGTGAGGATGCGTCCGGCGCCGATGTTCATGTGACCGACTTCGGAGTTGCCCATCTGGCCGTCGGGCAGGCCCACGTCGCGGCCGCTGGTGGCCACCAGGGCGTGGGGGCACTCCGCCATCAGGCGGGTCCACACCGGCAGCTTGGCCTGGGCGACCGCATTGTCCGCGCGTTCGGCACGGTACCCCCAGCCGTCCAGGATGCACAGGAGAACGGGGCGGGGGCGAGGGGCGAGGGGTGTGGTGTCCATGGTGTGCTCAATATAAGGCGTCGATTCGCGGGCTTATACCCAGTCTGGAGGCAATATTTAACGCTTTCGGCGCGGGCCCCCGTTTTGGTGGTCCAATTACCTTCCAGCAACCCTAAAAATGCAGTTATGATAAGTATTTAGGACAATTTTTAAGGGCTCTTGCTTCCGCCGTTCGGCTGTCTGATATAGTGCCCCTCGAGAGGCTGGCGGTGGACGGGCTCCTCGCCAACCCGGTCAGGTCCGGAAGGAAGCAGCCGTAACGAGTTTCGGCCCGGGTCGCTGTCCAGTCTCTCACCCTTCACCCAGTCCGGTCAGACAGTCTTTATGGTCAGCCCGCCAAAGGATTCCGAGACCAGCGGGCCAGAGGCTGACGCCGGCGCCTACCAGGTTCTGGCGCGGAAATACCGCCCCACCAATTTCGAGAGCCTGGTCGGCCAGGACGCGCTGGTCCGCACGCTCACCAATGCCATCACCTCCGGGCGCCTCGCCCAGGGTTACATGCTTACCGGCGTGCGCGGCGTCGGCAAGACCACCACCGCGCGCATCATCGCCAAGGCGCTGAACTGCATCGGCCCCGACGGCAAGGGTGGCCCGACGCCGGAACCTTGCGGCGTATGCTCCAACTGCACCGCCGTCGCCGAGGACCGGCATGTGGATGTGCTGGAGATGGACGCCGCCAGCCGCACCGGCATCGACGACATCCGCGAACTGCTGGAAGGCGTGCGCTATCGCCCCACCGCTGCGCGCTACAAGATCTACATCATCGACGAAGTGCACATGCTCTCCGACAAGGCGTTCAACGCCTTGCTCAAGACGCTGGAAGAACCACCCGAGCATGTGAAGTTCATCTTCGCCACCACCGAGATCCGCAAAGTGCCGGTGACGGTGCTGTCGCGCTGCCAGCGCTTTGACCTGCGGCGCATCGACAGCGCGAAACTGGAAGAGCTGTTCCGCGGTATCGGCGCCAAGGAAGGTGCGGCGATCGAGGACGGCGCGCTGGCGCTGATCGCGCGCGCCGCCGACGGCTCGGCGCGCGACGGGCTTTCCATCCTCGACCAGGCGATCTCGCAGGCGGGCGGCGCGGTGGTCACCGAAAAGGCCGTGCGAGATATGCTGGGCCTCGCCGACCGGGTGCTGGTGTTCGACCTGATGGCAGCGCTGCTCAAGGGCGATGTGAAAACCGCCTTAGCGCTGTTGGCCGATCAATACACCGCCGGGGCGAGCCCGGTGGTGGTGCTCCAGGATTTGCTGGAACTCGTGCACTGGCTCACGCGCCTCAAGGTGGCGCCCGACGGCGCCGCCGACCCGGCGCTGGCCGAAGCCGAACGCACGCGCGGCGTCGCCATGGCCGGCACGCTGACCATGCCCGTCCTCAGCCGCGCCTGGCAGATGCTGCTCAAGGGCCTGTCGGAGGTGCGCGCCGCGCCGATCCCCATCCAGGCGGCGGAAATGGTGATGGTGCGCTTTGCTTATGCCGCCGAACTGCCGACGCCGGCCGACGCCATCAAGACATTGGAAAGCGGCGGCGGGCCGGTACGTACGGCCGCGCCGGCGCCCGCGAACCCGGGGCCGCGCGCGTCCTTCACGGCCGCGGCCGGCTCCGCGGCG
>JAIBCD010000154.1 GCA_019694335.1 Rhodospirillaceae bacterium | reverse complement strand
GCGCGTTCCTGACCGAACTGTTCCCGACGCGCCTGCGCGGATCGGGGCAGGGGTTCTGTTTCAGCTTCGGCCGCGGCATCGGCGCGCTGTTCCCGACGCTGGTGGGATTCCTCTCCGACCGGTTCGATCTCGGCAACGCCATGGCGGTGTTCGCCGTGATCGCCTACGGCACCTTTTTCCTGACCGCCTTCGCGTTGCCCGAGACCAAGGGCCGCCTCCTGGAGCCAGTTCATGCGGGACAATAAAGTCGTCATCGCCCTGACCATCTTTCTTGGCGCCTTCCTGCTGTTCGCCGTGGAGCCGATGATCGCCAAGATGATCCTGCCCTGGTTCGGCGGATCGGCGGCGGTGTGGCTTACCTGCCTGCTGTTTTTCCAGGGTGCGTTGTTGGCGGGGTACATCTACGCCCATTTGCTGACGTCGAAGCTGTCCGCGCGGCGGCAGGGCCGGGTGCACATCGCGCTGCTGGTAATCAGCCTCGCGGTGCTGCCGATCATTCCGGCCGACACCCTCAAGCCCACGGGCGGCGGCATGCCGCTTCTGCAAATTCTCCTGGTCCTGTCCGCGACCATCGGCCTGCCGTTCCTGCTGCTCGCGTCGACCGGCCCCCTGATGCAGACCTGGTTCGCGCGCGGGGCTGGGCCCGACGCCTCGGTCTACCGGCTGTACTCGCTCTCCAATATCGCGTCGTTGCTCGCCCTCCTGTCCTACCCGGCGCTGGTGGAGCCGCAGTTCGCCACCCATGTCCAGGCCTGGGGCTGGTCGGCGGTCTATGCCCTGTTCGTGCTCACCGCCGCGCTTGCCGCCTGGCGCAGCAGCCATATCGAGGCCGCGCCGGAAGCCACGGATGAGGTGTCAGAACCGGTGCAATCCATCGACCGGCTGTTCTGGTTCCTGCTCTCGGCGGTGCCCTCGATCCTGCTGCTCGCAGTCACCAACTATGTCCTGCGCAATATCGCCGCCATCCCGTTGCTGTGGGTAATGCCGCTCGCGCTGTATCTGCTCAGTTTCATCATCTGCTTCGATCACCCGCGCTGGTACGACCGGCCGACCTGGTATCTGCTGCTGCCCATGGCGTTCGCGGTGATCGTGCTGTCGATCGTCAAGCCCTTCCTGATCGACAATTTCCTGGTGCAGCTGCTGGGTATCGGTTCGGCGTTCTTCGTCTGCTGCATGGTGTGCCACGGCGAGCTCGCCAGCCAGAAGCCGGCGCCGGCGCACCTGACCTCGTTCTATCTGACCATCGGCGGCGGCGGGGTCGCGGGCGGCCTGGCGGTGGCGGCGATCGCGCCCATCCTCTTCAACAAGGATCACGACCTGGCCATCGCCCTGATGATGTTCAGCGCGCTGGTTGGCGCCGTGGCCTGGAAACGCTGGCCGGTGGGCGCACAACGCTGGGTGCGCTGGGCCGGCCTTGCGATCGCGCCGGCGGCATGGCCGGTTCTGGTCTGGATCCTTGTGGCGCCCAGCCAGCCTTGGGGCGTGGACCTGGTGCTGAACGCGCGCAATTTCTATGGCCCGCTGGAAGTCACCTCGCGGCCCATGAACGTCAAAGGTGACGTGGTCCTGGAGCTGCAGAACGGCAATATCATGCATGGCCGCCAGCTCAGCGACCCGGCGCGCGCCTGCGAGCCGCTCAGTTATTACGCGCGCGGATCGGGCGTTGGCCTGGCGATCGCCGAACTGGGTAAGGCAGGCCCGGTGAAGGTCGGCGTGATCGGCCTGGGGGCGGGCACCATCGCCGGCTACGCGCGCCCCGGCGATCATGTGCGCTTCTACGAGATCAATCCCCTGGTGCGCGACATCGCCACCAATGTGTTCTCGTTCCTGAAGTGCGGCGATACCAGCGTCGCCATGGGCGATGCGCGCCTGACGTTGGAGCGCGAGGAGCCCAACAACTTCGACGTGCTGGCGATCGACGCCTTCAGCAGCGATGCCATCCCGGTGCACCTGCTCACCACCGAGACCTTCGACCTCTACTGGAAGCACCTCAAGCCGGGCGGGGTGCTGGCGGTACATGTCAGCAACCGCTTCATCGACCTCGTGCCCATCGTCGGCGCGGCGGCGGAGCGGTCCGGCAAGACCGCGCGCCTGGTGTTCGACGAGTCCGACGAAACCATCGGCGGCAGCCGCTCCGACTGGGTGCTGGTGACCAACGGCCCGGAATTCTTCGATGCCATTCCCACGGCCACGGAGGTTACCGCCGCGCCGCGCCCCTGGACCGACGACTACAGCAACCTGTGGCGGGCCTTGAACGTGAAGTTCCGGCTGGACTAGCGGTCATTTTCTGTGTGACCAGCCGGGGTAGGCCGGATCGCCGCACCATTCCATCACCGCGTTGCAGGCATCGCAGGCGTATTGCACCTGCTCCTTGAGTTCGCCGCGCCCGATTTCCTTCAAGGCCGCATGGGGTTTCTCCAGGCGGCTTTTGCACAGTTGCAGCTGGCAGGCGCGGCAGCGGATTGCGGCGGCGGGCGCCGGTGGTGAAGTGTCTCGCGCGGCACGAATCAGCATAAAAAATCTCCAGCGGGACCGCGCGCGGAAGGCGCGCATCTTAATAGTGAACCTCCGGAGAGGCTATCGAGGCGTCGTCGCCTCTAGCCAGTGACAAAAGAGGGCGTTGAGCCGGGGTAAAATGTAACCGTGGCCGTGAAATTCCGGCGGTTGGCGGTTGCCTTCCGTTACCGGCCGTTACTTTCCCGTTGGCGATTGTCACTCTGACAATTGTTTCACCTGCGTGTTGTTGAAGGCCGCGAATCCCGTTTCTAGATTTTTTATGAGCGCGGCGCGTTTCGTGAACTCACGCGCCCGCTTCATGGTGAAAGAGAACGGGAGAACGACTATGCCCATGCGTGGAGATATCGCAGTAGCAACAGTGATCGCAGCCTTGGCCTATGCGCCGGTGGCTTTCGGCGCCGCCTGTGAGGACGCCGTTCAGCCCGGGCGTTTCGTCGTCCAGGGCGATGAAGTACAGGACACAAAGACCGGGCTGACCTGGCAGCGTTGCAGCGTCGGCCAGAAATTCGCGGGCGACGCCTGTTCAGGCGCGGTGCAAGCCATGACCTGGGATCAGGCCAAAAGGGCCGGCCGGGGCGGCTGGCGGCTGCCGACCTTGGATGAGTACAACGGCCTTATGATGCAGCCGTGCGGCCTGTCTACCGAACAGAAAAAAGTGTTCGGCGCGCTCGATCCGCTGGCGTCATCCTACTGGACCGGGACAGCGACCGAGAACAACCTCGCCTGGACCGTGGGCCTGAATAACGGTTCGACCTTCAACGGCTATCGCACGGCGCCGAACGCCGTGCGGCTTGTCAAAGGCGGTAAGTAGCTCGGGCGATTTCAACGGGCGATTCCATCGGGCGCGCGCGCCGCGCCCGATGACACGCTGTAACGTGCGCGTAACTCTGTCTCCGAGCGTTGCCCACGCAAGCTTGAAGACAGTGACGGCGGCAAAATATCCAATAAAATGAAGGCTAATTGGATTCGCGCGAACAGTTGACCTGTGCCTTGCGCTCTCTGCACTCGTTACTATTCTTCGCGCCAATCAATCCCTCGGCGGTAGAAGTGATGAATACAGTACAAGACAACGCGCAGGCTCCGCAGACAACCGATCGTGGCGTGCGCCACCGCAAACTCGCCCTGCCGCTCGCCGCCGTGTTGGCCGCGGTGCTCGGCGGATTTTGGTATTTCACCGGTCACGGCTCGCAGGAGTCCGCCGGACGCCGCGCCGGAGCCGCCGCCGCTCCCGTGCACGCCGCGGTGGCCACGACGCGCGACATGCCGGTGGTGGATCACGCGCTCGGCAAGGTGCTGGCGCCGGTCATGGTGCAGGTGACCTCGCGCGTGCAGGGCGTGATGGAGTCCGCCCACTTCAAGGAAGGCCAGTTCGTCAAACGCGGCGATCTGCTGTTCCAGATCGATCCGCGTCCGTTCCAGGCGGTACTCGACCAGGCCAAGGCGATCCTCGCTCGCGACCAGGCCAGCCTAGCCAATGCCACGCGCGAACACGACCGTTACGCCGCCCTCAAGAACAGCGGCAACGTCTCGGTGCAGCAGTTCGAGACCGTAACCACCAACGCCGCCATGCTCGCGGCCACCGTGGCGGCCGACAAAGCGGCGATCGAAACCGCGGCGCTCAATTTGGACTACACCCAGATCCGTTCACCGATCGACGGCAAGACCGGACCGCTCCTGATCCAGCCTGGCAACATGATCTCCGCCAACAGCACCACGCCGCTGGTGACCATCGCCCAGCTCCAGCCGATCAAGGTTTCGTTCACTCTGCCGCAGTCCGAATTGCCGCGCATCCAGTCGCGGCAGAAGGGCAAGGGCCTCACGGCGCTGCTCGACATCAAAGGCGCCGCGGGCATGCGCCTCGAGGCGCCGGTGGATTTCACCGACAACGCGGTCAACGCCGGCAGCGGCACCATCGAGCTGCGCGCCACCTTCGACAACGCCGACCTGTCCCTGGTGCCGGGCCAGCTGGTCAATGTGCGGGTGGAGATGGACAACATCCAGGGCGCGACCGTGGTGCCCCGTGACGCGGTCAATGACGGCCCCGACGGTTCGTTCGTCTATGTGGTCGCCGACCGCAAGGCGCTGAGCCGCCCGGTCAAGGTGCTGTTTGACGATGGCGACTTCGCCGCCATCAGCGGCGACGTCAAGGCCGGCGACCAGGTCGTCACCGAGGGACAGTTGCGCGTGGTGCCGGGCGGGCTGGTGAACGTGCTGGCCGATCGCGCCGCCCAGGCGGCCGGCGCGACGGCGCCCGAGTAGGATGCCGCCATGAATATCTCCCGCGTCTTCATCGAGCGGCCGATCATGACTACCCTGGTCATGGCGGCGTTCGTGATCTTCGGCGCCTTCGGCTATTTCAGCCTGCCGGTCTCCGAGCTGCCGAACATCGACTTTCCGACGATCAACGTCACGGCCAACCTGCCGGGCGCGGACCCCGAAACCATGGCGTCCGCGGTCGCCACGCCGCTGGAAGGAGCATTCGCGTCGATCCCCGGCATCGACACCATGACGTCGTCGTCGAGCCAGGGATTCACCAACATCAATCTGCAATTCCGGCTGGACCGCAATATCGACGCCGCCGCCCAGGACGTTCAGACCGCGATCTCCGGCATCCTGCGGCGCCTGCCGCGCAACATGCCGACCCCGCCGACCTTCCGGAAAATCGACCCGACCGCGTTCCCGATTTATTTCATCGCGGTCTATTCCAAGAGCCTGCCGCCCTCGAAAGTCGACCAATACGCCCGCACCATCCTCGCCAACCAGCTCTCGACCGTGGACGGGGTGGGGCAGGTGAACCTGCGCGGCGGCGCCCGCTACGCGGTGCGCATCCAGGCCGACCCGGCCGCGCTCGCCGCCCGCAATATGACCCTCAACGACCTTGCGACCGCCGCCAACACCACCAATACCAACCAGGCCAGCGGCACGCTCAATGGCAGTTCCAAGACCTCGATCATCCACACCGACGGACAGCTCACCAGCGCCGAGGAGTTCCGCAAGCAGATCGTCACCACCCGCGGCGGCGCGCCGGTACGGTTCGGCGACGTGGCCAATGTGGTCGACAGCCTGGAGAACGTCCGCTCCATGGACTGGTACAACGACGAACGCGCGGTCACCCTCTATATCCAGCGTCAGCCCGGATCCAACACCATGAAAGTGGTGGAAGGTATCAACAAGGTGCTGCCGCAGCTGGCCGCGCAGCTGCCGGCGGCTCTGGAAATGCGGGTGTTCTACGACCGCAGCCAGACCATCCGCGCCGCCATCAATGACGTGCAGGTGACGCTTCTGATCGCGGGCGCGCTGGTGGTGGGGGTGATCTTCACCTTCCTGCGCCGCGCCAGCGCTACCCTGATCCCGTCGCTGGCCTTGCCGATCGCCGTGGTCGGCACCTTCGGCGGCATGGCGCTCCTGGGCTACAACCTCGACAACCTCTCGCTGATGGCGCTGACGCTCTCGGTCGGCTTCGTCGTCGACGACGCCATCGTCATGCTCGAGAACATCGTTCGCCATATCGAGCACGGCGAGGATCCGCATACCGCGGCCTTGAACGGCTCCGGCGAAATCGGCTTTACCATTCTGTCCATCACCGT
>JAIBCD010000034.1 GCA_019694335.1 Rhodospirillaceae bacterium | reverse complement strand
CAAGCGCAACGGCCTCGCGCAACTCAGCATGGGGATGAGCGACGATTTTGAAATCGCCATCGCCCTGGGCGCCACGCATATCCGCGTCGGCAGCGCGATCTTCGGCGCGCGCGCCGCGCCGGTTTAGACGGTACGGATATCGATAAAGCTGCCGGTATCCACTTCGCGCAACACCGCGAGAAGATCGTCGCGCGCGATGGCGACGCAGCCGGCGGTGGCGCCGCCGTCGCGCGCGCGCACATGCAGGAACACGGCGCTGCCCAGGCCGGGGATGACCGGCGTGTCGTTGTGGCCGAGCACCACGATCAGGTCGTAGAGATTGTCCGCGCGCCACAGTTCCTCGTGGCTGGCCGCGAACGGCAGTTTGACCTGCTGGTTATATTGGGGATGCGCCATGTCGTCGCACCAACCGTCATCCTGGGCGATCTCGCTGACGGGAAGCTTGGTCACCGGCTTGGGCAGGCGGTCGGCGCGATAGAGCAGGCGCCGGATGGCGAAGCGGCCGACCGGCGTCGCGCCGTCGCCTTCGTGCTTGTCGCGCGCGAGGCCGCTGCGCCCGACGCTGCAGGGAACGGTCACGCCGCCGCAGCGCAATGTGCCGTGGATACGGCCAGGTTGGCCTTCGACGATGAGATCGACGCTCATGCGCGCAGTTTAGCGCTTCTGCGGGCCGAGCGGATGTTTTGTTGCCGCGCCCAGGGCGTCGACCGACTTGGCGTCGGCGGGGCCGGTGGCGGCGCGGTTCAGCGGCAGGAAGCGCGGCTCCTTTATCGTGGATTTAAAGCCGTCGCCGGTGGCCGGAGTCATCTTGGGACCGGGCCGCAATTCGGACTTGAGGTTCTGGTTCACCAGGGCGCCGAAGTCCGCGTCATTCAACGTCTTCGCCGGCAAGGTTTTCGCGGGCGTTTTGGGGCGCTGGACAGGCGGGGCGGAACTGGCGGGATCGACCGGCATGGGATCACTCTGCCGGGCAGGAATTAAGAATACTTTTAAGGCGCCGGCTTCCGCAGCGCGGGGCTTTTACAGCAGATGCCCGGAGCGCTTGGCCTTGGTCTGCAGATAGGTCCAGTTGTGCTCATTGGACGGGAAGCTGTGGGGCACCCTTTCGGCAACCTCAATGCCATGCCGCGCCAACGCGCCGACCTTGGCGGGGTTGTTCGTGAGCAGGCGCACTTTCGAGAACCCCAAGGCTTTCAGCATGCGGACAGCGGGTTGGTAGACGCGCTCGTCATCGTCGTAACCCAGCTGCTCGTTGGCATCGACGGTGTCGAAGCCTTTGTCCTGCAAGCCGTAAGCACGCAGCTTGTTGACCAGGCCGATGCCGCGGCCTTCCTGCGCGAGATAGAGAAGAACGCCGCTGCCGTGTTTAGCCAGTGCATCGATGGCGCCGCGCAACTGGTCGCCGCAATCGCACCGCAAGGACCCCAGCAGATCGCCGGTCAGGCATTCGGAATGCAGGCGGATCAGAACGGGCTGCGATGCGTCCGGCTCGCCGACGATCACCGCGATATGTTCGGCGCCGCCGTCCTCGGGGCGGAAGGTGATCACGCGGGTGTCGCGCGCGCCCGCCAGCGGCACGCGCGCCTCGCTCACGGGCTTCAACGCGCAGGCCGAGCGGCTGTCGTAGTTTTCGATGTCGGAGGTGGCGGCGATGATCCGGTCATGCGTCTTCGCCCAGGCCGATGCGTCCTCGCCCAGCGGCGTCATCACCACCGCCGGCAGCAGCCGCGCGATCTTGGCCAGGCGGATGGCGGCGTTGGCGGGGCTGTAATCGGCCACCGTCGCCGCGCTGACGCCCGCCGGCGGAATGCTCTGGGATTCGGTTTGCGGATCGGCTGCTGGATCGATCAAGGGCCTCAGGCGTTCAGGCGTGAGTTCACCGGCGATATTCAACTGTACGGCTCGAACGGAAGGCTCACTCAAGCCCAGGATGGAGGCGCGCCGTCCGGTGACCAGCAGCGACACCGGCCCCGGCAGGTCGCGGAACAAGGGCAAGGGCCAGCTCGTAACGGTTTCCGCCGCGCGCACCAGAATTGCGCTTTTGCTTTGCCCGCCGGCATTTTGAAGTCCGGCGGTGATCACCACCGCGCCGCCGCGGCGCAGGTCCGCGACCGCGCGCTCGACGGCCTCGCGGGAGCGGCTTTCATCGGCGTCTTGACGACGGCTGTCGCCGTCCGGCGCCGGAACATCCGGAAATCGTGCCTGCTTGGACATGGCGCTTATATAGCCCCCGGGCGAAACAGCCGCTACGGGCGGAGCCCGTTAATCTAAGGCCGCCGGTTCCCGTTTATTTAGAAGCTGTCAGCTTCGACCTATCATCCTGAAAATCGTCATAATCGACAGTATATTATCACGACATTGCCACGGTTTGCCGGCGGCCGGGGCTTAATAAAGAGTCTGGGCTTAATAAGGAGAATGACGGTGTCCTCGACCCGCACCCTCTTGATTGTCGACGATGACGACCTGGTGCGCCGGGCGCTGTCCGAGCAGCTCATGGCTCAGGGCGAATTCCAGGTGATCGAAGATGCCGCCGATGGCTTGTCGGCGCTGTCCATGTCCAAGGCCAAGGTGTTCGACATCATCCTATTGGACATCGGGCTGCCCGACATGGACGGCCGCGACGTATGCAAGCAGATGCGCGCCCAGGGCGTGCGCTCGCCGATCATCATGTTGACCGCGGCGGATTCCGACGACGACACCATTACCGGCCTCAATGCCGGCGCCAACGACTATGTCACCAAACCGTTCCGCATGGCGGTGCTGCTGGCGCGCGTGCGCGCCCACCTGCGGCAGCACGACCAGTCCGACGATGCGATCTTCGCCATCGGCCCCTACAAGTTCCAGCCGGCGGCCAAGATGCTCATGGCCAACGACGGCGCGCGGAAGATTCGCCTGACCGAAAAGGAGGCCGCGATCCTCAAGTACCTTTACCGCGTCGGCAACAAGACGGTCTCGCGCGAGACCTTGCTGGGCGAGGTCTGGGGCTACAACGCCGGCGTCACCACGCATACGCTGGAAACCCATATCTACCGCCTGCGCCAGAAGATCGAAGCCGACCCTGCGCAGGTGCGCCTGTTGATCACCGAGCCTGGCGGTTACCGCCTCAGCGCTTAAACCGCTCCCAAAACGAAACGCCGCCGTGGAAATCCACGGCGGCGTTTCGCATTCCAGAAAGCGCGAAGGCTTATTTCTGTCGCGTGCCCGGTTGGGCACGCTTCTGGCTATTCGCGCTTGGAGATGTTGCCGAGAAGCTCGAGCACATTGCGGCGCAGGTCCGCATTGTGGAGGCGCCAGTAGGCGCGCACGAGTTCCAGGGTTTCGGTGCGCTGCATCGGATCGGCATCCGGACCCAAGGCTTCCTCCTCCGCCGTCTCGCCGCTGCGGGCGGCAGGCGTGGTGCGGTCACCGGTGGTTTCCGGTCCGATGTCCTCGAAGAAATAGGCGATCGGGGTGTTCAGCACGCGGGAAATATCGAACAACCGGCTCGCGCTCACGCGGTTATGGCCGCTCTCGTATTTCTGCACCTGCTGGAAGGTCACGCCGATATCGCCGGCCAGTTGCTCCTGGCTGATGTGGAGCAAGGTGCGGCGCAGTTTGATCCGCTTGCCGACGTGGATGTCGATCGGATCGGGACCGCCGCCGCGTGTGCCGGGCTGCCGGCCTCTACTGCGGGGTTTCATTGATACGACTGTCAACTCCGTTACCCATTTTCTATGTGTTGTTGTAATTTAACGAGCGTAGAAATTTATGTTGCGGCAGTGGGCAACACTTGCGGGGAGTCTAGTCCAAAATACCCGCCCTGTCGCGGCAACAAGCTTAATCTAACAGCTTAGTGAAGCAAGCGAGGGACGACTACCCGAGACGATTGCGCAAGTTTTCGCCGCCGCAATCGAAACTAGCTAGGGGCAGCTCCTGCGCCCAGTCGGTGATCGCTACGTTTCAGCATCTGTCAGACAACCACCAAATCAAGCCAACAATAAGGCAGTTCCCCCGTCGAGGATTTGACCTAACTCAATACCGGTTCGCAGGCTTGTGGCGGGCAAAGGACCATCCTTACGGCCCACTTTCATCGGCGGACCTGTGCCGCAGCTAAAAACGTCCTGAAACCAAGAGGAAATGAGAAGCCATGTCCGGTCCCGCCTACGACAACAACAACATCTTCGCCAAGGTTCTGCGGGGCGAGATCCCCTGCAACAAGGTGTATGAGGACGAACACACATTGGCCTTCGAGGACATCCATCCCCAGGCGCCGGTGCACACGCTGGTGATCCCCAAGGGCAAGTACGTTTCGATGCGTGACTTCGCCGCGAAGGGATCGGATGCCGAACTGGCGGCCTTCGTGCGCGCGATCGGCAAGGTGGCGGCGATCAAGGAAGTCGAGGACCAGGGCTTCCGCATCATCGCCAACACCGGCGTCGACGGCGGCCAGGAAGTGCCGCACCTGCATGTGCATTTGTTCGGCGGCCGGCGCATCGGGCGGATGATCGCGCAGAACTAGACGCCACAAATAGAAGCCCCGGGCAACGCCCGCGGCCGCGTCGCCGCCTAATCCGGTGGGCCGAGTCCGCGTCCCGGGACCACGCGGCGATAGGACAGCGCTTCCGCGATGTGGCCACGTTTCACGGCGGTTTTGCCGTCAAGGTCGGCAATGGTGCGCGCTACTCTCAGGATCCTGTGATAGCCGCGCGCCGACAGGCGCATTTTTTCCGCGGCACTGGTGAGCAAGGCGCGGCCGTCGTCATCCGGCGCGGCCACCCGCTCCAACAGTTCGCCATCGGCCTCGGCGTTGCTGGCGGGTCCGTTCATGCCGTAGCGCTCCCGCTGTGCGTCCTGGGCGGCCAGAACCCGCGCCGCGACGGTGGCGGAATCCTCGCGCGGCGGCGGCAGCGACATGTCCAGCGGATCGACCGCCGCCACATCCACATGCAGGTCGATGCGGTCGAACATGGGGCCGGAGATGCGGGCTTGGTAGTCTTGCGCGCATTTCGGCGCCTTGCCGCAGGCGAGCTGCGGATCGTCGAGATAGCCGCAGCGGCAGGGGTTCATGGCGGCCACCAACTGGAAGCGCGCCGGGAAACTGACATGGCTGTTGGCGCGCGCGATGGTCACCTTGCCGGTCTCGAGGGGCTGGCGCAGCGCTTCGAGAGACGGCCGCGAGAACTCCGGCAGTTCGTCCAGGAACAGCACCCCGCGATGCGCCAGCGAGATCTCGCCCGGCCTCACGCGCAATCCGCCACCCACCAGCGACGCGGTGGAGGCGGAGTGATGCGGATCGCGGAACGGCCGGCGCTGGAGAATCGCGCCGTCCTCCAACTGTCCCGCGACCGAATGGATCATGCTCACTTCCAGGGCTTCGGCGGCGGTCATGGGGGGCAACAGGCCGGGAATACGGCTGGCCAGCATCGATTTTCCGGCGCCGGGCGGGCCGATCATCAAAAGGTTGTGGCGTCCGGCGGCGGCGACTTCCGCCGCGCGTTTGGCGGTCTCCTGGCCTTTGATATCGCGCAGATCCGCGAACGGCGCGTCGCCCTTGGGTTGCGCCGGCACCGGCGACGGCAATACGCTGGTGCCTTTGAAGTGATTGATCAACTCCAGCAGCGTGCGCGGCGCGAGCACGTCGGCATTGCCGGCCCAGGCCGCTTCACCGCCCTGCGCACCCGGACAGATCAGTCCGCGGTCGGCGGCATTGGCGCCGATGGCGGCGGCCAGCACGCCGCTCACCGGCGCGATGGAGCCGTCCAGGCCCAACTCTCCCAGGGCCACATAACGCTCCAATTCCTCCACCGGCAGCACCGCCATGGCCGCCAGCAAACCGAGGGCGATAGGCAGATCGAAGTGACTGCCCTCCTTCTGCACGTCGGCGGGCGCCAGGTTGACGGTGATGCGTTTGGCCGGCAGCGCCAGGCCGACGGCGTTGAGCGCCGCGCGCACGCGCTCGCGGGACTCGCCGACGGCTTTGTCAGGAAGCCCGACGATGGTGAAGGTCGGCAATCCGCCGGCGATAGCCACCTGGACCTCGATCGGCGCCACATCGATGCCGACAAAAGCGACGGTATTGATATGCGCGACCATCCCGGTGCTCCCCCGGATCCTGGCCTAGCATATTCCGGCGGCAGCAGCGACCCCGCGGGGCGTCACGCCTTTTCCGCCACCAGGATCAGGTTCTTCCCGAAGGGCGCGGGGATAATGCTCTCCAGGCCTTTGGTCATGGGCAGGACGACGCGGTCGTTCAGCGTCACCAGCGCGGGATTGAACTTGGTTCCGCCCAGCAGCGTGTTGAGCAGGAACCAGGGGCCGACGCCCAGCAGGTCCACATACCGGCATGCTTTCACGGCGCCGCCGGCCGCGCTGACCTTGCTCACCAGATCGGGCCGGTGATAGCGCCGGAAATGTCCGAGCAGGCGATCGAGCTTGCTCATGAGGAAGTTCAGCGCCGGCACGAAAACCAGAAGGTGTCCGCCGCGGCGCAGCGACCGGAACATGGCCTGCAGGGCGGCGCGGTCGTCTTCGATATGTTCCAGCACATTCACCAGCACCAGCGTGTCGACGCTTTGCTCCGCCAGCGCGGCGACATGGTCTTCCAGGCGCGCATGCAGCACGCGCACTTGAGGCGTGGCGGCAAAGCGCGCGCTGAGGGGCGGGATCAAATTCGCCGACGGCTCCACCAGCGTGAGGCTGGCGGCGAGCGGCGCGAGGCGGGACGACACGGTGCCGATGCCGGCGCCGTACTCGACCACATCGCCGCGGACATGCGGCCCAAAGGTTTCCATGATCCAGGCGTAGTAATTGGGCATGTCCGCCAGGACTTCCAGGTCGCTGCCTTCGTAGGTAACCGGCGTCGACATCGCGCTTGCGTTCCTCTGGCGTGCAACTTACCCGCGGACCATGGGGTACGCGGGTTCAGACACGGGGTGCGGCCTCAAATTGGGATGCGCGGCGCGCCCACCGGGAAACCGGTCTTCTGCGGGAACGACATGGTGATCTTGGCCTGGTCGAAGGCCGCCTTGACTTCGCGGTTCGCGTCCATGGGCACCTGGCCGAAATCGCCGGCGGCCGTCCAGAACCACGCCACCAGTACGACGCCGTCCACGGTCATGCTCTGCACGCCAACCACGGGCGCGGGCGTCTTCTGCACGCGGGTATCGTTCTCCAGCACCTGCTTCACCAGTCCGATGGCGGTCTCGACGCTGTCGGCATAGGAGACCAGGAACTTGAGTTCGGCGCGGCGGTTGTTGTTGGCCGAGTAGTTCTTGATGTCCTTGCTCCAGATCAGGCCGTTGGGCACCAGGATATGGACATTGTCGGCGGTGTCGATCTCGGTGACGAACAAGGTGATGGCGCGCACGGTGCCGGAAATGCCGGCGGCCTCGATCACGTCGCCGATCCGGAACGGGCGGAAGATGATCAGCATCGCGCCCGAGGCCACATGACTCAACGTGCCTTGCAGCGCGAGCCCGATGGCGAGGCCGGCGGCGCCCAACACCGCGACGAAACTGGTGGTCTCGACGCCAAAGCTGGACAGCACCGCGATGATCGTGAAGGCGATGGCCGCATAGCGCGCGAGCGACGCCAGGAAGGTGAAGATCGTGATGTCGACGCGCGCCGACCTCTTGCCCGCGCGCAGAATGGCTTTCTGCAAGGCGCCCGCGATCGTCCAGCCGGCCGCCAGGATGATGATGGCGCCGATAATTTTGAGGCTGTAAGCGGTGCCGACCGTGAAGGCGGTGTCGAGGGCGCTGGAAAGGTGGCGCTCCAGCTTGGCCGGGTTCTGCACAAGGTTTTCGAGGTCGAGGGCGTCGGCCATGGCGTTGTCTACCTTAAGCGTTTTTCGATGGCGTCCCAGATGTCCGCTTCCAGGACCGTGCCGTTGAAGCGGTTGATCTCCTGGATGCCGGTGGGGGAGGTAACGTTGATTTCGGTGAGATAGTTGCCGATCACGTCGATGCCGACGAACAGCAGGCCGCGCTCGCGCAAGGCCGGGCCGATCTGTTCGCAGATTTCCTGCTCGCGTTTGGTGAGCGCGGTTTTCTCCGGCTTGCCGCCGACATGCATGTTGGAGCGTGCTTCGCCAGCCGCCGGCACGCGGTTGATGGCGCCGACCGGCTTGCCGTCGACCAGCACGATGCGCTTGTCGCCCAGGCGCACCTCGGGGACATAGCGCTGCACCATCACCGGCTCGCGCCAGGTGGTGGTGAACAGTTCCAGCAGCGAGGCCAGGTTCTCGTCGTCGGGGCGGATGTGGAACACGCCGGCGCCGCCGTTGCCGTAGATCGGTTTCACGATGATGTCGTCGTGCGCGCGGCGGAAGGCTTTGACCTCCTCGACGTCGGCGGTGATCAAGGTGGGCGGCATCACCCCTTCGAAATGGGTGACGAACAATTTTTCGGGCGCGTTGCGCACATGGGCCGGGTCGTTGACCACCAGCGTCTTCGGGTGGATGTGCTCCAGGATATGCGTGGCGGTGATATAGGCCATGTCGAACGGCGGATCCTGGCGCATCAGCACCACGTCCATTCCGGCCAGGTCGACCACCTGCTCCTCACCCAATTCGTAATGCTTGCCCAACTCACGGCGCACCTTCAGGGCGCGACCTCGGGCCGTGACCTTGCCCTCGTTCAGGGACAGCTTGCGCGGCAGGTAGTGGAACAGCTCATAGCCGCGCTTCTGGGCCTCGAGGGCCAGCACGAAGGTCGAGTCCGCGTTGATGTTGATGGACTCGATCGGGTCCATCTGGATGGCGACTTTCAAGGTCATCGGGAAGCCCCTCTTTCGACAGCCATTCTAGTAAAGCATGTGGGGCCGGCGATCTAGGTCAGTGCAGGCGCTCGCGCAACTCCTGCACCACGTCGGCGATCTTGCGCCGGTCGGGGCCGTCGGGGGCCTTGGCGATGAAGGATTCGAAGGATTCCACCGCGTGTTTCAGGTGTCCCAGGCGCATATGCATCACCCCGGCCTCCCGCCAGAAGGCGGCATTGGCCGGGTCCAGGGTCTGCATGGCGTCGAGGGCTTCCAGGGCGCCGGCCACTTCGTTCTGTTCCAGGCGCCGGGTTTTGACGTTGTTCTGCAGGCGGATCAGGATTTCGCGGTTGGACACCGGCTGGTAGTGGCTCGCGTCCAGCTCCTCGGCGGCGCCGCGCACCACCTTGAGCAGTTCGCGCAGGCTTTGGATCTCCAGCGAACGGCCGTTGTAGAACGGGTCGATGATCACCCGCTGGCCGTCGCTGCTCTCCAGGCGGATCAGGAAATGGCCGGGGAAGTTCAGTCCCGTCGCGCTCCAACCCTGCGCACGCGCGGCGAACAGATAAAGAATGCCGAGCGACACCGGCAGGCCTTTGCGGCGCTCGATCACGCGCATCAGATTGGCATTGTCGAGATCGTTGTAGGTGTCCTCGTCGCCGGTGTAGCGGAAGTCCTCGGCCAGTACGTGGCGCAGGATATCGGCAATGTCCTCCGGCGCGGCGTCGGCGTCGAGGCCTTGTTCATCCGCCGCGTCGGCGACGGCCTTGGCGAGCGCCCGCAAGTGGTCGCGGTAGACCTCCAGGTCGGCGGCGGGATGATCGAACGACGCGAGCACCAACGCGGCCTCCGCCAGGTCGATCTCGCTGTCGTCCTGCGCGACCAGATCGCGCAAAACTGCTTTCATTCGCTCCGCCGGCAAGGAGAGCTCCGCTCACAAAGACCGCACAACAATCAAGTACGGCTATCTAGCGCGATTCGCGGCGCGGTTCCAACAGCGGCTTATGGGCGCCGGCTTATGGACGCCTGCTTATGGACGCCAAGCGTCGGCGATGCGCTGGGGCCACCAGCCGCCGCCTAAACTCATCACATCGAACCGTATGTCACAATCCGCGCAGGCTGGATTGCGTTCAACGAACACCTGGGCTGCGCGCGCGATGCGTGTGCGCTGCGCTTGCGTAACAGACTCTTGCGCCGCCGTGTGATCGGCGCGGGCCTTTACTTCAATGAAAGCGATCGTGCGGCCGCGCCGCGCCACGATGTCGATTTCGCCCAAGCCCGTGCCGGCCTTGGCTTTCATGCGCCGCGCCAGGATGCGCCAGCCGCTCAGGCGCAGCACGAGCACGCAGATCGTTTCCGCGAGATACCCGCGCCGCTCCGCGGCGACTCGTCCACGCCGTTCGGACGGTTGTTTTGTGCTCACTTGTCCTTGGCGAGTTCGAGGGCGCGGCTATAGATCGCGCGGCGCGGCTGGTTCAATTGTTCCGCCACCAGGGCGGCGGCGTCGCGCAAGGACAGTTTCTGCATCGCCTGACGCAAAGCTGTATCGACGTCGCCGGCGCTGACTTCGGCTTCGACCTTGGGCGCGCCCGCCACCACGATCACCACCTCGCCCTTGGGCGTCGGCGCATCGGCATAAGCCGCGGCCAAGTCGTTCAATGCGCCGCGCCGAACTTCTTCGTGCAGCTTGGTAAGCTCGCGGCACACGGCGGCGTCGCGCGCGCCCAACACCGCATTGAGATCGGCGAGCGTCTCCGCGAGGCGCTGCGCGGATTCATAGAATATCAGCGTGGCGGCGAGACCGCGCAGCTCGGCAATCGCGTCCTGGCGGGCCTTGGCGCGGTTGGGCAGGAAACCGGCGAACAGAATACGGTCGGTGGCGATCCCCGCGGTCACTGCCGCGGCCAGCATCGCCGACGGTCCGGGGATCGGGAACACGGCATGGCCCATATCCGCACAGGCACGCACCAGTTTGTAGCCGGGATCGGAGATCAGCGGCGTGCCGGCGTCGCTCACCAGCGCCACGGCGCCGCCTTCGGCGATGCGCGCCAGCAAGCCGGGACGCACCTGGTCGGCGTTATGGTCGTGATAGGGCGTGAGCGGCGTCGTAATGCCGAAATGCAGCTTGAGGCCCCCGGTGACGCGGGTGTCCTCGCAGGCGATGACATCGGCGTCGCGCAGGGTCTGGGCGGCGCGGGCGGTCATGTCGCCCAGGTTGCCGATGGGGGTGGCCACCACATACAGGCCCGGGGCTATTTTACCTTTCAGGCCGTTTGCTCCAGAGCTGCTTGCCCCACCGGCGCCCGATTTACTTGAGAGGCTCGCGCCTGTAGGTTCGCCGCCACTTTTCCCCGTGCTGTCAGAGGTGCCCCTTGGGCCGCGTTTTCCTCCGTTTTTCATGGCTCAACAGCGCGTCCCTGATGCTGGTCGTGGCCTCCGGTCTGGTCCTCGCCGGATGCGCATCCAAAGGTGTAGCACCCGCGGCACCCCAGCCCCAGCGGCAAGCGGTGCAGCCGCGCCCGCAGGTCTCCACACAGCCCCAGTCCACCTTGCAGCCGCCGGCCGCGCCGGGCCGTTCCGTGCTGCCGCCGAACCAGCTGATCCCCGGATTCAGCGCGCAGAGCACCGCTCAAGCCCAAGGAGGCCGCCCCGATGCGTCCGGCTTGGTGCGCGTCGGCTTGTTGGTGCCGCTCACCGGTCCGTCGGCGGCCATTGGCCAGGCGTTGCTCAACGCCGCCGAGATGGCGCTGTTCGATGTCGGCGACGAGCACCTGGTGCTCCAGGCCTACGACAGCCAGGGTACGCCGGAAGGTGCCGCGCAGGCCGCGCAACGCGCCATCAGCCACGGCGCGCAGTTGTTGCTGGGGCCGCTGTTCTCGGCCGAGGTCAAAGCCGCCGCCGGCCCCGCCGCCGCCGCCGGCATCAACATGGTCGCGTTCTCGACCGATCCCACCATCGCCGGACCCAATACCTTCGTGCTTGGCTTCCTGGTGCAGGAACAAGTGCGCCAGATCGTGGCCTATGCGCGCGCCCAAGGCCTTTCGCGGTTCGCCGTGCTGGCGCCGAACTCCGCTTACGGTCAGGCGGTGGTGGAAGCGTTGCAGCGCTATGTGCCCGCGCGCGGCGCCAAGGTCACGCAAGTGTCCTACTACGATCCGGACGGCAAGGATCTGACCGAGGTGGTGCGCTCGCTCGCCTCCTTCGACCAGCGCAAGAAAACCCTGGAACAGCAGAAGGCCGAACTCGCCGGCAAAACCGACGAGATCTCCCAGATGGCGCTGAAGCGCCTGGAGCGTTTGGAAACCGTGGGCGAAGTCGCCTTCGACACCATCCTGCTGCCGGAACAGGGCACGCGCCTGACCCAGGCCGCGTCGCTGCTGTCGTTCTACGATATCGATCCCGGCCGCGTGCAGTTGCTGGGCACGCTGTTGTGGGATTCACCCGGCCTTGGCCGCGAGCCGGTGATGGTGGGCGGCGTCTACCCGGCGCCGCCGCCGGAGACCAGCCGCCAATTCTTCGCGCGCTACCGCGAGCTGTTCGGCCGCGCCGCGCCGACCATCGCCAGCCACGGCTATGACGCCCTGGCTCTGGCGGCGATCCTCGCCCGCAGCGGCGAACCCGCGCCGTTCTCGGCCCAGGCGCTGATGTCGCCGTCCGGGTTTGCGGGGGTGGATGGCATTTTCCGCTTCATGCCCGATGGCATGTCGCAGCGCGGCTTCGCCATCATGCAGGTGACCAAGACCGGCACCGCCGTGGCGCAGCCCGCGCCCACGGCCTTCGATGCGGCCCTGACCAACTAGAGTGTGTTTCCGATTCTTTGAATCGGAAACACACTCTAGTTTTTGTTTGGTCGCATGTTTAGCGGCCGAACCGGTTTCCACTTCGGCCTAACATGCTCTAGCTATTCCGACCCTTTGGCCGGGTAGATGCTCTTGGCCAGCGAGTCCTTGACGTTGGTGGCCGCGCGCAGCTGATTGCGCTGGATGATCGCTTGGGGATTATCGTTGCCGACCCCGTAGACCGCGGCGTTCCAATCCTTGCGTGGGCGGATCACCGCGCCTTCCAAGCTTCCGCCCGCGAACAGGCCCGAGCTCTTGGAGTAGGCCACGATATCCTGGCCGACATGGGTGGTGGTGGCGGCTTCCGCGCCGGCGCCGATGGTGCCGATGCTCATGCCGACATTGGCGCCCAGTTTGAACTCGTCGTTCAGCACCGCCGACAGACCCTTCTCGGTGAGGATCATGAACACGATCTCGTCCGACTTCATGCCGATCTGCAGGCCGATGGAGCCGGCGGTCATGCGGTAGAAGGCGGGGTCGCCGAAGCCGCTTTCGTCGGGCAAACGCTGCAGCAGCACGCCGTCGCCATAAGCGCCGCCGAGAACAAAGCTGGCCTTGTTGTAGGACGGAATGATCAAGACGCCCTTGGCGCGGGCGAGCAGGTCGTCCATGTCGCTGGACTTCTTCAGCTCCTGGCGCACACGGTCAACGGTGATCGAGGCCTCGTCCAGTACGTGGCGTGCGTCCAGCACGTCATCGGCGTGGGCCGGCGCGGCGGCGACGCTCAGCGCCAGAATCCCGGCAGCCGCCGTACGGCGGGAAATGGGTTTAGTCATGTGCGTGTTCTCCAAGCGATGGACGGCAAGATCGCCCAACAATAGGCCGGAACTATGGCGGACCGGTTAAGGGCCCTGAAAAGGCCTGTTAATTTGCATTAAGCAGCAACCCACGCTTCCGGGCAATGTGAAAGGTCCATTGGAAGATTGCAATTCCGAGAGCCAGGTAAACGCCGTCGAGCGCCAGGCCCCGCCAGAGGTAATCGCTGCGCACGACGCCTTCGAGCACGATCGCGCGCATGCCCTCGAACACATAGGCGCTGGGCAAGGCCCAGGCGACCGGTTGCAGCCAGTCCGGAAGCGCGGCGATCGGATAGTAGACCCCGGCGATGGGCATGATCGCGAACATGGCCGCCCAGGCAAAAGCCTCCGCCGCGAGCCCCCAGCGGATCAGGATCGCCATGATGAACATTCCAAATGCCCAACCGAACATGGACAGGATCAGGTAGAAGGCGATCAGCGGCGCGCCGAGATCGAAAATCGAATAACCGAACAGGGGCACCAGCCCGAGGATCGCGGGCAGCAGGCTCACAATCGTGCGCACCAGGCTGGTGACCACGCAGCCGACCAGAAGCTCGTGGGGCCGCAACGGACTGATGAACAGGTGCCCGAGGTTGCGCGAAAAGAATTCCTCGACGAAGGCGACCGTCATGCCGAGATTGGAACGGATCAGGATCTCCCACAACACCACGGCGCCCAGGAACAGGCCGGCCGCCTGGGTGATGCCGAAGGTGTTGCTGCGCAGGTAGGCCGTGATGAATCCCCAGACCGCGAGGTTCATGAACGGCCAGTAGATCAGCTCGATGATCCGCATGGGCGAACGCCGCAGCAGATAGAGATAACGCAAGGCCATCGCGTAAACACGCGTGAAAGAAAAGCCGTAAACACGCGTGGTATTCATGCGGCGGCCTCGCCGCGGGCGATGTGCAGGAAGACTTCTTCAAGGCTGGCGCGGCCGTATTTCTGGATGAGATCCTTGGGCGCGCCCCGGTCGTGGATTTTTCCGGCCTTCATCATCAGGATATCGTCGCACATGCGCTCCACCTCGAGCATGTTGTGCGAGGCGAAGAAAATCGTGGCCTGGCTGGAAAGCGCATATTCGGAGAGCACGCCGCGCACCCAGTCGCCGGTGTCGGGGTCGAGCGACGCGGTGGGCTCGTCGAGGATCAATACTTTGGGCGCGTTGATCAGCGCCTTGGCCAGCGCGACGCGGGTTTTCTGCCCCGCCGACAATTCGCGCACGCGGCGTTTCAGAACATCATTCAATTGCAGCAGCGCCGCGAGTTCCTCGATCCGCGCGGTGAGCGCCGGCACGCCATAGAGGCGGCCATAGACCTTGAGGTTCTCGGTGACGGTGAGCTCGCCCGGCAAGTCGACATATGGCGACGAGAAGTTCATGACCGGCAGCGCCTTGAAGCGTTCGGTCGCCATGTCATGGCCCAGCACCCGCGCCGTGCCCGACGTCGGCAGCAGCAACCCCAGCAGCATTGAAATAGTGGTGGTCTTGCCCGCGCCGTTGCCGCCGAGCAACGCGACGATGCTGCCTTGCGGAACCGCGAACGAAATCTCGTTCACCGCCGGCACCTGGTCGAAATGTTTGGTGAGCCCGCGTGCTTCGAGGGCGGGAACCTGATCCATTAAAGGCGCGTGCGCACCAGGCCGTCGATATAGCGGCCCTGGAACAGGGTGATGCCCAGCTGCTGGCCGACCTTCACGCAAGCCTCGGAATCGCAGCGCGCCAGGATGGTGCGGCCTTTCTTGCGTTCGCGGATCAGATCCTTGAGCTCCTTGCCCAGCTCGGAACCGGCATAGGCGGCCATTTCCTGGCTCCAGCCGAGTTTGGCGTAGGCCACGCCGAGGCGCAGGGTGTCGGCATAGGGGAACGTGGTCAGGTTCAGGCCGTCCACGCAAATCCGGTAGCCGCGCTCGGTGACGAAGTCGCGGGCGAAGGCGAACGCGTTCGGGTCGGCGAACATGTCCTCGAGGCGCATTTCCAGCACCACATCCTGGCTGGACGGCGCGAAATCGTCGTCGAACTGCAGGAATTCCTCCGACAACACGGTCGAGACGTTGACGTTGATCGAGAAGCCGTCGCGCACCAGGGTGCGGTCCTCGCGCCGCGCGATCTGCGCCATCACACGCCGGTCCAGGGTCTGCGTGAAGCGCTGGAACAGCCACGGATTGAAGGTGATATTGGTGCGCGGCATCAGGGTTTCGCGCAAGTCGGGGATCGAGACGAACACCTCGGTGAAGATCACTTCGGGTTTGCCGTCTTCGACGAAAGCGCACACCGGCTGCCGGCGCGTGAAGCTCGACAGGTCGACGCGCTGCAACGCGTCCTCGGCCTTGCCCAGCTCGAGCGGGTTGAGCGGCGCACCCTTCTCGACATTGGAGCGGGCGAGTTCGCGTTCGGCGATCAGTTCGGTCAGGTTCTTGCGCACGGCCTTGTCGCTGCCGGCGCTCTGGCGCATCGCGAAGGCCAGGAGCTTGTCGTAATCCTTGTTCATGTCGAACCAGCTCGACAGCCGGTTCTGGCGCGCGTCGTTCTTGAACTTCTGCATCAGCGGGTCGCGTTCCCACAGCTTGAGCAGCTTGAGGACGGCGCGCTCCGCGGTGTCGGTCTCATGGCGTTCGAAGATCACCATCAGATCGGAATTGCGCAGGCGGTACAGCCAGGCGGACCGCGTGCGGGTGAGTTCGTCGAAGGCGGTTTCGGCGTTGCGCAGGTTCTGCTTGTCGCGGTGCTCGGGCTCCAGGCGCGACAGATGCAGGCGGATCACGCCCTTGTTGCGGTTGCCCGGGTCCATCGCGCGCAGTTCATCGAGAAACCGCGCTTCGTGGCTTTCGCCCAGGGGATGGGTGGCGGTGCCGCCGGCTTGATCGCTCATTTGGTCGCTCCCGCGGGGGGCCGGACTCCCGCCGGAGGCGCGGGCCGCTTGCGGGTCTTGTTGAAGGCGTCGAGGAAGTGGCCCTGGAAGACGCAGATGCCGGTCTTCAGGCCCCACGACAGGGCGGCGGCGGAGTCGCAGCGCGACAGGATGACCTTGTCCGCGCCGATCTCGGCGATCATCGCGCTGGTGTTGGCGTTGCCGGCGGGATTGGCGACGTCGAGCAATTCCGGCGCCCAGACGATCTTGACGTAATTCGGCTTCATGGCGGCCACGTCCAGCATCTCGATGGTGGTGGTGGTCAATCCGTCGATCAGGATGGCGTGGCCCATCGACGCCATGACGTTGCGCACGTCGATATACATGTTGATGTTGGTCAGCAGGTCGGCGGCGGTCACCTCGACGATGACCTTCTGACCCTTCTCCAAATGCTGGATGAACGTGCCGAAGGCCGTGGTCAGGATGGTCTCGAGGTTGAGGTTCAGGCTGATGCAGGGCATGCCGCGCGCCTGGGGATGGCGCTGCATGGTTTCCAGCATGCGGATATCCATGGTGCGCGACAGATCCTGGAACAGCGACCGGTCGCCGAACAGGTTGATGGTGGGCGCGATCATGCGCTGCAGGTCGCCGACGGACAGGAAGAACTCGTAGAACTCGATTGAGGCTTCCTTGGTTTGCGGATTGATGCGCAAGGCCACCTGGTCGCGGACGAATGGCGCGACGTTGGCGAAGGCGAGTTTCTTCTGCACGTCGTCCAGCATCGCCGGGGTGATCGGTGGCAACGGCGCGGCCTGGGTCTTGGGGGGTGCAACTTGCGCTTCCTGGCGCAACTGCTGGGCGGCATGGATCGCGACCGCGGCGTCGAGCGCCAGGTCGTACCAGGCGATGAACTGGTCGTTGCCGTCGGCATCGTCCAGGGTGACCGGATCGCCCTCGAACAGCTTGCGCACGCGCAGCACGATATTGTTCACGTCGCGCTGCGCGCCGCCGTTGATGATCAGCACCAGGTCGTCATTGGACAGGTTGAAGATCTGCGCTTGGCGGCCGCTTTCCAGCACCCGGAACATGCGGGTCACGATCTTGATGCGCACCGGCGTGCGGTTGGTCGGCAGCAACTTGGACAGGCGGATATGGACGGCCTTGCGGCCTTCCGGATTACGCCGGACGCGGTCGAGGGTGTCGACCAACAGCGTTTCTTGATAACCCTTGGCGCCCTGGTTCGTTGCGTTCATACGTCTTCAACTGTAGAGAATCGGAAGGCCGTTCCCCGGTTGATTTTGGGGCAGTCTCCGGACCCTGGTTTTAGCGTCTCGGGACGGTGCAGACCAGCCTCGTCCAATGGGCCATCCTGCCCGGTAACTATTTGGAAAAGATTAACGAATATTTTGCTGCACGAGTCGGGTAAACCCGCGACATTGGCGCGGGCGTCCTGCCGGCAGCAGGTTTTCGGCCCAAACCTCCAGAGAACGGCCAGAGGAATAAATGACACGCATTGTGGTGACGGGCGGCGCGGGCTTCATCGGTTCGCATATCTGTGAACGGTTGCTGGCTGCCGGCCATGAGGTGCTGTGTGTAGATAACTTCTTCACCGGCCGCCGGCAGAACATCTCCCCGATGCTCAAGAACAGCTCGTTCGAGCTGATCCGCCACGACGTGACCTTCCCGCTCTATATCGAGACCGACCAGATCTACAATCTGGCCTGCCCGGCCTCGCCGGTGCACTACCAGTTCGACCCGGTGCAGACCACCAAGACCAGCGTCCACGGCGCCATCAACATGCTGGGCCTGGCCAAGCGCACAAAGGCAAAAATCCTCCAGGCTTCCACAAGCGAAGTCTACGGCGACCCGGCGATCCATCCGCAGGTCGAGAGCTACTGGGGCAACGTCAATCCGATCGGCCCGCGCGCCTGCTACGACGAGGGCAAGCGTTGCGCCGAGACCCTGTTCTTCGATTATTATCGCCAGCACAAGCTGCGCATAAAAGTTGTGCGTATCTTCAACACCTACGGGCCGCGCATGCTGCCCGACGACGGCCGCGTGGTGTCCAACTTCGCGGTGCAGGCGCTCAAGGGCGAACCGATCACGGTCTACGGCAAGGGCGATCAGACGCGCTCGTTCTGCTATGTCGATGACACCGTCGATGGGATCATCCGCCTGATGGAAGCACCGGATGACGTGACCGGTCCGGTCAACATTGGAAACCCGGTCGAGACCACGGTCTACGAACTGGCCGAGAAGATCATCAAGCTCGCCAAGTCGTCCTCCAAGATCATCCATAAGCCGCTGCCGCAGGATGACCCCGTGCGTCGCCGCCCCGACATCGCCATCGCCAAAGGCAAGCTCGCGTGGGAGCCGAAAGTGGCGCTCGACGACGGCCTCGAGCGCACGGTGCAGTTCTTCCGCGGCCTGCTCGCGCAATAGGCCGGGGCGGGCCCTTCATGACGTCAGGCCCAGAAACGGCTGATTCCAGCGTTCTTGCGGCACTTGTCGGCGACTTTCCAAATCGCCGCATCCTGTGCGTCGGCGACGTGATGGTCGATCACTCGCTGTACGGCGAGGTCAAACGCCTTTCCCCGGAAGCGCCGGTGCCGGTGGTGCGCGTAACCCGCGAGACTTCCGAACTCGGCGGCGCCGGCAACGTCGCGCGCAATATCGCGGCCTTGGGCGCGGCTTGCGCCTTCGTCTCGATCATCGGCGACGACCGCGGCGGTCAGCAGGCGAGTGAATTGCTCTCGCGCTTGCCGCGCACCGATCCGTACCTGCGCGTCGCCAAGGGCCGCGAGACCACCATCAAGAGCCGGTTCTTCAGCAACGACGGACATCACCTGTTGCGCGCCGACCGCGAAACCGTGATGCCGCTCACGCCCACAGACCTCAAGGATCTGGAACACGCCGCCGCCGCCGAAGTCGCGCGTTGCGATGCCGTGATCCTCTCCGACTACGCGAAGGGCACGCTCACCACCGGCCCTCTGGATAAAAATTTGGGCGCGGCGGTGATCGCGGCCGCGCGCGCGTTGGGAAAGCCGGTGATCGTCGATCCCAAGGGCACCGGCTACGAACGCTACCGCGGCGCCACCATCATCACGCCGAACCGCGCGGAACTCGCCGACGCCACCGGTATGCCGGTGGATTCCGACGCGGCTATCGTCGCGGCCGGTCAGGCGTTGCGCGGACATACCGGCGCGGAAGCCATTCTGGTGACGCGCTCGGGCGAAGGCATGAGCCTGATCGCGCCGCATGGCGTGCATCATCTGCCCGCGGAGAACCGCGAAGTCGCCGATGTCACCGGCGCGGGCGACACCGTGATCGCGGTGTTCTCGCTGGCGGTGGCGGGCGGCGCGTCCCTGGTCGCGGCCGCGCGCCTCGCGAATATCGCCGCCGGGATCGTCGTGGGCCGCCAAGGCACGGCCGTCGCCACGGCAAGCGATCTCGCGGCGGCCCTCCTGCAAAGCGGATTGGCCGGCGCGGAAGGCAAAGTGGTCGACCGGGCGACCGCGTCCTCCAGGGCGGCCGAATGGCGCCGCCAGGGGCTCAAGGTGGGTTTCACCAACGGCTGCTTCGATCTTCTGCATCCCGGCCATATCTCGCTGTTACGTCAGGCCCGGGGCGCTTGCGACCGCCTGGTGGTGGGCTTGAACAGCGATGGGTCGGTCAGGCGGCTGAAAGGGGAAACCCGGCCGGTGCAGAATGAATCCGCCCGGGCCACGGTCATGGCGTCGCTGGCGTCCGTCGACCTGGTGGTGATTTTCGCCGAAGATACGCCGGCGGAGCTGATCAAACAGGTCCACCCCGACGTCCTGGTGAAGGGGGCCGATTACACCCGGGACAAGGTCGTCGGCGGGGATTTTGTCGAGAGCTACGGCGGGCGCGTGATACTGGCGGACGTGGTGCCGTCGTTTTCGACCACGGCGACCATTGCCTCATTGAAGAAACCTGGATGATAGTGGTCTGGATGGGGGATCGCATGATCAAGGCAAAAACACATCTTCTGGCGCTCGCGGCCGCGGTTGCGTTAGCCGGCTGCGGCCATGACGGCCGCTTGTTTCCCGATGTGAAGACCGCCGAGGTTTTCGGCACGCAGTATGGCGCCCCGCCGGCGCCGACCGTGCGTCAGCCCATCCTGCCCGAGATGCTGGTGCCGTGCCGGGGCCATGTGCTGGTGCCCGCGATCGGCATGATCCTGGTGATGCGCGGCAAGGAGCCGCCCGCCGAAGGCCAGTACATCAAGGAAGAGCGCATCACCGCGCCTTACCGCATCCTGCCGCCGGGCGCGCGCCTCAGCCAGGAAATGAGCCCCACGCGGCTGAATGTCGAACTCGACAACGATAGCCGCATTATCGGGCTTTACTGCGGTTGATCCGGGTTTTCGGATTGATCGCGGCCGGGCAAAAGCCGGTGCCCGCTTTTTCCGGCCACGCTCCTAATAATCCTGAATGCGCGGATCGGTCATGGCGTTGAGCCGCTGACCGGCGGCTAAAGCAAATCGCAGCGTCAAGGCCTTGCGGCGGCTGGCGTGCAGCGGATGGTGCGGCGCCTGGCGAACCACCGCCGCGGAGTAATTGTCGGCCAGGATCACGCCGCAGGTCACGGGCAGGATCTGCCAGGGAAAGTGCGGCGGCACGGCGAAAGAAAACGCATCGCAGTAGGGCACGTACTCCAGCCACTTGGCATCGCCTTTGAAATCCTCGGGGGTGCTTTTCACTTCCACCATCAGGATGGTGCCGGCGGCGTTGAGGCCCACCACGTCGGCGCGCCGGCCGTTGCCAAGCTTGAACTCCATCAGGCTGGCGAAGCCCCGGTCGTCCATCCAGCGGCACACGCCCCGGGTCACCGCCGCGGTCACCGCCGGGGGCGACATGGCGCGGCTGACGCTACTGCGGACTTGTGCGCCCGGCGTGATCACCGGAGCGTCGGCGGCGCCGAAGTCCACGGCCAACCCGAGATCCGACAGGCCAGACAATCCTTGCGTGCTCATGCCTTGCGTACTTATGGGCTTGGAATGTTCGTTATATGTTCCCCTCGGCCTCACTCTACGGCGCGGGGGGCCGGCCCGCAACAAGCCGCGCAAAAAGCAGGGCTGCCATCGCGCTCTCGTGTGTTTTCTTCGGGTGCTAACTCACTATGGTGTCGCCGTTTTTTGGGTGCGGCGGAGAACGCTATGAAAGTCATCCGGGCGAAACTGCATGGCATCCGGGTGACCGGGGCCGATCTGCATTATCACGGGTCCATCACCCTGGACCCCGAGCACGGCGCGGCCGCCGGGCTCTACCCGACCGAGTTCGTGGAGATCTGGAACAAGAACTCCGGCGCCCGTATCACCACTTATGTGATCTACGGCGAGCCGGGCTCACGCTGCTGCATTCTGAACGGCGCCGCCGCGCGCACCTGCCAGAAGGGCGACGAGCTGATCATCGCCGCGGCGGAGGATGTGAAGCCCCAGGATCTCTACGACCTGAAGCCCAAGGTGCTGACCTTCACGCCCGACAACGATATCGAGCAGGTGTTGCAGTACGAGGTCTACAAAGGGCCGGAGCGGGATTTCGATTTCCGGATTGTCGACATCACAGCCCGTAAGTAACGCCTGCTCGTCATTCTCGCGAGCCTTCGGCTCGCAAGAATGACAGTGAGGCTTACTGGCCGGTGGTGATGCGCTCGACCAGCTGCTTGACGGTGGGAACGAAGCCGTTGCGGTACCAGGGGTCTTGGCCGAAGCGGTAGGCGTTATGGCCGGCGAACATCAGTTCCTGGTCGACGTTGCCGTCGTGGGCGATGTTCTGCAGGGTCTTCTGGATGCAGAAGCTGCGCGGGTCGGCTTTGCGCCCGGTCGAGCCTTCCTCGTTCTGCGACCAGTTCGAGAAAGCACAGGCCGAGAGGCAGCCCATGCAATCGATCTGGTCCACACGGATCTCCTCGGCCTTCGGAGCGGTCACGAAGATCAAGGTCGCATCCGGGGTCTTCATGGTTTCGGTGAAGCCGGCTGCGATCCAGGCTTCCGCGCGCACCTTGTCGGCGGCGGTGACATAGACATCGCGCTTGCGGGCGCCGACGCTGAGCGCGGTGTCGTGCGCGCCCACGGGTTCGGGCGTGAACGGAATCTGCCGCTCGCTGCGCTGATGCAGTTCATCCAGGAACGGATTGCGCACGGCGGATGAGTAGAACCCGGTCGGGCTGAAACGCTGCAGGTCCACGTCACCCGGGCGCAGATCGGCGAGGCGCTTCTTCCAGGCCGGTGAAATCGGGCTTTCCTGGGTGAGCAGCGGCCGCGTGCCGAACTGGAACGCCACCGGGCCGATCTCCGGATTATCCAGCCAGTGTTCCCATTCCGACAGCCACCACACGCCGCCCGCCATGATGATCGGGGTCTGCTGCAGGCCGGCCTCGTTCATCACCGCGCGCAAGGCGGCGACGCGAGGATACGGATCCTCGGGATGGCGCGGATCCTCGGAGTTGGACAGGCCGTTGTGCCCGCCCGCGAGCCACGGGTCTTCATAGACCACGCCGCCCAGCAGTTCGGAGAATTTGTGATAGGCGCGCTTCCACAGCGCGCGGAAGGCGCGGCCCGAGGAAATGATCGGGTAATAGTGCAGCCCATAGTGCGCGGCGATTTCCGCCAGCTTGTAGGGCATGCCCGCGCCGCAGGTGACGCCCTGGATGATGCCTTTGCACTTCTCCATCACGCCGTGGAGCACGCGCTCGGCGCCGCCCATTTCCCACAGGATGTTGATGTGCAGGCGGCCCTGGCCGCCCCGGGTCTCGTGCGCGATGCGCGCCTGGGTGATGCCGCCGTCGATGGCGTATTTCACCAGTTCCTCGTGGCGGTCCTTGCGGGTGCGGCCGTGATAGATCTGCGGGATGTAGTTGCCGCTCGGGTCGTAGGAGTCGGCATTCACGCCGGAGAACGTGCCGATGCCGCCGGCCGCCGCCCACGCGCCCGAGGACAAACCGTTGGAAACGGCGACGCCTTTGCCGCCCTCGACGAGCGGTAGGACTTCCTGGCCGGCAATGACAATCGGATTCAGCGGCTTCACGACACTACTTCGTCCTGGAAAAACCGAGGTCTCTGGTCCGCGCGCAATATAGTGTGCCGCAACCCTTCAACCAAGCTTGCTGCTCTCTGGTGGTACACTAAGAAGCCCTTGAATCCTAAGGAAAAGTCTTGAGCAGCGTGCCGGGGATGTCACTGAATAGCGCATCCACGCCCCAGGAGAACAACAAGCTGGCGCGGGCCGCGTCGTTGACGGTGTAGGCGGTCACTTTGCGGGCGCTCGCGTGCACCGCGGCAACGATCTCACGGCTCAGGTGCCGGTGGTTCGCACCTATGGATACCACCTCAAGTTTATCGGCCGCTTCCCGCCAATCCTCGGCGATATGGTCGAACAGAATCCCGCGCGGCCAGCCCGGCTGAACCTCCTTGGCGGTCGCGACGGCGATGCGGGAGAAACTGGAAATCAGCGGCACCGGGCCATTCCAGCTGGCGCGCGCGGTGGCGAGCGCCACCTCGGCGGTCTCCTGCTCGCGCCCGGCGGCGGGCTTGATCTCCATGTTGAAGCCGAGGCCCAGCTCGGCGAACAGCTCCAGCGCCTCTTCCAGAGTCGGAATCAGTTCGCCGGCAAAGGCGCGCGAGAACCACGCGCCGGCATCGAGATTGCGCAAGACATCGAAGGGCGTGTCGGCGATCAGGCCGGCGCCGTCGGTGGTGCGGTCGAGGGCATCGTCGTGGAAGATCACGGGCCGGCCGTCGGCCGTCAGCACCACATCGAACTCGACCCACGCGGCGCCGTCGCGCGCCGCCTGACGGAAGGACGCGAGAGTATTCTCGGGCGCCGCTTTGGGCGAACCGCGATGCGCGATGATGCGGGGAATCTGGATCAAAAAAGGGGGCCCCCGCTCACGACGTAAGCGGGGGCGTTCCTTTTTAGTTGGCGGGGGCGGCTTCGCCCGCGTCGAGATCGGCGCCGGTGGTCTGGTCCACGCGCTTCATGGACAGCTTCACCTTGCCGCGATCGTCGATGCCCAGGCACTTCACCTTCACCACGTCGCCTTCCTTGACCACGTCCGAGACCTGTTGCACGCGCTTCGGCGCCAGCTCCGAGATGTGAACGAGGCCGTCGCGCTTGCCGAGGAAGTTCACGAACGCGCCGAAGTCCATCGTCTTGACCACGGTGCCGGTGTAGATCACGCCGACTTCCGGTTCCGCGACGATGTCCTTAATGCGCTTTACGGCTTCGTTCATCTTGTCCTGATCGGCCGAGGCCACGCGCACGGTGCCGTCGTCCTCGATGTCGATCTTGGTGCCGGTGGTTTCCTGCAGCTCGCGGATGACCTTGCCGCCGGTGCCGATGATTTCGCGGATCTTGTCCTTCGGAACCATCAGCGTGGTGATGCGCGGGGCGGTGGCGGCCACGGTTTCGCGGGCGCCGGTCATGGCCTTGGCCATTTCGCCGAGGATGTGCAGGCGGCCGTCCTTGGCCTGGCGCAGCGCGATTTCCATGATCTCGCGGGTGATGGACGTGATCTTGATGTCCATCTGCAGCGCGGTGACGCCGGCGGTGGTGCCGGCGACCTTGAAGTCCATGTCGCCGAGGTGGTCTTCGTCGCCCAGGATGTCCGACAGGACGGCGAAGTCCTTGCCTTCCTTGATCAGGCCCATGGCGATGCCCGCCACCGGGCGCGGCAGCGGAACGCCGCCGTCCATGAGGGCGAGCGAGGTGCCGCATACGGTCGCCATCGAGGACGAGCCGTTGGACTCGGTGATTTCCGAGACCACGCGCAGGGTGTAGGGGAACGCATCGCGCGCCGGCATCAGCGGATGCACCGCGCGCCACGCCAGCTTGCCGTGGCCGATTTCGCGGCGGCCCGGGCTGCCCATGCGGCCGGCTTCACCGACCGAGTACGGCGGGAAGTTGTAGTGCAGCATGAAGAACTGGCGGTATTCGCCTTCCAGGGCGTCGATGATCTGTTCGTCCTGGCCGGTGCCGAGGGTGGCCGTGACCAGCGCCTGGGTTTCACCGCGGGTGAACAGGGCCGAGCCGTGGGTGCGCGGCAGGATGCCGACTTCGATCTCGATCGGGCGCACGGTCTTGGTGTCGCGGCCGTCGATACGCACGCCGGTCTTGAGGATCTGGCCGCGCACGACGTCGGCTTCCATGTGCTTGAACACCGGGCCAGCGACCGCGAGTTCGGCCTTCTCTTCGCCGAGGCTCGCCATGGCCTTCTTCTTCACTTCACCGACGGCGGCGTAACGCTCCTGCTTGACGCGGTTGCGGTAGGCGGCGTCGAGTTCGCCGGTGAACGCGGCGAATTTGTTTTTGACGACGGCGATTTCCGGAGCTTCCGGCGCGAGCACGAACGGTTCCTTGGCGCAGACTTCGGCCAGTTCGATGATCGCCTGGATGATCGGCATCATGGCGTCGTGGCCGAAGGTGACGGCGCCGAGCATGATTTCTTCCGACAGTTCCTTGGCTTCGGATTCGACCATCAGCACGCCTTCACGGGTGCCGGCGACGACCAGTTCCAGCGACTGCTTCTCGTATTCGTCCATGCGCGGGTTGAGGACGTACTGGCCGTCGACATAACCGACGCGGGCGGCGCCGATCGGGCCCATGAACGGGATGCCGGAGATGGTCAGTGCGGCGGACGCGCCGATCATGGCCACGACGTCGGGGTCGTTCTTCAGGTCGTGCGACAGCACGGTGCAGACCACCTGGGTTTCGTTGCGATAGCCCTCGTGGAACAGCGGGCGGATCGGACGGTCGATCAGGCGCGAGGTCAGCACTTCCTTTTCGGTGGGGCGGCCTTCGCGCTTGAAGAAGCCGCCGGGAATCTTGCCCGCGGCCGAGGTCTTTTCCTGGTAATTGACGGTGAGCGGAAAGAAATCGACGCCAGGCTTCGGCGACTTGGCGCCGACCGCGGTGCACAGCACGGTGGTCTCGCCGTAGGTGGCCATGATGGCGCCGTCAGCCTGGCGCGCGATCTTGCCGGTTTCGAGGACCAGCTTGCGCCCGCCCCATTCGATTTCCTTGCGGTGAACTTTGAACATAGTCATTGGTGGGTCTTCCTTCTTCCCCTCATGGACCGGCGCCGGATTGCGCGCCCAGCTCGACCGCCAAAAACCCACCGTGTCGCGCGCCCAACGCGCGCTCCGAAAAAAGGTGGGTCGCAAACGGACCGAGGGTTCGAGCCGGGATTTCGATCCTCGGCAGAGATGCTCTGCCTTCTCAACGCAGCGCGGTTCCGCCGTGCGGATGTTTCGCGCTTTATCTTTTGTCGCGTGCCCGGACGGAAAACCGGTTTCCACTTTTCCTGGGCACGCTTAATAACAGCGGTCTTGTCTGAAAACCCAATTCCGGCCGCTGTGGGATGTGAATGCGGCAACGCGCCCGGCTTGGATCGCTCCAAGGGGCGCTAGTTTGTGATGTCGCGTATCCGACCGGAAAACCGGAATCCACTTTTCCCGGATACGCTCCACGCCGTCCTCACCGGAACCGGGCAATGGCCAGCGGATTACTTACGCAGGCCGAGACGATTGATCAGGGCGTCGTAGCGCGGGGCTGACGAACCCTTGAGGTAGTCCAGCAAACGGCGGCGCTGACCGACCATCACCAGCAGGCCACGGCGCGAGTGGTTGTCCTTGGTGTGGCCCTTGAGATGTTCGGTGAGGTTCTTGATGCGCTCGCTGAGCACCGCCACCTGGACTTCCGGCGAACCGGTATCGCCCGACTTGATGGCATATTCTTTGATGAGCGCCTGCTTGCGCTCCGCGGTAATCGACATCGTGTACTCCTTTTACTTTTTTATGCGCGCTTTCAGCGCGACAGGTTCATGACACGGACGGGGCGGACCATGCCTTCCCCGACCTCGGCCACCGCTACGAGCGTCTCCCCGCATTTGACCTGCACGGCGTCGCCGGGCGTCAGGCCGGAAAGGGGGCTGCGCTTTGCTACCGGCCACAGGGCGATCGACTGCCCCGAGCGCATGCGGCGAGCCTCTTCCACGGTCAGGGCCAGTGCCGGGATGTCGTCCAGCACGGTCGCGACCGGCAGAAGATGTTCGGAAGCGGCGGCTTTATGCCCGAGGGATTCCAGCATTTCCAGGGAAATCGCCCCTTCCAGGCCGAACGGGCCGCAACGGGTACGCCGCAGCACCGAAATATGGCCCAAAGTCCCCAAATACCGGGCTAAATCCCGCACCAGGGCCCGGATATAGGTGCCTTTTCCGCAATCCACCTCGAATTTTGCCCGTTCCGGGCCATTTTCCAGCAGGGAAAACCGGTCTACCTGGACAGTTCGCGCCTCCAGGACCAGGTTTTCCCCCTTCCGGGCCAGGTCATAGGCCCGTTTCCCCCCCACTTTGATGGCCGAGTAGTCGGGTGGCACCTGCTGGACGGCGCCGGTGAAGGAGGGCAGGGCGGCGGCGATTTCGGTGTCGGTGGGCCGGCCCGAAGCGGTGGCGATCACCGTGCCGTCGCTGTCGTCAGTGTCGGTTTGAGCCCCCCAAACCAGCTCGAACTGGTAGGTTTTGCGCCCATCCATGGCGAAATTGACGGTTTTGGTGGCCTCGCCCAGGGCAATCGGCAGGATTCCGGTGGCCAAGGGGTCCAAAGTGCCCCCGTGGCCCACTTTTTCGGCATTCATGGCGCGTTTGATCCGGGCCACCACCGTCGCGGCGGTCAGGCCCGAGGGCTTGTCCACGGCGATCCAGCCATGGATCGGATCGCCTTTCCGGCGGCCCAAGGCGCTTAATCCTCTTCCGAGTCGCCGTGCGGCGAATCAGCGGCGCCATAGCGTTCGCCGTCCAGGTCGCGGGCGACCTCGGGCTTGTGCAGCAGGCGGCCGATGCGTTCGGCCTCGTCGAAGCTCTGGTCGGCGGCGAAGATCAGGTCGGGGATGAAGCGCATCTGCAAGCGGTCCGCCAGCTGGCGCCGCAGGAACGGCTTCACGCGTTTAAGGCCCTCGAGCACCGCGGTGGTGTCGCCGCCGCCCAGCGGCACCACATAGACGCGGGCATGACGCAGGTCGGGCGACGGCCGCACCTCGGTGACGGTGATGTGCTTGCCGGCAAGCCCCGGGTCGCGGAAGGTCTCGCGTTCGAACAACGCCGCGAGCACATGGCGGATCTCCTCGCCGACGCGCAGCTGGCGCTGGCCGGGGGGCGACTTGGCGTTACGGGTGTTGCGGGCCATAGGCACTCCTTCCGAAGGACCGCGCCCCCGGATGAAACGGCGGCGCGATGACGGCGACTAGAGAGTCGCCGCCACCCGTTCCATTTCGAAGCATTCGATCATGTCGCCCTTCTGGATGTCCTGGTAGTTGGCGAGCGCCATGCCGCATTCGTAACCCTCGCGAACTTCGCGCGCGTCGTCCTTGAAGCGCTTGAGCTGCGACAGGTCGCCTTCGTGGATCACCACGTTGTCGCGCAGCAGGCGGACCTTGCAGCCGCGCTTGATGACGCCCTGGGTGACCATGCAGCCGGCGATCTTGCCGACCTTGGTGATGTTGAACACCTCGCGGATCTCGGCGTAGCCGATGAAGTTTTCCTTGAAGGTGGGCGCCAGCATGCCGGTGAGCACCTGTTTGATGTCATCGGCCACGGCGTAGATGATCGAGTAGTAGCGGATATCGACGTTGTCGCGCTTGGCGGTTTCGCGCGCCTGGGTATTGGCGCGGACGTTGAAGCCGATCAGCAGCGCGCCGTAGGTCTTGGCGAGCGTCACGTCGGATTCGTTGATCGCGCCGACGGCGCCGTGAATCACGTTCACCTTGACCGCGTCGGTGCCGAGCTTGCCGAGCGTGCCGGTCAACGCTTCCACCGAGCCCTGCACGTCCGCCTTCACGATCACGCTGAGGACGGTGTCCTCGCCGGCTTTGATCTTGGCGAACATCTGTTCCATGGTCGACGTGCCGACGCCGGCCGCGTGTTCCTTGTCGCGGATCTTGCGGCGGCGGAACTCGGTGACTTCGCGGGCACGGGCTTCGTCCTCGACCACCACGAAGTCGTCGCCGGCCGACGGCGTGCCGCCGAAGCCGACCACTTCCACGGGCGCCGACGGCATGGCCGACTTCACCTGCTTGCCGTGTTCATTGACCAGCGCGCGCACGCGGCCCCACTCGGCGCCGGCGACGAAGATGTCGCCCACGCGCAGGGTGCCGCGCTGCACGAGAACCGTACCCACCGAACCCACGCCCTTTTCCATCTTGGCTTCGATGATCGCGCCTTCGGCGGTGCGATCCGGATTGGCCTTGAGGTCGAGCAGTTCGGCTTGCAGCAGGATGACTTCCTCGAGCTTGTCGAGGTTGGTCCTCTGGGTTGCCGACACTTCCACCGACAGGGTTTCGCCGCCCATGTCTTCCAGCACGACCTCGTGATTGAGCAGGTCGGTCTTGATGCGCTGCGGGTTGGCGCCGGGCTTGTCGATCTTGTTGATCGCCACGATGATCGGCACTTCCGCGGCCTTGGCGTGGCGGATCGCCTCGATGGTCTGCGGCATGATGCCGTCGTCGGCGGCCACCACCAGGATCACGATGTCGGTTACCTTGGCGCCGCGCGCGCGCATGGCGGTGAAGGCCTCGTGGCCCGGCGTATCGATGAAGGTGATCTTCTGGCCGGACTTGGTGCGCACCTGGTAGGCGCCGATATGCTGGGTGATGCCGCCGGCTTCGCCCGCGACAACGTTGGTGGAGCGGATGGCGTCGAGCAGCGAGGTCTTGCCGTGGTCGACGTGGCCCATGATGGTCACCACCGGCGGGCGGGTCTTCATCGCGGTATCGTCGTCGGGCGCCGCGATCAGGCCGTCTTCCACCGCGCCTTCGGTGACGCGCTTGACCTTGTGGCCGTATTCCTGGGCCACCAATTCGGCGGTATCGGCGTCGATCACTTCATTGACGGTCGCCATGATACCCAACTTCATCAGTGACTTAATTACGTTGACCGAGCGTTCCGCCATGCGGCTGGCGAGTTCTTGCACGGTGATGGTTTCCGGCAGGACCACTTCGCGCACCACCTTGTCGGTGTTCATCGGCTGCTTGAGCTGGGCCTTGCGGCGCTCCTTCTCCACCGCGCGGCGCATGGAGGCGATCGAACGCGAACGTTCGACCTTATCGTCGCCTTCCAGGGCGGCGGTGATGGACAGTTTGCCTTCGCGGCGGCGCGGTTCGGTGCGCTTGTTGACGGCCGGCGGCTTGTGGCCGGTCTTGGGCTTGCGCGGCTTGCCCTCGTCCTCGTCTTCCTCGTCGGCGACCGGGCGGCGCAGCGCGGGCGCGGCGGGGTCGGCGGCGGTCGTGGTGG
>JAIBCD010000153.1 GCA_019694335.1 Rhodospirillaceae bacterium | reverse complement strand
TCCCCACTTCGGCGGCGGCGGCGCGAACGCCCGAAGCGCCCCGCTTTTCCAAGACAAGCGTCTTCAGTTCGCTAAGGCGAAGACTCATTTTCCCTCCAGAATACGATTCATGCTTGACGACCCGCACGGTTGTCGAATAGCTGTCTCTCTTGTGAGGCGCTTACCGTTTCTTTTACGAAACGTCTCATGTGTCCGTTGGCCAAGCGTCTCTCACGGGAGACATAAGGCCAGAATCTACCCGACGTGTCAAGCGCGGGTCGCCCTGGGGTTCATGCCCCTTGATTAAGGAATACCTCGATGACGAACGAAGTTGAAAAGAAGGAACCCGAAACCGGCTCTGTCAGCAGCGGCCACGGCAACGATGGCCGCGATAAGCTGTTCATTTTCGTTGATGGCGAGAAGTTTTTTCCGCCCACGGATAAGATGTCGGCTCGGGACATTATCGCCCAGGCAACGGAGCTTGATCCGAACCAGCACTACCTCGTGTATGTCCACGGCCATGAGCAGACCAGCTATCAAGGCCAGCCGGAGCATATCATCAGCCTTGCAAAGGCCATGAAATTTCTCGTGATCTTCGAAGGCGCGATGACCGTTTCCGACATGCAGCGGGCGATGATCGGGACCGCCTATTTTGTCGATGGCTTGGTGGAGCTTGGATTCGAGGTGGCCTGTCTCCCCGGTCAGCCCGACTTCGTTCATTTCAACTACGAAGTCCCGGTGGGCTGCTTTGCAGGGGAGAAGGTGCGGCTTGGGTTTCAAGTCCCGGCCGACTTTCCGGCGACCACTCCCAGCGGCCCGCATACCTCACCGTGCCTCCGTCCCAGCGACCAGCCCGGCGAACATCCAAATGGCGGACGGCATACGGCTCAGGCCAAGCCCTTTGCCGACGCCCTCGGCGGAAACTGGCAATACTGGTCGCGCCCCTGCAACGAATGGAACAACACCAGCCGGACGGTTGCAGCGTATATGGCCTTTATCGCCAAGCTGTGGGCGACGCAGTGAGCGCCGCTGAATACAGTGTTGTCATGCCGGGGGAGGTGGACATTGCGCTGCAATCTCACCTCACCCGCGCAGACGGCCAGGAAGACATCTGTTTCGCACTGTGGGCACCTTCCACCGGCCAAAGCCGAAAGACAGCCATACTCCGAGAGGTCTTGTTGCCGAACCGTGGCGACAGAGACGTTCACGGGAACGTGAGTTTCAACGCTCCCTATTTCCAACGTGCGATCGCCGAGGCAATGCAAAAGGGGTTGGGAATTTCGCTGCTTCATAGCCACCCGCTTGGTCGCGGATGGCAGGGCATGAGTGCGGACGATATTGAAACCGAACGCGCAATCGCTGCCCCGACATTTGGCGCGACCGAACTCCCATTGCTGGGTATGACGTTGAGCGGCGACGGCAAATGGTCGGCAAGATTTTGGAACAAGGTCGCGCCGCGCGAATATGTCCGAAATTGGTGCCGCAGCGTCCGCATCGCTGGCGATAGCCTTGGCATCGACTTCAATCCTGCGCTCGCCAAAATTGTCGAAGCCACCGATCAGCAGGTTCGGACTGTTTCGTCGTGGGGGCCGGAGGTCCAAGCGGACTTGGCAAGAATGAGATTTTGCATCGTCGGCGCGGGAAGCGTTGGTGGTTTCATAGCCGAAGCGTTGGCGCGAATGGGCGCTCGCTTCATCTACCTCATCGACTTCGATCACGTTGGAACGCATAATCTGGATCGACTTTGCTACGCGAACAAGAGCGACGTAGGGAAACTCAAGGTCGATGTCCTGGATCGATACCTGCGGACGGTCGCAACATCTGACACCTTTGAATCCGTTCCAATCGTCAAGTCAGTTGCCGATCCAGAGGGGCTGATGGCAGCCTTGGACTGCGATGTCACATTCAGTTGCGTCGATCGTCCCTGGGGCCGACACATTTTGAATCAGGTTGCCTATGCACATCTCATCCCGGTGATCGACGGCGGAATCTCGATCCGGGTCGGCAAGAATCAGACCATGAAAGGAGCCGATTGGCGATCCCACGTCGCGACGATTAGCAGGAAATGCCTGTGCTGCCTTGGGCAATACAATACCGGCATGGTGCAATCGGAGCGTGAAGGATTGTTGGACGATCCAAAATACATCAACGGTTTGCCGGACGGGCATCCTTACAAATCGCGCGAAAACGTGTTTGCTTTCAGCATGGCTTGCGCCAGCGACATGATGCTTCAATTCCTTGCCTATTTCGTCAATCCGGTAGGTTATTCCAACATGGGCGCGCGGGTGACCCACTTCGTCGGAGGTCGGCAGGACGATCCAGATTTCGATGGTTGTGAACCGAACTGCCTCTTTGCTGGTGCCATTGGCAACGGCGATCGGACGCTCATTTGCTGATTTCTCTATTCTCGCCTCAGAGATAGGCCAGTTTGGCGCTGCCTGACGGCAACCCGCTCTATTCGCTGGCGCGAACCAAGCCTGTAGTCTTGGCCGTTCCGGTGACGATCGGGAGCGCGGGAAGCGGAGCGGGATTCCTGGCGGACGCACTCTGATCGCCTCCGGCGCTCAGGGGTCGGTGTCTTTGTCCTCACCCGCTGGCACTCTTGCCTCTCTCCTGGCCGGACGCCCGCTGGCCCACAGGCCCGGGCGCAGGGCGCCCGGCTGGCGTCGCGCCGGCAAGGGTGCCGTTTCCGGTTCGGCCGCTGCGCGGCGAACTTTGCTCGATGAACTTGGACTGATTGCGGACGGCGCGGGTGCGCCGGCGTGTTTGTGGCCGTCCCCGAAGAGGGGGATGGGCGGCGCGTCCGGCTAGGCCCGGCGCGCTCAGGCGCAACCCGCGGGGCGGGTCTTCCACTCTGTTGCAGCCTTACAGGTGCGCCTGATCGCGCCGGGCCTCTTGGTCGCTCTTTGCCGCCCACCCCCCTCTCCGGGGGGAGGTGTGGTTTTTGGAGCGAGGAGGCGGTGATGGCGGTTGGCAATCGGAAACGTGGGTTTGGCGGCAAGGGTGGCAAGGCGGCGCTGCGCGCCGCGCGCGGGGGCGATGGCCCGCGCGTTTCGCTTTACGACGAGGTAACGGCGAAGATCATCGCCCAGCTTGAGGCCGGTTGCTTCCCGTGGGCGCAGCCGTGGAACTCGGCGGCAGCGGTGCCGGGACTCCCGCGCAACGCGGTTTCGGGGCGTCCCTATTCGGGCATCAACGTGCTGATCCTGTGGGGCGCGGTCATTGAAGGCAGCTACCCGTCGCAGGATTGGCTTACTTTCCGGCAGGCGCTGGCCGCTGGCGGGTGCGTCCGCAAGGGCGAGCGCGGCCATACGATTTTCTACGCCGACCGCTTCACGCCAGAGGATCGGGGCGAAGACGGACGCGAGCAGGGCGAGGGCGCGGAGAGCGAACCCCGCTCGATTCCGTTCCTCAAACGCTTTGTCGTGTTCAATGCGGCGCAGTGCGACGGACTGCCGGAGCGGCTGACAGCCGACCCCGTGCCATTGCCGCCCCGCGAACAACATGAGGGCGCGGAGGCGCTGATTGCCGCGACGGGTGCGGATTTCCGCATCGGCGGGGCGCGGGCCTTTTATGACATCGGCGGCGATTATGTGCAGGTGCCGCCGCAACCGGCGTTCCCCCATCAGATCGACTTTTACCGGACGGCGCTGCACGAGCTGGGCCATTGGGCTGGAAGCAAGGAGCGGCTGGCGCGTGACCAGTCGGGGCGGTTCGGTTCGGCGCTCTATGCCCGCGAGGAATTGTGCGCCGAGCTGACCTCGGCTTTCCTGTGCGCCGCGCTCGGCATCGTCCCCACCGTCCGCCATGCCGATTACCTTGGTTCGTGGCTGGCCGTGTTACGCGCCGACAACCGCGCGATTTTCAGGGCGGCGAGTCACGCCAGCAAGGCCGCTGACTTCCTGTTGTCGTTCGTTCGGGAGAGCGAAGCCAGCTTGGCGCGCGCGGCATGAGCGCCGCGCCGCCATTTGAGGCCGAGTCGACGCCTATCGGCAATCAGACCTTGGTTCCCGGCGTTGCCCCGATCACGCCCCGCGACCGGCTCGCCATGCGCGCCAACGCGCCGCTTGAGCCGAAGAAGCGGCAGCATCCCGCCGATCACGGCCTGTTCGATACCAACGCCCGTAACCAGATCGAGATGTTTTGACGGAGGAATGCCCATGCTTTTGCTCACCCAAGACCAGCGCGCCCGCCTGATCGCCAACGGCCAAAGCCGTGGCGATCATCTGCCGGTCGTCAAATTCTTCAATCCCGTAGGTTCCGGCACATGGCTGTTTTCCGAACTGGACGAGGACGGCGACACCCTGTTCGGGCTGTGCGACCTTGGTTTCGGGTGCCCCGAAATGGGTTCGGCCAGCCTTGCCGAGATCGCGGCGGTCAAGCTGCCGTTCGGCCTGACCATCGAGCGCGACCTGTGTTTCGAGGGCCGGTTCCCGCTGACCGTCTATTCCGATGCGGCCCGCGTGGCGGGCGGTATCACCGAGGACATGGCGCGGCTTGAGGCCACAGCCGCCGCCCGCGCCAACGCGCTTTCCGAGCTTCCGCCGCCTTGACCCCCCAAGGCCGCGGCAGACCCCGCGCGGAACAATCCTGCGCGGACAACCGGCCCCATCCTCACCGCCCCCCAAGATGCCCCGAGGATGGGGCCACCCTCAAAGGACAAGGAGTAACCTACCATGCACATCGACCAAATCCCGCTCGACCGGCTTTCGGTTTCCAAGGCCAACATGCGCGCAGGCAAGAAGCCGCCCGATGTTTCGGACATCCTGCCGTCGATCATCAAGCGCGGCGTTATTTCGCCACTGTTTGTCCGGCCCAACTGCAACGCCGGTCATTTCGAGATCGTCGCGGGCAAGCGCCGCTATTTCGCCAGCCTTGAGGCGGCGAAGCAGGGCCAGGACGAAGTGACCCTGCCGTGCATCACCCTGGGCGAAGGCGACGATGCCGAGGCGCTGGAAATTTCGATGATCGAGAACATGCTGCGGCAGAATCCCGATCAGGTCACGCAATGGGAAAGCTACACGCGGCTGGTCAAGGAGGGCCGCAGTGTCGAGGATATTGCCGCGACCTTCGCACTGACCGAGTTGCAGGTGAAGCGCATCCTCGCGCTTGGCAATTTGCTCCCGCGCATCCGCGAGGCGTTCCGCGCCGAGGAAATCGACGCGCCCACCGTCAGGCATCTGACCCTTGCCAGCAAGGCGCAGCAGAAAGCGTGGCTGGCGCTGTTCGAAGATGCGGACGGCTATGCCCCGCGCGGGTCGCAGTTGAAGGCGTGGCTGTTCGGCGGCGCGTCGATTGCGACCAGCGCCGCGCTGTTCGATCTTGCCGCCTTCGACGGCCAGATCGTCAAAGACCTGTTCGGCGACGAAGGCTATTTCGCCGATGCCGATCAGTTCTGGGCCGCGCAGTCCGCCGAGATCGAGCGGCGCAAGGCCGCCTATCTCGAAGACGGGTGGAGCGCGGTCGAGATCGTCCCCGCCGGTGTCTATTTCCAGACGTGGGAGCATGAAAAGACGCCGAAGCGCAAAGGCGGGCGCGTCTATATCGACGTCAACGGCAAGGGCGAGGTCGCCTTCCATGAAGGCTATCTGACCCGCAAGGAAGCGCGGTGGCAGGGTGAGGGCGGCAGCGAGGCGACGAAGCAGCCCGCGCCCGCGCGGCCGGAAATCACATCGGCCATGACCGGTTATATCGACCTGCACCGCCATGCGGCGGTGCGTTCGGCGCTTGCCGCGAACAGCGGCGTGGCGCTGCGCGTCATGGTCGCCCACGCGATTTGTGGGTCGCCGCTGTGGGGCGTCAGGGTGCAGGATCAGCGCAGCCGCATCGAGGCGATTACCGAGAGCATCGAAACCAGTGTCGCCGAAGCCCGCTTCGACGAGCGGCGGCGCGCAGTGCTTGCCGTGCTGGACTTCGACCCCGATCAGGCCAGCCTCACCTTGGGCCATGAGCCGCGCAACGGCGTGAGCGGTCTGTTCCAGCGGTTGCTGGAACTGCCCGACGCGGTGGTCATGGAGGTGCTTGGTGTCGTCATGGCCGAAACGCTGGCCAGCGGCACCGGCCTTATCGAAACCATCGGGCTGCACCTTGGCGTCGATATGGCCGACTACTGGGTGGCGGACGATGCGTTCTATGGCCTGATCCGCGACCGTGAGGTCTTGACCGAAGTGTTGCGCGAGGTCGGCGGCGATACCGTGGCGCAGGCCCATGCCGCCGAGAAGGGC
>JAIBCD010000152.1 GCA_019694335.1 Rhodospirillaceae bacterium | reverse complement strand
CGGGCACCGTGGCGGCGCGGCCGGCGGCCGCGGCGGGATGGCTATAATCGGCGGATTCGCGTTGCAGGGCCTTCACCATGCGTAGTGTAGCGGCATCCCTATTCCTCGCCGGCGCCGTGCTGCTCGGCGGCTGCGGCCTGTTGCCGGACAAGGTCGACGAGACCACGGGCTGGTCGGCCAACAAGCTCTACAGCGAAGCCAAGGCGTCGATGACCGATGGCGGCTACGACAAGGCCATCCAGTATTTCGAAAAGCTGGAAGCCCGCTACCCCTATGGCCGCTACGCGCAGCAAGCCCAGCTCGAAGTCGCCTACGCCTATTACAAGCAGCAGGAGAAGGCCTCCGCGGTGGCCGCCTGCGACCGCTTCATCCGCCTCCACCCCGGGCATCCCAACGTCGACTACGCCTATTACCTCAAGGGCCTGGTCAATTTCAACGAAGACCTCGGGCTCCTCGGCTACGTGAGCAACCAGGACCTCACCGAGCGCGACCCCCGCGCCGCCAAGGAATCCTTCGACGCATTCCGCGAACTGGTGACCAAATTCCCGGAAAGCCGCTATACGCCGGACGCGACCGCGCGCATGAACTACCTGGTCAACGCGCTGGCGTCGCACGAAACCCATGTCGCCACCTATTACCTCAACCGGGGCGCCTATGTGGCGGCCATCAACCGGGCGCAGGAATCGATCAAGACCTACCCCGATGCGCCGGCCAACGAGGAAGCCCTGTTCATCATGATCAAGGGCTACGATCTGCTTGGCATGAACGACCTGCGCGACGACACCGAGCGCGTGATGCGCAAGAACTTCCCCAACAGCGAGTATTACGCGCGCGGCCTCAACCGCGACGAGCCCTGGTGGAAGCTCTGGTAGCACGCCCCGCCACCGCGGCGGACTGATACAGGCACAACCCGGAGGACCCCGTGTCGATCGACATCGCATCCCCTTCCCTTTGCATCGGCATCGTCGGCACCGGCGCCATGGGCCGCGGCATCGCCCAGATCGCCGCCCAGGCCGGCATCCGCGTGCTGTTGTTCGATGCGCTTTCCGGCGCCGCCGCCAATGCGCGCGAAACCGTCACGGGAACCCTGGGCAAGCTGGCGGAAAAAGGCAAGATCAGCGCCGAAGCGTTGACCTCGGCGAGCGCCAGGCTGGAGGTCGTCGGCGACCTGCAAGCACTCTCCGCGGCCGACGTGGTGGTCGAAGCCATCGTCGAGAACCTCGAAATCAAGAAGCAGTTGTTCCAGCAACTGGAAGACATCGTGCGTGCGGATTGCATCCTCGCCACCAACACGTCGTCGCTTTCGGTCACCTCGATCGCCGCCGCCTGCAAGCGCGCCGAGCGCGTCGCCGGATTCCATTTCTTCAACCCCGTGCCGCTGATGAAGATCGTCGAGGTGATCGGCGGCCTGCTCACCGCGCCCGAGGCCGTCGACGCCCTGCTCGCGCTCGGCCGCCGCATGGGCCATACCGCGGTCGCCGCCAAGGACACGCCGGGATTCATCGTCAATCACGCCGGCCGCGGCTTCGTCACCGAGGCGCTGCGCATCCTTGGCGAGGGCGTCGCCGAGTTCTGGGAGGTCGACCGCATCATGCGCGAGGCCGCCGGCTTTCGCATGGGCCCCTTCGAACTGCTCGACCTCACCGGGATGGACGTCTCCCATCCGGTGATGGAATCGGTCTACCACCAGTACTATCAGGAACCGCGCTACCGCCCGTCCCCGCTGGCCGCGCAGCGCCTGGCCGGCGGCGTCCTCGGGCGCAAGACCGGGCGCGGGTTCTACAGTTATGACAATGGCAGCGCGGCGCCGACGCCGGTCGCCGCGGTTCCGGCCACCTTGCCCGCAAAGGTCTGGATCAGCCAGGCGCAGCCGGCCTGGGCCGCGCACCTGCGCGAAATCGCGCTGGCCGCCGGCGTGACGGTCGAGGGCAAGATCAGCCCCTCGGCCGAGGCGCTATGCATCGTCACTCCGCTCGGCACCGACGCCACCAGCCTGTGCCTCACCAACGGCCTCGACCCGGCCCGCACCGTCGCCGTCGATTGCCTGTTTTGTGTCACCGGCGACAAATCGCGGCGCACGCTGATGACGACTCCGGTCACCACGCCGGCCATGCGCGACGCGGCGCATGCCCTGTTCGCCGCCAACGGCACCCCGGTCAGCCTGATCCGCGACAGCGCGGGACTGGTCGCCCAGCGCATCGTCGCCTGCATCGTGAACATCGGCTGCGACATCGCCCAGCAGCGCGTCGCCACGCCGGCAGACATCGACCGCGCGGTAACGCTCGGCCTCGGTTACCCGAAGGGACCGCTGGCCTGGGGCGACGCGCTCGGACCGCGCAACGTGCTCGCCATCCTCGAGGCCATGCAGGCCTTCTACGGCGATCCGCGCTACCGTCCCAGCCCCTGGCTCAAGCGCCGCGCGCTGCTCGGTGTCTCGCTGCTGACCGACGAAACCTGACCCGCGCGAAAGGCCGACCATGAGCAAGCACCCCGAGCCGTCGCCCCTCGAAGCTTTCCGTTTCCGCTATCCGCTGCGCGTGCGCTGGGCGGAAGTCGATGCGCAGAACATCGTCTTCAATGGCCACTACCTGACCTATTTCGACGTCGGCATCACCGAATACTGGCGCGCGATCGGCCTCCCCTACCCGGAAAGCATGCACGGTACCGGCGGCGACCTGTTCGCCGTGCGCAGCGTGGTGAACTACCACGCCTCCGCGCATTTCGACGACATGCTCGACATCGTGGTCCGCGCCGGCAAGCTCGGCACCTCCAGCATGACGTTCGAGATGGGCATCTTCCGCGCCGGCGAACGCCTGATCAGCGGCGAGGTGGTCTACGTCAATGCCGACCCGGTGGCCAGGAAATCCATGCCCCTGCCGGCACGGCTGCGCGGCGCCATCGAGGCCTGGGAGAACGGCGCGGCGTAGCGCGCCGCGACCTCCTCGGCGCCCCTGGCGCCGTCCCGCCAGGGCTGACTTTCAGGCCGCGACAACGACGAGCCCACCCACGGCCGGCGCCGCGGCCACGGGGTTCACAGCGCGGCCATCACCTTCAACAGTTTCTCCCGCACTTCGGCGCCCACCCTGGCGACTTCGGCCTGATCCGACATCTGACCGAGGATCGCCGGATCCATGAACTCGACATGCACCGCGCCATCGCCATCCTGGCGCACCACCACGTTGCACGGCAGCAGCAGCCCGATGCCGGGCTCGGCACCGATCACCCTCTTGGCATAGGGCGCGTTGCAGGCCCCAAGGATGCGATAGGGCGGCATGTCGTGGTCGAGCTTCTTCTTCATCGTGGCCGCGACGTCGATCTCAGTCATGATGCCGAAACCCTCCGCTTGCAACGCCTCGGTCACGCGGGTGATCGCCGCGTCGAAACCAAGATTCACCGCCTTGCCAAAGCCATACCGGTTTTCCATGGTGTTTCCTTTCAGTCGAATCGAATCGCGATCGCACCGGATTCTTGCATGACCGGCGCGAAAATGAAGAAGGGCCGACGAGCGACCAAATGACGAAGGGCCGACGAGCGGCCCTTGGAGACGGCAAGACGCGCCCGGCGCGCGGCCGGGATTCGCGTCAGCAGGCGGAAACGAACTTCCCGTGTTCGTCGCGGCGCGGCATGCGGCGCTTGCCGGCCGCGACGGCCGACTTCGCGGGCGCGGACGCCTTCACCCTTGGCATCGCCTGGTCAGCGGCCGGCTGCGTCCGCGGTTGCGCGGGCCGGCGAATCACCAGCAGATGCTCGCTCCGCGGCACCGGCATCAGCAGCAGCGCCAGCAGTTTGACGAACAGGAACGCGGCGATCGCGGCCATGATCAGCAAGGCCGTCGCCATCGGCATTGGCATGTGCAGGAAGGTCTGAAGGGCGTTTTCCATGTCGGTTTGCTCCGTTGTTGCGCTGCGATGGAATCAGGAATTATTCGCATCGACGTACAGGCTGGACATTAGAGTACCCGACAAAGACAGTCAAGTTAAGTTGTTTATCGGCGGATCAGCTTGCGCGCCGCACCAAGCGCTTGCTTGGCGGGGTCCACGAACCCCGCCGGGGCTCGGTAAAATCAGGATTGCCGCGATTCTTGCCGTCCACATGCACCCCCATGGAAGTCGTCCTCGCCGATAAATTCCGCGAATCCGCGATTGCCCAAGAGGCACAGTCCATCATCGGCGACTGCGTGCAATGCGGGCTCTGCGTGCCCAGTTGTCCCACCCACCGCCTGCTCGGCGACGACTGGGACAGCCCGCGCGGGCGGATCAACCTGTTCCGCGAGTTGCTGGAAGACAAGCCGCCCAGCGCCGACGCGCGACTCCACATCGACCGCTGCCTGACTTGCCGCGCCTGCGAGGCCGTTTGCCCGGAACACGTGCGCTACGGCCGCCTGCTCGACATCACCCGCGAGTTGTTCGAGCCAGGGGCCGGGCGCTCGCTGAAAGACCGACTGCTGCGCCGCGCCGTGCGCGCCGTGGTGCCGCATCGGGGGCGTTTCACCGCCCTGCTGGCCCTTGGCCGGGTTGCCCGCAAGCTGCTCCCCGCGGCGCTGCGCGAGCGGGTGCCGCTGTTATCCAGGGTGCCGGAGCCACGCCCCGCCGGCCCCTGGCCCACCCGCGCGCATGGCCGCGCGATGCTGGTCTGGGAAGGCTGCGTGCAGCCCGCGCTGGCACCCGACATCAACGCCGCCACCGCCCGCGTGCTCGACCGCTGCGGCATCCGCCTGCAGCCCGCCCGCGCCGGATGCTGCGGCGCAATGAGCCAGCACATGGCCGCCCCCGCCGAAGCGCGCGAGTTGATGCGACGCAACATCGACGCCTGTTGGTCGCAGATCGAATCCGGGGTGGAAGCCATCGTGATCACCGCCAGTGGCTGCGCCGCGCACCTGCGCGACTATGCCGACCTGCTGCGCGACGATCCCGCCTACGCGGACAAGGCCCGGCGCTTCGCGGCGCTGACCCGCGACATCGCCGAAGTCGTCACCGCCGAACTCGACGCCGGCCGCCTGCCGGTGATCCCGCCGCGGCCGCGCACCCCAGACCGCCGAGTCGCCTGGCAGGCGCCATGCAGCCTGCAACATGCGCAAGGGCTCAAGGGCGTGGTCGATCGACTGCTCAAGTACGCCGGCTACACGCCAACCCCGATCGCCTATCCCTTTCTCTGCTGCGGCGCGGCCGGCAGTTACTCGATTCTCCAGCCTGAGATGGCCCGCGACCTGCGCGCCGCCAAGCTGGAAACCATCATGGCCACGCGGCCGAAGATGATCGTCACCGCCAACATCGGCTGCCTGCACCACCTCGCCGAGGCGGCGACCATCCCGGTCCGCCACTGGATCGACTTGCTCGATGAGGCGCTGGCGGAAACGGAGCGCCAGGTCGCGTCCTCGTCCACGGCGACGCCGTCCCGCCAGGGCTGACTTTTAGGCCATGCCGCGATTGACGGCGGCATGGCCGCCACCGCGCGCGATGGAGGCGCGCGCCGTTGATTCGGGGGGATGCATCCACGCATCTCGACCCGGGCGAACGCTAGCTTGTCGGCCACAACGGCCATTCGTCCAGAGTTGCACGTATCTTGTTCGTCATGTCTGTCGATCCGATGAAAATTGGTTACTGTGTGAGCTGAACTGGTCCCTCTAGCACGAGAAGGCGGGAGCGGCATTTGTCGACCTGGCCGATTTCCTTGTTCTCTACTAAACGGCGAGTTGCAAGCGTCATTATCGTGTTTCCTGTTCGGCGCGTTCAACCCACTGCCTGACCATATCCACACATTCCGGCAACCGGTCGCGGATCTCATAGACCCAGAAGCGTTTGACTTCCCACCCCAGCTCAATGAGCCGCTGATTGCGCAATTGGTCGCGCAGGCACAATTCTCTGGTCCAGCTACGGTGGTAGCGCTCGCCGTCCACTTCGACGTTTAGTTTCCGATTGCCGACGAAGATGGCGAAGTCCAGGTCATATTGCTCCACTGAAAACTGCGGGATCGGCCGGACACCAGATGCATAGAGCGCGCGATAAAGCTCTCTTTCCCAATCGGAAACACGCTCGGGCCGCGAAACGCTCGGGTAGGTGGGGCCCATAGCTGCTGGAGGAGTTTCTTCCTGACTCTGCCTCGCATCGCCAAGCCTGCTCACATACGCCGCAAATTGCTCCAGATAGTCGACGCCGCATGTGCTCGCGGCGCTCCGGTCGCCAACCACATGCAACAAGCCTCTCGCCCTGGTGATGGCGACGTTGAACAGATTTCCGTTGCTGCGCAGGAAGCTCAAGGCGCCCGGCGTTATTCCGTCGG
>JAIBCD010000033.1:12500-31066 GCA_019694335.1 Rhodospirillaceae bacterium | reverse complement strand
GTTTTGCTCCGGGCGCGGGCGATCGAGACCGGGTGCTTTATCTTCGCGCCCGCCCAGACCGGCATTCATGCCGGCGGGCGCAAGACCTACGGCCACTCCCTGATCGTGAATCCGTGGGGTGAAGTGCTGGCCGATGGCGGATTGGAACCGGGCGTGATCACCGCGGTGATCAATCCGGCGGAAGTAAGCGAGGCGCGGGTGAAAATCCCGTCACTGTCGGTGGATAGCGCTTATTCCAGCGCCGGGGACAGCGGCGATCCCCGGGAGCTGCAGTTCGGCTGATATTGAAACGGCTAATCTGTTTTTGTAGATCAAACCCATGATTCTTTACGATCTCACCTGCGCCAAGGATCACACGTTTGAATCCTGGTTCAAGAACAGCGCCGCCGCCGACAAGCTGATCAAGACGGGCACGATCGCCTGCCCGGCGTGCGGCAGTACCAAGGTGCACAAAGCGCCGATGGCGCCGCGTATCGCGACGTCGCACGAGGACAGCCGGGCCGAAAAGGCGGTGGTGACCCAGCAGCCCAACCCGGAGCTGGCGGAAGCCCTGGCCAAGGCCGAACAGGCCATGCGCGAGATGCGCACGGTGATCGAGAAGAATTTCGAAAACGTGGGTGAGAAATTCCCCGAGGAAGCGCGGCGCATCCATTATGGCGAAGCGCCAGGCCGGGCGATCTATGGCGACGCCACACGCGCGGAGACCGAAGCCTTGCGCGAGGAAGGCATCGAGGTCCACGCGGTCCCCTGGAAACGGCGCACCAACGCCTAGGGCGTGTCCGGGAAAAGGGAAGCCGGTTTTCTGTCCGGACACGCGGCACAAAAAAACTAGAGACTGGCGACGTCGATATGCGCGGGCGGTTGTCCGGCGCGCTGCCGGTCCCACATCGCGCGATAAGCCGCTTCGAGATGGCGGCAAAATTTTTCCGTATCGAACAGCGCGCAGGTGAGGCGGTTTTGCGCCAGGCGGTCGCGCAGCGCATGCAGTTTCTCCGGAGTGGACGCCAGTTCCAGCGCGCGCGATTCGTATGCGGCGAGGTCGCTTGTCACCAGGTCCGGCAGGCCGGCCGCGGTCACCAGACTGGCGGCGACGCGCCCGGCAAAAGTCTCTCCGAGACAGGTCAACACCGGCAGGCCGGCCCAGAGCGCGTCGCTGGCGGTGGTGTGGGCGTTGCAGGGCAGTGTGTCCAGGAACAGATCGGCGCGTGCCTGGCGCGCGAGGTGCGCCGGCGTCTGAGCCACGGGGGCGAAGATCAGCCGCTCGGGCGCAACGCCGCGCGCCGCGGCTTCGTTCCTCAGGTTGCGCACCGCGGCGGTATTGGTTGCCAGCAGCCACAGGACGCTGTCCGGGATTTGCTTCAGCAGACGCATCCACACGTCGAACACCGGTGGCAGGATCTTGTAGCAATTGTTGAATGAGCAGAACACGAAGCCCTGCTCGGGAAGGCCCAGTTCGGCGCAGGTCGGGACATGCGCGGCGATTACCCGATTGCGGTCGTTGGGCTGGTAGCTGTCGGGCATTCGCACGATCTTCTCGGCATAAAACCGCTCGGCGCCCGGCGGGATGATCACCGGGTCGGCGACCAGATAATCCATGCAGGCGGCGCCCCAGGTGCCGGGATAGCCGACAAAGCTCACCTGCAACGGCGCGATGCGGTCGAGGAAAATGTCCGGGCGCGCGTCGCTGGTGAATCCCTTGAGGTCCACCGCGATGTCCACGTTCAGGCCGCGTACGAGATGAGAAACCTCTTCGTCGGTCATGAACGAAGCGTCGATGAAACGGTCGAAGGCGCTCCGCAGGCGCTGACGGTAGGGCGTGTTGTCGTCGCGGGCGAAGGAAATCGCGATGGTCTCGAACCGGGTGCGGTCGTGGGCCTCGAACATCCCCGCCATCAGGAAGGCGGTGGCGTGGTTCTGCAGGTCCGAGGACAGATAGGCCACGCGCAGGCGGTCGCCGGTGCGGGCGCCAGGCGCCCAGGCTGCGGGGGTACGCTTCTTGGAGGCGATGTACATCTCGGCGCAGCGCAATTGCGCCTCGGCCGAGGAACTGAATTGCACCAGGGCGAAGGGATTGGTCACGGCCTTTCCGGCCAAGGTGTCCGCGACCATGGCGTCGATCGCGCGGATGGGGTCTGCCCAATCGCAGCAATAGAGCCGCGAGGTCCACAGGAAGCCCTTGGCCATGGGGAGGTCCGGCTTCAGGGCGATGACGCGCTCGTAGGCGGCGGCGGCCTCCTCGTACCTGGACATGCGGCGGAGCAGGTGGCCGTAATTGTTCAGCGCCTCGACGCTCGGCGCGATGCCGAGCGAGGCTTCATAGCTCGCGACCGCTTCCTCCTTGCGCCCCAGCATCGTCAGCACGCTGCCGCGGGCTTCCAGCACCCGTGGGTCCGTAGGCGCCGCGGCCACGGCGCGGTCGAGCTTTTCCAGCGCCTGGTCGTAGCGCCGCAGGCTGGTGAGCGCCACGCCGGCGCTGAGGAGTGCGGGCGCGTAATCGGGTTTGATCGCAAGCGCCTGTTCGAAGGCCGCGAACTGTTCCTCGGTCCGGCCCAGCTTGCCGAGCGCGCGGCCGCGATTCACCAGCAGGTCGATATGGGTGGGCGCGATGGTCAGCGCCCGCTCGAACACCGCGAGCGCGTCGCCATGACGCCCCATTTCGCTCAAGGTATCGCCGGTGTTGTTGAGGGCGTCGGCGTGCCGCGGGTTGGCGGCGACGGCGGCTTCATAGGCGGCCAGCGCCGCGGCGGGCTGTTTGAGGGTTCGGAGCAGGTTGCCCTTGAAGAACAGGGCCTCCGCGAAGCCGGGCTTGGCGGCGCAGGCGATCTCGAGCGCGGCCAGGGCCTCCTCGGTCCGCCCGAGCGTGGCCAGGATCGAGGCGCGATTGTAGTGCGCGATGGGGCTCTGGGGGGCGAGGCTGAGCAGCCGGTCCAGGCACTGCATCGCCTCGTCGAGCCGGTTCATGCGTATCAGCGCGTTGGCGCGGTCGTTGAGGGCGTCGCGGTGGTTGGGGTCGCGCGCCAGGATCTTGTCGAAGACCGCCAACGACTCCGTCATCCGCCCAAGCTGCGACAGGACGCCGCCATGGACCACCTGGGCGGCGAGGAAGTCGGGGTTGAGCCGGGTGGCTTCCGCCAGGAAGGGTTCGCCGTCCTGCGCCCGGCCTTGCTGCACCAGCAGAATGCCGAGGTTATAGGTGGAGAGGAAATTGCCTGGGTCGGCGGCGACAATGGCGCGGTACGCCCGCTCCGCCTCGGCGACCTTACCCTCCTGATGCAGCTTGAGGGCGGCCTGGACTTTCTGCTTGGCGGGAGTCACTCCTTCACCGCGACGGCGAAATAATTGACATCGATATCGCCGCTTTCCTGCCAGCGGTCGGTGAGCAGGTCGTAGCTGAGGCCGGTGAGTGCGGTGAGCGCGAGGCCGGCGCCGCGCAGATGCGACGCCAGCTCGTGGGGGCGCACGAACTTGCGCCAGTCGTGGGTGCCGGCCGGCACCCAGCGCAAAACGTATTCGGCGCCGATCTTGGCCAGGGCCAGCGACTTGAGCGTGCGGTTGAGCGTGGCCGCGATCAACATGCCGCCGGGCGCCAGCAGCGTGGCCGCCGACTGGAAAAAGGCCGGTACGTCATCGACATGCTCGACTACTTCCATCGCCAGCACCGCGTCGAAGCGAAGCCCGCGGTCCAGAAGCGTTTCGGGGCCGCCGGTTTGGTAGGCGATGGACAAGCCCTGCCGTTCGGCGTGAACCCGGGCAACGCCCAGGTTCTCGTCACCGGCATCTATGCCGGTGACCGCGAAGCCGAGCCGGCTCATGGGTTCGGCCACCAGCCCGCCGCCGCAGCCGATATCGAGGAGGGAGAGGCCGGCGAAGGGCGCCGTGTCCCCGGGTGTCCGGCGGAAATGCGCGGCCAGGCGATCGCGGATCAAGCGGATGCGGGCGGGATTGAATTTGTGCAGGGGCCTGAAAGGCCCAGCCGGATCCCACCATTGGTCGGCGAGGGCGGTGAATTTGGCGATCTCGCTGGCGGTTGCGGAGGGGGTGGGGCTTGCGGCGTGCATGGCGCCACTATAGGTGCCACGGAAGGGGCGGCAAACTCCACTTTTGCCAGGGTTTTTCCAGGTTTTCGGAGAGCAGGGTTCCGCCTTGTTCGCCAGGAGCCCTTTGGCTATTTATACGCGCCCTTTGGGGCCCCCCTCTGGGGCAGGCAGGCCAGGGTAGGCAGATTAATCGAGGTTTGAGCGCGATGGCGCGGATTGTTCAGAAGTTTGGCGGCACCTCGGTGGGCGACATCGCCCGCATCCAGAATGTCGCCAGGCGTGTTAAGGCCGAGGTCGACCGGGGCAACCAGGTGGCCGTGGTGGTGTCGGCGATGTCCGGCGTCACCAATCAACTGGTCGATTATTGCAATAAGATTGCGCCCGATGTGGCGCCCGACTACGACCAGCGCGAATACGACGCGGTTGTGGCCACAGGCGAGTGCGTGACCTCGGGTCTGCTCGCCATCGCCTTGCAGCAATTGGGCCTTCAGGCGCGCTCCTGGGCCGGCTGGCAGATCCCGATCGCCACCGACGGCGCCCACGGCAAGGCGCGCATCGCCTCCATCGACGGCGCCGAGATCGTCCGCAGCATGGAATCCGGCCATGTGGCGGTTGTGGCGGGTTTCCAGGGACTTGGCCCCGACAACCGCATCAGCACCCTGGGCCGCGGCGGATCGGACACCACTGCTGTCGCATTGGCCGCCGCCGTGAAGGCCGACCGCTGCGACATCTATACGGATGTGGACGGGGTCTACACCACCGACCCCCGGATCGTGTCGGCGGCGCGCAAGCTGGACAAGATCACCTATGAAGAGATGCTGGAAATGGCGTCCTTGGGCGCTAAAGTACTGCAGACGCGTTCGGTCGAAATGGCCATGAAGCACCGCGTGCGCGTGCAGGTGCTGTCGAGTTTTACCGACCAGCCGGGTACGCTGGTGTGTGATGAGGAAGAGATCGTGGAACAGGAACTGGTAAGCGGCGTCGCCTACAGCCGTGACGAAGCCAAAGTGACGCTGGTCGGCGTGCAGGACCAGCCGGGCGTGGCAGCGGGGATCTTCGGACCGCTGGCCGACGCCAACATCAACGTCGATATGATCGTGCAGAACGCCTCGAGCGACGGCACGACCGACCTCACCTTCACCACCAGCCGCAGCGAGCTCGAGCGCGCGGTGAAGGTGGTGAAAGAGAATATGAAGGTGCCCCACCGCAGCATCTCCACCGACAAGGCGGTGGCGAAGGTGTCGGTGATCGGCGTCGGCATGCGCAGCCATGCCGGCGTCGCCCAGACCATGTTCAAGGCGCTGGCCGACAAGGGCATCAACATCCACATCATCTCCACGTCCGAGATCAAGGTGAGCGTGCTGATCAGCGAGGAATACACCGAACTCGCGATCCGCGCCCTGCACACCGCCTACGGCCTCGACGCGGCGGCCTGAGAAACAGCGCCATGAACGACGCGGCCGCCACCAAAAACGAACTGAGGTCGGCGCCGCACGGTGTCGAAGCCGGGGCGCTCGTGATTCCGCCGCGGCTGGCCCAGCTGTGGAAGCGCGGCGCGGATTTCCTGGGCTGCCCGATCTCGATCCTGGCGGGCGCCATGTCCTGGGTGTCGGAACGCCACCTGGTCGCGGCCATTTCCAATGCCGGCGGGTTCGGCGTGATTGCCTGCGGTGCGATGACGCCCGCGTTGCTGGATACCGAGATCAAGGCGACGCGCGCGCTCACCAAGAAGCCGTTCGGCGTCAATCTGATCACCATGCATCCCCAGCTGATGGAGCTGGTGGACGTGTGCCAGGGCAACGGCGTGACGCATGTGGTGTTCGCGGGCGGCGTGCCGCCGGGGGACGCCATCAAGAAAGCCAAGACCTTCGCCAAGGTGCTGTGTTTCGCGCCGGCCGTGGTGCTGGCCAAACGCCTGATCAAGAACGGCGCCGACGCGCTGGTGATCGAAGGCTCCGAGGCTGGCGGCCATATCGGCCCGGTGTCCACCTCGGTGCTGGCGCAGGAGATTCTGCCCGCGATCCGCGACGTTCCGGTGTTCGTGGCGGGCGGTATCGGGCGCGGCGAGGCGATCGTGTCGTTTCTGGAAATGGGCGCGGCGGGCGTGCAGATGGGTACGCGCTTCGTTTGCGCGAGCGAAAGCATCGCGCATCCCAAATTCAAGCAGGCGTTCATCCGCGCCGCGGCGCGGGAAGCGGTGACCAGCGTGCAGCTCGACAAGCGCCTGCCCGTGATCCCGGTACGCGCGCTCGCCAACCAGGGCACGGAACTGTTCATGGAGACCCAGCGCAAGGTGCTCGACAAGTTTGTCAAAGGCGAGGTCGACCAGCAGGCCGCGCAGCTCGAGATCGAGCATTTCTGGGCGGGCGCCTTGCGCCGTGCGGTGATCGATGGCGACGTGGAATTCGGATCCATGATGGCAGGCCAGAGCGTCGGCATGGTCACGCGCGAGGAGCCGGTGACGGCAATCATGGCGGAATTGATCGCTCAGGCCGGCGAGGCCCTCGCCGCGCGCGGGGGATAGCGCCGTGACCCTCCCATGAAGCAGGTTGGCACATGACCGCCGGGTTCAGCGCCGTCGATCTGCGCCGCCTGCTGTCGCGTCTGCGCGATGTCATGGCCGGGATCGGCGCGGTGCAGGAACGCCTCGATAAGGTCGTGGCCCTGATCGCCCAGGACATGCGCGTGGACGTGTGTTCCTGCTACGTGATGCGCGCGGGCGAAGTGCTCGAACTGTTCGCCACCTTCGGTCTGTCGCAAAAAGCCGTGCACTTGACCCGCCTGCGGGTGGGTGAAGGTCTGGTCGGTGAGATCGCCGCCCACGCCCGTTCGGTCGCGCTCGCCGACGCCTGGTCGCATCCCCAATTCGTGTACCGCCCGGAAACCGGCGAAGATTTCTTCCGCTCGCTGATGGGCGTGCCGATGCTCCAGGCCGGCCGCGTGATCGGCGTGCTGGTGGTGCAGACCAAGCTCGAGCGCCCGTTCAACGACTGGGAAGTGGAGACGCTGGAAACCGTCGCCATGGTGATCGCGGAGTTGATCGCTGCGGCCCAGGTGGTGAAGCGCGAGGAACTGTTCCAGACCGAAGGCAACGCGCTGCTGCACGTGCGCCTCTCGGGCATCAGCCTCAACGCCGGCGTGGGTGTCGGCATCGCGGTCATGCACAAGCCGCATGTGCGCATCGGCCGCCTGGTGTCGGACGACCCCATCGCCGAGCAGCACCGCCTGCACGGCGCCCTCGATGCCTTGCGTGCCGAAGTGGATGCGCTGATCGACGGATCGCACGGCGAGGCCGCGGCCTTCGGCGACATCCTCGAGGTCTACCGCATGTTCGCCGACGACCGCGGCTGGATCTCGCGCATCTCCGAGGCGATTGCCTCGGGCCTGACCGCGGAAGCGGCGGTACAGAAAGTTCACGACGACACCCGCGTGCGCATGATGCAGGTCGGTGACCCGATCCTGCGCGAACGCCTCCAGGATCTGGATGACCTGGCCAACCGCCTGCTTTCGATCCTTGCCGGCGTGACCTCGCGCGGCGAACTGCCGGACAACGCTATCCTGGTGTGCCGCTCGATCGGCCCCACGGAGCTGTTGGACTATGACCGCCGCAAGCTCAAAGGCCTGGTGATGGAGGAGGGCTCCCCCACCATGCATGCGGCGGTGATGGCCAAGGCGCTCGACATTCCCGTGGTGGCCCAGGTCCAGGGCGCCCTATCGCGTATCGATGCGTTTGACCAGATTGTGCTCGACGCCAATGCCGGGCAGGTGATCCTGCGTCCGTCGGACGAAGTGATCGAACTCTACAGCGCCGCTATCGAAGTGCGTGCCAAGCAGAAGGCCGCCTATGCCGCGGTCAAGAACCTGCCGGCGGTCACCAAGGACGCGGTCGAGGTTCACCTCAACATCAATGCCGGGTTCCTGCTCGACCTCGCCGGACTGGCCGACACCAATGCCGACGGCATCGGGCTTTACCGCACCGAGATGCCGTTCCTGGCCCTGCGGACCTTACCCGATGTCAAGGCGCAGCACGCGCTGTACCGGCAGGTGATCGAGGAGGCCAAGGGCAAGCCGGTGACGTTCCGCACGCTGGACGTTGGCGGCGACAAGATCGCGGCTTCATCGGCGAGCTTGCCGGAAGACAACCCGGCCATGGGCTGGCGCTCGATCCGTCTCACGCTCGACCGGCCTTCGCTGTTGCGCCAGCAGTTGCGCGCCCTGATCCAGGCCACCGCCGGGCTGCATTTGCGCGTCATGTTCCCGATGATCGCCTCGGTCGCCGAGTTCGACGCGGCGCGGAAAATTTTCGACATGGAAATGGCGCGTCACGTCGCGCAAGGCGGCGCAGCGCCCCAAACCACGAAGGTCGGCACCATGCTCGAAGTGCCGTCGCTGTTGTGGCAGCTCGATGGCCTGCTCAAGCGCGCGGATTTCATTTCCATCGGCACCAACGACCTGCTGCAGTTCGTCTATGCCGCCGACCGCGGCAACACCCGCTTGGCCAACCGCTATGACCCGCTGTCGCCGGCGATGCTGCAGATCCTGAAACGCATCATCGATCATTGCGGCGAGCGCGGTGTCGAAGTATCGATTTGCGGCGAGATGGCGGGCAAGCCGCTCGACGCACTCGCGCTGCTGGCGCTCGGGTTCCGCAATCTCTCCATGTCGGCTTCGGGGATCGGCCCGGTACGCGCGGCGATCCGTAAAGTGGTGCTCGCCGAATTTGAGCCCTTTGTGATCGAGCTTTTGGGATCGGACGAGCCCTCGGTGCGCGAACGGCTGCGGGCTTTCGCCCTCGACCGCGGCGTGGACGTGCTTTAAATTTCACGAAAGTTTCGAGGCCTGCAGAAAGACATGCGCGAGTTCGGATCACAGGAAGGCGCCGCCAAGCCGTACCTCAAGTTCGGCGCCGCGGCCGAGTCCACCGTCCCGCCCGGCGGAACTGTCGGTACCCTGCTGTGCGCGACCCGCATGCGCCTCGGCAAGGATCTGCAGCAGGTCGCCGAGATTCTGCACATCCGGTACACCTATCTGGTCGCCATCGAGGACGGGCGGTACGAGGATCTGCCCGGCCAGGCCTACGCCATCGGGTTCGTGCGTGCCTATGCCGACCATCTCGGCCTCGACGGCGACGAAGTGGTGCGGCGATTCAAGGAAGAGAGCGCCGGCGTCACCCGCAAGGCGCTGTTCGAGTTTCCGCTGCCGACGCCGGACTCGGGCCTGCCGTCCGGCGCGCTGATCCTGCTGGCGCTGTTGATCGGCATGGCGGTCTACGTGGGCTGGTATTTCCTGGCGGGGTCCGACCGCAGCGCGATCGATATCGTGCAGGCGGTGCCCGAACGCCTGGTGGCGATCAGCACGCCGCCGACGCCCGCGAGCACGGTTCCGGAGAAAGCCGAGCCAGCGCCGGCGGAAACCACCGAAGCGCCGGAAAGCACCAGCGACGCGTCTGCCACCGAAGCGAAGCCGGAGCCCAAGTCGCCGCCGTCCGCCGCCGACGTGGTGGAATTGCGCTCGAAGGCAGACATGTGGGTCACCTTGCGCGACGCGGCGAAGGTCGATCACACCCAGTTCCTGAAGAAGGGCGAGGTCTTCAAGGTGGACGACGCCCGCGGCATGACCCTGCTCGCCAGCAAGGCGTCCGACCTGGAAGTCCTGGTGAACGGCAAGGTCATGGTGCTGTTGGACGAGGGGGTGTTCACCCGCGGCCTGCCGCTCGACCCGGAACATCTGCCCGAGCACTTGAAAGCCGCCCCGGTCACAATCAATTGAGCGGGGCCGCCAGGGGCAATTATGCACGCGTCCGCAACGGCTTGGGGGCCGGCGCCAACCGGCCTTTGGCGGCGCGCGGGTTTTGCGGTATAAGCCCCGGAAACCCCAGCGGAAATCGTCCCCAACCGGACATATGAGTTTGCCATGAGCCTGCGTCCCTACCGCGATATCCAGCGCCGCAAGTCCCGGCAGATCAAGGTCGGCAAGGTCGCCGTCGGTGGCGGCGCGCCGATCAGCGTGCAGACCATGACCAACACGCTGACCAGCGACGCCAAGGCGACCATTGCACAGATCAAGACCGCCGAACTGGCGGGCGTCGATATCGTGCGCGTTTCGTGCCCGGACGAGGAGTCCACCGCCGCGCTGAAGGAGATCGTGCGCGGCGTGTCGGTGCCGGTCGTGGCCGACATCCACTTCCACTACAAGCGCGCCATCGAGGCCGCCGAGGCCGGCGCCGCCTGCCTGCGCATCAATCCCGGCAATATCGGCAACGCCCAGCGCGTGAAGGACGTGGTGCAGGCGGCCAAGGATCACGGCTGCTCCATGCGCATCGGCGTCAACGCCGGCAGCCTGGAAAAGCACCTGCTCGAACGCTACGGCGAGCCGTGCCCCGACGCGATGGTCGAGAGCGCGCTCGAACACGCCAAGATTCTCGAAGACAACGACTTCCGCGAATTCAAGATCAGCGTGAAGGCCTCGGACGTGTTCCTCGCGGTCGCGGCTTATCAGGCACTGGCGGATGCCTGCGACTATCCCTTGCACGTCGGTATCACGGAAGCCGGCGGCCTGCGCTCCGGCACCGTGAAGTCATCCATCGGCATGGGCTCGCTGCTGTGGGCCGGTATCGGCGACACCATCCGTGTCTCGCTGTCGGCGGAACCCGCCGAGGAAGTGCGGGTCGGCTTCGAGATGCTCAAGTCGCTCGACCTGCGGCATCGCGGCGTGCGCATCGTGTCCTGTCCGAGCTGCGCCCGTCAGGGCTTCAACGTGATCAAGACGGTCGAAATCCTCGAACAGCGCCTGGCGCATATCCCGACGCCCGTGTCGCTTTCGATCATCGGCTGTGTAGTGAACGGGCCCGGCGAAGCGCGCGAGACCGACATCGGTCTCACCGGCGGCGGCGGCGGCAGCCACAAGATGTATATCGGCGGCATTCCCGACCATAACATTAACGACGAGGACAAGATCGACCACATCGTGAAGCTGGTCGAGAAGCGCGCCGCCGAGATCGAGGCCGCCAAAGCCGCCCAGGGAAATAAAGCCGGCCAGTCGCACGCCGCCGAGTAGAGGGCCACAAAGCATTTTCGGCAGAAAATGCGTCTACGTTAAAAACCCCCTGCTGCCCATGCGCTTGGCGTTGGTTTCATTTCCGAAAGGCTTCCCGTGTCAAATCTTCAACCCGTCCGCGGTACCCACGACCTGATGTTCGACGACATCAGGCGTCACCGCCTGGTCGAGGACACCGCGTTCGCAATCGCGGGCCGCTATGGCTACGGCGAAATCGCCACCCCGGTGTTCGAAGCGACCGAGGTGTTCACGCGCACCCTGGGCGACACCACCGACATCGTCACCAAGGAGATGTATACCTTCGAGACCAAGGGCGGTGAGCGCATCACCTTGCGGCCGGAAGGCACCGCGGGCGTCGCCCGCGCCTTCATCTCCGAAGGGCTCGCGCAGCAGGTGCCGCTGAAGTTTTTCTACCGCGAAGCCATGTTCCGCTATGAGCGTCCGCAGAAGGGCCGCCAGCGTCAGTTCCACCAGATCGGCGTCGAACTGATCGGCGTGCCGGGCCCGCAGGCCGACGTGGAGGTGATCGCACTCGGCCATCACATCCTGACCGCGCTGGGCGTGGCCGGGAACATCAAGGTGGAGCTGAATTCATTGGGCGATGGCGAGAGCCGCGCCGCTTACCGCGATGCGTTGATCGGGTTCCTGGGCAGCCACTTGCAGACCCTGTCGCCGGAAAGCCGGGACCGCCTGGAGCGCAATCCCTTGCGCATCCTGGATTCCAAGGATCCGGCGGACCGGGCGCTGGTGGCGAATGCGCCGCGCTATACGGACTACCTCAACACCGCGTCGAGGGACTTCTTCCAGGCGGTGCAGGAAGGCCTCACGCGGCTCGGCGTGCCGTTCGTCATCAATCCGGGACTGGTGCGCGGCCTCGACTATTATTCGCACACCGCCTTCGAATTCACGACCGATGCGTTGGGCGCGCAAGGTACCGTGCTCGCGGGGGGGCGCTATGACGGCTTGATACCGTCCATGGGTGGCCCGGCAGCACCCGGTGTCGGCTGGGCGGCGGGGGTCGAGCGCCTGGCGATGTTGATCCCCGAACCCCCGCCCGCAGTGCGGCCGGTGGCGGTGATCCCGGTGGGCGACGCGGAAGCTCCGGTGGCGGAGAAACTCGCGCACGATCTGCGCAAACAAGGCTTCGCCGTGGATCTCGGTTACAGCGGCAATATGGGCAAGCGGTTGAAGCGCGCCGACAAGGTGAAGGCGAGGGCCGCCGTGATTCTGGGCGCCGACGAGGTGCGCGACGGCGTGGCGACCCTGCGCGACCTCGATAGCGGGGAACAGCGCAAGGTGCCTTTTGCCGAAATCGCCCCGGCGCTGAAGAGCTAAGTCATGGCGTTCAATTTCGAGGAAAACCTCAGCCGTCTACTGACGCGCTACGACGAGCTTCAGGCCCTGATGAACGAGTCCTCGGGCGCCGCCAAATTCGCGCAGCTCAGCAAGGAGTACTCGGACCTCGGGCCGATCGTGGAGCAGATTCAGTCCCTGCGCCGCGCGCGCGCCGAACTCGCGGACGCCGAAGCCATGGCGACCGGCGACGACCCCGAGATGCGGGCGCTGGCCGAAGAGGAGTTCCACCGTCTCAAGGCGGAAGTGCGCGACCTCGAGGCGCAGGTGCAATTGGCCCTGATCCCCAAGGATGAGGCCGACGCCAAGAATGCGATCCTGGAAGTGCGCGCGGGCACCGGCGGCGAGGAGGCGGCGTTGTTCGCGGCCGACCTGTTCCGCATGTATGAGCGCTATGCGGCGCGCAAGGGTTGGAAGTTCGAGATCGTGGACATCTCCGAGACCGGCATCGGCGGGTTCAAGGAAGCCATCGCCAACGTCACCGGCCGCAACGTGTTCGCGCGCCTGAAGTTCGAATCCGGCGTGCACCGCGTGCAGCGCGTGCCCGCGACCGAAGCGCAAGGGCGCATCCATACCTCCGCCGCCACGGTGGCGGTGATGCCCGAGGCCGAGGACGTAGACATCGAAATCAATCCCGCCGACCTGCGCATCGAGACCATGCGCTCGCAGGGCGCCGGCGGCCAGCACGTCAACAAGACCGATAGCGCCGTGCGCATCACGCACATTCCCACCGGATTTTTCGTGAAGTGCCAGGAGAACAAGTCCCAGCACAAGAACCGCGACCGCGCCATGAGCATCCTGAAGGCGCGCCTCTATGACGTGCAGCGCCAGGCGCTCGATGCCAAACGCTCCGCCGACCGCAAGAGCCAGGTGGGTTCCGGCGACCGGTCCGAACGCATTCGCACCTACAACTTCCCGCAGGGGCGCGTTACCGATCACCGCATCAATATCACTCTCTACAAGATCGATGAGGTCATGGACGGCGCGGGGTTGGATGAGTTGGTGGATGCGCTCACCGCCGAGGACCAGGCCGCGCGTCTCGCGGCGATGAACTGACGATGAAAGCGGCGGACGCGGTCGCGGAGCTGACCCGGGACTTCACCGCCGCCGGTTTTGACTCCGCTCGCCTCGACGCCCGCATCCTGGTGGGGCAGGTGCTGGGCCTGGAGCCCAGTCTGTTGTTCGCGCGCGGCGATAGCGTCATTCCGCCGGCGGACCTGGCGAAACTCCGCGCGTTCGCACAGCGGCACCTCGCCCACGAGCCGGTGTCGCGCATTCTCGGCACGCGGGAATTCTACGGTCTGCCGTTCAAGGTCACCCCCGACACGCTCGATCCCCGGCCCGATACCGAAACCCTGGTCGACGCGGTGCTGGAACTGCGGGGCACGATCGAAGCGCCGCGTATCCTCGATCTCGGCACCGGCACCGGCTGCATTCCGCTGGCGATTCTACGCCACTGGCCCGACGCGACCGCGACCGGCATCGATATCGCGCCCGGTGCCGTGGCGGCGGCCGCGGAGAACGCGCGCACCCTGGGTCTCGATGGCCGTGCGCAATTTCAGGTGGGAGACTGGACGGCGGGTCTCGCCGGTCCGTACGACATCGTGGTGAGCAACCCGCCCTATATCGCCGACGGGGAATACGCCGGCCTGGCGGCCGAGGTGCGGCTTTATGACCCGCGCGCCGCGCTGACCGCGGGCCCGGACGGCCTGGCGGCCTATCGGGCGTTATTGGCCCCGGTTGCGCGCCTCCTTGGCCCAAACGGGCAGGTTTTCCTGGAGATTGGCGCGGGCCAAGGCGACGCCGTGGCGATTCTCGGCGCGGCGGCGGGCTTCCGACTCCTGGCCCGGCGGCGCGACCTTGCCGGCATCGAGCGCTGCCTGCATTTCGGGGTTTAAGCCGGGTTTTCCGGACTTTTTTCCAGTAAAAAAAGGAGTTGGAAAACCCCCGCAAGCTGAATACCATCGTCACCGCAAAGCGAATTCCCGCCTTTAATGCCCTCTGGGAGGGGCGCTGGTGGTTGAACCAGCCTAGGGAATTCGGACCCCCCAAAATGAGATGTGATGGCGCCGCACCGCGTGCCGCGTCCTGATCATAGGGTCTCTGGACGGGGGTATTGTGTCCCATAGGAAACCACTCATTTGATGAACAATAAGCCGAACAACATGAAAAACCGTCAGCGTGGCCGTAACAATGGCAAGCCGCGCCCCATGGGGGGTGGTGGTGGACGTAACCCGAATTTCGATGGTGGTCAGCGCATGCGCGGCAACGCGCAGCAGCTGATGGAGAAATATCTGGCCATGGCCCGCGACGCCAGTTCGGCGGGCGACCGGGTTCTGGCCGAGAATTATTTCCAGCACGCCGACCACTATTACCGGGTGCTGAATGCGCGCTTTGAACAGCAGCAGCAGAACAACGGCAACCGCCACCAGAACTACAATCAGAATGGCGGCAACAACGGCCAGAACTACAATCAAGGCGGTTACGACGGCGACCAGCAGCCCAATTTCAACGAGCAGCCCCAGGGCCAGCAGCCGCATCACGTTCAGCACCAGCCGCAGCAGTATCAGCCCCAGTACCAACAGCCGCCGCAGTACCAGCAGGTGCAGCCGGAACCGGCGCACGAACAGCCGCGCGCCGCGCAGAACGAGGACATCGGGCTGCCGCCCGGCATCCTGGGCATGAATCCGCAGCAGGGCACGCCGCAATCCGACAACCGCCAGCAACCCCAGGCCCGTGAGGACGGCGGCGAGGACCGTGGCCGCCAGGGCGGCCGCCGCCGTCGCGGCCGGGGCGACCGGTCCGGGGCGGATGCCGAGTAAAGACGGCGCCGATCAACCGCGGACAGACAATAGATCCGCTTGAGAAAGGGCGGCCATGGGAACACCATGGCCGCCCTTTGTTTTTTATCTCCAGGACTTGCGGGCGGCGGGTAAAGTTCCCACATACACCCGCGTGAGGGGCATCTCGCTGCCGCAATTGGGGTGGGGCGCCCGGTCAGTAGTGAGAACGCATCATGGATCTTGAGAAATTCACCGACCGCGCGCGCGGCTTCATCCAGGCCGCGCAGACCATTGCGCTCCGGGAAAATCACCAGCAGGTCACGTCCGAGCACCTGCTGAAGGCTCTGCTCGACGACAAGGAGGGCATGGCGGCGCAATTGATCGAGAAGGCCGGCGGCGATCCGGTCAGGGCGCTGACGCTCGCCGACACCGAACTCAAGAAGCTGCCGCGCGTCGAGGGGGCTTCGGCGCAGATGTACCTGGCGCCCGACCTCAACCGCCTGCTCGACCAGGCCTTGCAGGCGGCCGTGAAGGCGGGGGACTCATTCGTCACCGCCGAATACCTGCTACTGGCGCTGGCCGTGGCCAAGAGCGGCGCGACCGGGCGAATCCTGAAGGACGCGGGCGTCACGCCGACCGGACTCAACGCCGCGATCAAGGATCTGCGCAAAGGCCGCAGCGCGGACAGCGCCGGCGCCGAAGACCAGTACGAAGCGCTCAAGAAATACACCCGCGACTTCACCGACCTCGCCCGGCAGGGCAAGCTCGACCCCGTGATCGGCCGCGACGAGGAAATCCGGCGCACGATCCAGGTGCTGTCGCGGCGCACCAAGAACAACCCGGTGCTGATCGGCGAGCCGGGCGTTGGCAAGACCGCGATCATCGAGGGGCTCGCGCTCCGGATCGTCAACGGGGACGTGCCGGAAAGCCTGAAAGACAAACGCCTGCTGGCGCTCGACCTTGGGTCGCTGATCGCCGGCGCCAAGTTCCGCGGCGAGTTCGAGGAACGTCTGAAGGCGCTTTTGAACGACGTCACGGCCGCGGCCGGACAGGTCATCCTGTTCATCGACGAGATGCATACGCTGGTCGGCGCGGGCGCCGCGCAAGGCGCCATGGATGCGTCCAACCTGCTCAAGCCGGCATTGGCGCGCGGTGAACTGCACTGCGTCGGTGCCACGACCCTCGACGAGTATCGCAAGCACGTGGAAAAGGACGCGGCGTTGGCGCGGCGCTTCCAGCCGGTGTTCGTGAGCGAGCCCAGCGTCGAGGACTCGATCTCGATCCTGCGCGGGATCAAGGAGAAGTACGAACTGCATCACGGCGTGCGCATCTCGGATAGCGCGCTGGTGGCGGCGGCGACCCTGTCGCAGCGCTACATCACCGACCGCTTCCTGCCCGACAAGGCGATCGACCTGATGGACGAGGCGGCGTCACGCCTTCGCATGCAGGTGGACAGCAAGCCAGAGGAGCTCGACGAACTCGACCGGCGCATCGTCCAGCTCAAGATCGAACGGGAAGCGCTCAAGAAAGAAAAGGACGAGGCTTCCCGTGACCGGCTGAGCAAACTCGAATCCGAATTGGTGGGCCTCGAGAAGGAATCCGCCGACATCACCGGCAAGTGGCAGGCGGAAAAGACCAAGCTGGCGGACTCCACCAAGCTGAAGGAAGAGCTGGACAAGGCGCGGATCGAACTCGACCAGGCGCTGCGCCGCAGCGAGTACGAGCGCGCCGGCCGCCTGCAGCACCAATTGATCCCGGAGATGGAGCGCCGCCTGAAGGATGCCGAGAGCAAGCAGGCCGGCGGCATGGTCGCGGAAGAGGTCACGCCGCAGCATATCGCGGGCGTGGTCTCGCGCTGGACCGGGATTCCCGTGGACAAGATGCTGGAGGGCGAGCGCGCCAAGCTCATTCGTATGGAGGAAGCGCTCGGCAAACGGGTCATCGGCCAGAAAGAGGCGATCGAGGCGGTGTCCAACGCCGTGCGCCGTTCGCGTGCCGGCCTGCAGGATCCCAACCGGCCGATCGGTTCGTTCCTGTTTCTGGGCCCCACCGGCGTCGGCAAGACCGAGCTGACCAAGGCGCTGGCCGAATTCCTGTTCGACGATGATTCCGCGCTGGTGCGCATGGATATGTCGGAGTTCATGGAAAAGCATTCGGTCGCGCGCCTGATCGGCGCGCCCCCGGGATACGTGGGGTATGACGAGGGCGGCGCGCTCACCGAAGCGGTGCGCCGCCGTCCATATCAAGTCGTGCTGTTCGACGAAGTCGAGAAGGCACACCCGGACGTATTCAACGTATTGCTCCAGGTGCTGGACGACGGCCGCCTGACCGATGGGCAAGGCCGCACGGTCGATTTCAAGAACACGCTGATCATCCTCACCTCCAACCTTGGCGCCGAAATTCTGGCCAACCAGAGCGAAGGCGAGGATTCCAGCGCGGTGCGCGACCAGGTGATGACGGTGGTGCGCGGCGCCTTCCGGCCGGAATTCCTGAACCGCCTCGATGAGGTGTTGCTGTTCCACCGCCTGTTCAAGGCGCAGATGGCCGCGATCGTGGACATCCAGGTGGCACGGTTGGCGAAGCGCCTGGCCGAGCGCGGGATCGCGATTGCTTTGGATGCCAAAGCCAAGGCCTGGCTGGCCGAGCATGGCTACGACCCGATGTACGGCGCGCGGCCGCTGAAACGGGTGATTCAGCGCAATCTGGAAAATCCCTTGGCGCTCGCGGTGCTGGAAGGCCGCGTCGGCAGCGGCGCGACCGTCGAGATCTCCGCGTCCAAGGACGGATTGATCGTCAACGGCCAGAAGGTCGCCGCGGCCGCCTAGGTTCTAGTCGTTGCCGCCGGCGGCCGACTTGCTTTCGGCCGCGAACTTCTGCGCCTGGCCGAGGGCCGCGAACTTGGCGTCGGTGTCGGCCTGCGTCGCGCGGAAGCGGGCGAGCAGCTTGCCGTCCAGTTTCTGCGAGGCCGGGAATTTCACGTTCACCGGATTCACCTGGGCGGCGTTCTTCATCACTTCGTAGTGCAGGTGCGGGCCGGTCGCCATGCCGGTCTTGCCGACATAGCCGATGATCTGGCCCTGGCGCACGCGACTGCCGGTGGAGAACTCGGGCGCGAAGCGGCTCATGTGGGCGTAGCCGGTGGCGTAATCGGCGTTGTGGCGGATGCGGATATAATTGCCGTATTCGCCGTTGGGGCCGCGCTTCTCAATGATACCGTCGCCGGCCGCCATGATCGGCGTGCCCATCGGTACGCCGAAGTCGACGCCGCGGTGCATGCGAGAATAGCCGAGAATCGGATGGAAGCGCAGGCCGAAGCCCGACGTCAGCACCGCGCCGT
>JAIBCD010000033.1:0-7500 GCA_019694335.1 Rhodospirillaceae bacterium | reverse complement strand
GGAGCGTTCCGTAAGCCTGCGAAGGTGCGGCGTAAGCCGTGCTGGAGGTATCGGAAGTGACTATGCTGACATGAGTAGCGACAAAGAGTGTGAGAAACACTCTCACCGAAAATCCAAGGGTTCCTGCGCAAGGCTAATCCGCGCAGGGTGAGCCGGTCCCTAAGGCGAGGCCGACAGGCGTAGTCGATGGGAACCAGGTTAATATTCCTGGGCCAGCTGGATGTGACGTCCTATGTAAGTTGTTCTCTCTTATCGGATTGAGAGGGCTGCGAAGTAGGGCCAGGAAATAACGCCAGCATCAGACCGTACCCTAAACCGACACAGGTGGATTGGTAGAGAATACCTAGGTGTTTGAGAGAACTGCGTTGAAGGAACTAGGCAAATTACTCGCGTAACTTCGGGATAAGCGAGCCTTTTTGGCGGGCAACCGTTGAAGAGGGGCACAAACTAGGGGGTTGCGACTGTTTACTAAAAACACAGGGCTCTGCGAAGTGGTCAACACGACGTATAGGGTCTGACGCCTGCCCGGTGCCGGAAGGTTAAGAGGAGATGTGCAAGCATTGAATCGAAGCCCCGGTAAACGGCGGCCGTAACTATAACGGTCCTAAGGTAGCGAAATTCCTTGTCGGGTAAGTTCCGACCTGCACGAATGGCGTAACGACTTCCCCACTGTCTCCAACGCAGACTCAGCGAAATTGAAATCTCCGTGAAGATGCGGAGTTCCCGCGGTTAGACGGAAAGACCCCGTGCACCTTTACTGCAATTTTTCACTGGTACTAGGGAATGGATGTGTAGAATAGGTCGGAGGCTTTGAAGCTGTGGCGCTAGCCATGGTGGAGCCATCGTTGAAATACGACCCTTTTGTTGTCTGGTATCTAACCGCGTCCCATTAGCTGGGATCGGGACACTGAATGATGGGCAGTTTGACTGGGGCGGTCGCCTCCGAAAGAGTAACGGAGGCGCGCGAAGGTGGGCTCAAGCCGGTCGGAAATCGGCTGTTGAGTGCAAGAGCATAAGCCCGCTTGACTGCGAGACTGACAAGTCGAGCAGAGACGAAAGTCGGTTCTAGTGATCCGGTGGTTCTGAGTGGAAGGGCCATCGCTCAACGGATAAAAGGTACGCCGGGGATAACAGGCTGATACCCCCCAAGAGTCCACATCGACGGGGGTGTTTGGCACCTCGATGTCGGCTCATCACATCCTGGGGCTGGAGCAGGTCCCAAGGGTATGGCTGTTCGCCATTTAAAGTGGTACGTGAGCTGGGTTTAGAACGTCGTGAGACAGTTCGGTCCCTATCTGCCGTGGGTGTAGGAAACTTGAGAGGATTTGTCCCTAGTACGAGAGGACCGGGATGAACGTACCTCTGGTGTACCAGTTGTTCCGCCAGGAGCATCGCTGGGTAGCTATGTACGGACGGGATAACCGCTGAAGGCATCTAAGCGGGAAACCCACCTCAAAACCAGGTTTCCCTTGAGAACCGTGGTAGACCACCACGTTGATAGGCTGGGTGTGGAAGCGCCGCGAGGCGTGAAGCTAACCAGTACTAATTGTTCGATCGGCTTAAGAACCTGCATTCTCAGGCGCCGATACGAAACCCAAAGATAAATACGAAAATACGGGTCTTGAGACCTTGGTTGTTTCTTCTGATTTCGGATGACCTGGTGGTTATGGCGAGGATGTAACACCCGATCCCATTCCGAACTCGGCCGTGAAAAGCCTCAGCGCCAATGGTACTGCATCTTAAGGTGTGGGAGAGTAGGACACTGCCAGGTCTTCTGAGATCAGAAGAAACGCCAGTCAACCTATTCATGATGTCAAATAGCGCGTGTCCAGGAAAAGTGGACACCGGTTTTTCGTCCGGACACGCGAAAACAGCGACGCCGGCTCCTTTCTTACCAGCACCGGCATCGTGGCATCGCATCCTTATCGCGGGATGGAGCAGCCTGGTAGCTCGTCAGGCTCATAACCTGAAGGTCGCAGGTTCAAATCCTGCTCCCGCAACCAAAAACGCCCGCTAGGTCAATGACTTAGCGGGCTTTTGTTTTTTGGGGCGGGTCGCTCTCCGACCTCGCTGCGAAGACCTGCAGGTGAATTTACGGCGGAAACTGAATGTGGACCTTGAGGCCTGGCCCATTGTCCAGAAGCGTGACGTCGATGCGGTGCAAATCGGCGATGGCCTTGACCAGCGAGAGCCCGAGGCCGTGTCCCGGTGAGCTGCGGCTGGCCTCCGCGCGCCAGAAGCGGTCGAAGGCGCGCTTGCGGTCGGCCGGCGAAATTCCCCGTCCTGTGTCACAAACCTCGACGACAATCGCATTTCGCGTGATGCCCAGGGCCACCATCAGGCGCGCGCGCGTGCCGGCGTGGCGGATGGCGTTCTCGATCAGGTTTGCGAACATCTGCATCAGCAGCGCGCGGTCACCCCTCACCGCGACGTCAGGGACCAGGTCGGTCTCCAGCTTGTGCCCTTGATCGTCGGCGACCGGCCGATAGACCTCGGCGAGATGTGCAAGCAGTGCCGAAAGGTCGACTTCGCCGAAAGACGCCGCGCGCTTGCTGGCTTCGATCTGCGACAAACTGAGCAGTGACGAGAACACCCGCAGCAGTTCGTCCGAATCCGCCAGCGCGCGCTCGATGGCGTGGGAGTACTCCTCCGTCGTCCGCGCCTCGATCTGGGCGCGCTCCAATCTCTGCCGCATGTGGGTGAGCGGCGTGCGAAGGTCGTGGGCGATGTCGGTCGAGACCTGGCGCAGGTTCTCCATCAGTGCCGTCAGCCGGTCGAGCATGCCGTTGATGGTGACCGCCAGGAGGTCGCTTTCACGGCTCGCATTCTGCACCGGCACGCGCTGGTCCCAGCGGTCGGCGGCAATGGCGCGGCAAACATCGATGATGGCGTCGGTGCGCTTAAGGACGCGGTTGCTCAAGGCGAGGCCGCCCAAAAGCGCAAGTGCGATGGTCGTGCCGGTGATCAGCACGAACGCGGCCAGGGTGTGTTCGCGCGCTTCGATCAGCTCGAAGCTGTCGGCGCCCACGAACAGGTAACTGCCGTCGGGTAACCGTTTACCTTCACCTACGATGACGTGTTCTTCGGGTTCGCGCCGGCCGGTGGCGTCGGGGATCGGCAATTCGGTGCGCGCGAATATCGGCGCCATAGCCGGCAGGTTGCCCGCGAGCTTCGCGCCGGCGGCATCCTGCAGCAGGTAGTAGTCGGTCGCCGCGGGCGTGGAGGTGAGCTGGCGCACGATCTCGACCGCCTCGGGCAGGCCTTCATTGCGGAAGGCCTCCTCGACCGCGGCGATGTTGCCTTGGACGGAGCTGGCGAAATCGGCGGTCAGCGCCCGTTCCGTCACCCAAAACATGGCCCCGGCAAGCACCAAGCTCGATATCACGAACAACCCCGCCAGCAGGACGGTGAGGCGGAAGCTCTCGGTCCTGAATAGTCTAGCGGGGAGCACGCAGCACGTAGCCCACGTTGCGCACGGTCTGGATGATCTCGCGCGGGTCGCCGGGGTTGAGCTTGGATCTCAGGCGGCTGACGTGGCTTTCCACAACATTGGTGCGCGGGTCAAAGTGCATGTCCCAGACATTACCCAACAGCATTGTCCGCGTGACGGTGCGGCCCTGGTTGCGCATCAGGTATTCCAGCAACCGGAATTCCTGGGGTAGGAGGTCGAGTTCGCGCCCGTCACGCCGCACGGTGCGCTTGATGAGGTCCATCTTCAGGCCCCCGGCGGTGAGCTGGGTCTGGTCGTCGGCGTGATGGGCCGGGCGGCGGCCGAGTGCGCGTACCCGCGCCAGAAGTTCGGCGAAAGCGAACGGCTTGATCAGGTAGTCGTCGGCGCCACCCTCGAGGCCTTCCACGCGGTCGTTGATGCCGCTCATGGCGGTGAGATAGAGCACCGGCGTGCGCACGCCGACCGCGCGCATGGATTTGACGATCGATAAGCCGTCGACGCCCGGCAACATGCGATCGAGGATGATGACATCGTGTTCTCCGCCGATGGCGCGGGTCAGGCCCTCGGGGCCGGTGGTGGCGATATCCACCTCGTAACCCTCACTCGCCATGCCACGCGCGACATGGCCGGCGGTCTGAGCGTCGTCCTCGACCAGAAGAATTCTCATGGCGGGAATAATAGCGGGCGAGGGGGGCGCCGTCGCCCTCTTCACAAGCGCCCCTGTTGGAACAGGCTTGGGCCCAGGCCCTGGGGGGCTTCGCGGGACTCCAGGTGTGCCGTCCTCATGCCCGTCAATGAGGTCCGATATGCGCCGCGTGCGGATCGGCGGCGGCGCACGCACCGCATCGCGTCATGAAGTGGCGCGGCGCGAATCCTGGTGTGCGCCAAGCTTTCAGCGGCGGCGGCCTGAAAGTTGCAAATTTTGTACAGTTCGCGAATGCTGGCCGGCACGGCAAAACCCCGTGCGGCGAGCGCGCGCGGCGGACTCGGCCCTCGATTCATTGCAAAACTACATAGTTCCGAACGTGGTCCCACACGATGCACGGTGGCAGACTCGTCAGTCCACATCGGAGGATGCGTCATGCGCCACCATATCCTGATTGCCGTGTTGCTCGCCGCCGCTGCGCCCGCCATCGCCGCCGCGCCCGCATATAAGGTGACCAAGTCCGTACCGCTTGGCGCGCCCGACGGCTGGGATTATGTGAGCTACGAGCCCGGGTCGCACCGCGTTTACGTCGCCCATTCCAACGAGATCACAGTCGTGGATTCCGCGACCGGCGAAGTGGTGGGGCGCGTGCAGGGGATCTCCGGCGTCAACGGCGTCGCGGTGATCCCGGCGCTCGGCAAGGGCTATACCGACAGCCGCGCCAAGAAGGCGGCGGTTGCCTTCGACTTGAAGACCTTCAAGGTCACCAAGGAAATCCCCGCCGATGTCGATACCGATGGCGTGGTCTATGAGGCCGCCAGCAAACGCGTGTTCGTGGTCAACGGTGATGCCGCCAACGCCACCATCATCGACGCGGCCACCGACACGGCGGTCACCAACCTGGCGCTCGGCGGCAAGCCGGAGTTCCTGGTGTCGGATGACGCCGGACACGTCTACATCAACATCACAGACAAGAAGGAGATCGTGCGCGTCGACGCCAGGGCGGCCAAGGTCGATGCGCGCTGGCCGATCCCCGACTGCGAAGGCGCTCATGGCCTTGCCATGGACAAGCAGGCGCACCGGTTGTTCTCGTCCTGCGCCAATTCCAAGATGGTGGTGGTGGATGCCGACAAGGGCACGGAACTCGCGAGCCTGCCGATCGGCAAGGGTACCGACGGCGCCGGCTTCGATCCAAAGCGCAAACTGGCGTTCAGCTCCAACGGCGAGGGCACCGTCAGCGTGATCGCCGAGCGCGCGCCGGACAAGTTCGAGGCCCTCGGCGAGATCCCGAGCCGCCCGTTCGCCCGCACCATGGCAGTGGACCCCGACACAGGCCGCATCTTCCTGGTCACCGCCGACCTGGACGAGATCAACCCCAAGGCCGAGAACCTACGCCAGCGCTACCAGATCCGCCGCGGCACCGTGCAATTGCTGTTCCTCGATCCGCAGTAGATGAGAAAACTGCTTCTGACACTGGCGGTCCTACCGCTCGCGGGTTGTATCGCCGCGGCCCCGGCCCCGCTCGATCCTAAGGCGTCACTTGATGCCCTGAGTGCGCGCGGTCTCGACGACCCCAAGCTGTCGGATGCGCTCGCGCGCGCGGGCCTCGCCGCCGATGGGTCGTGGACGCTGGATCGCCTGACCGTGGCGGCCTGGACGTTCCGTCCCGAGGTCGCGCTCGTCCGGGCGGAAGCCGCGCAAAGCCTGGCGGCGGCGCGCGCCGCCGGTGAAATTCCGAACCCCACGTTCTCGTTTGACCCTTCCTATCTCTATGACAACGCCGGCGGCTCCTTAAGTCCTTGGACCGTGGCGGCGTCGCTGGGTTTCACGATCGAGACCGGCGGCAAGCGCGGTATCCGCGAGGCCCAAGCCTTGGCCGAAGCGACTTCGCGGCAATGGCAGGTGAGCGAAACGCTGTGGAAGGTGCGGCAGGACGTGCGCAGGGCCTGGACCGCGCGGGCGTTCGCCCGGCGCGCGCTCGACCTTGCTGAACGCGAAGCCGCGTTGCGCCAGTCGTTCTCCGCCTGGGTCGAGACCGCGTTGCGTTTCGGCGCGGTGGCCCAGCCGGAACGCCTGGCCGCGATCACGGCTTTGTCGCAGGCGCAATCGGCCTTGCGCACGGCGCGCGGCAACGCGGCGGCGGCCGATGCTGCGCTTGCCGCGGCGCTCGGGGTTACCCTGGCCCATGTGCCGTTCGACCGGTTGGAGCCCTTGCCGGAGGCCCTGCCAGAACCGGCGATGGATACCGCCTTGCGCATCGAGGCGCTCACCAATCGCCTCGGTATCCGTCATGCGCTGGCGGACTACGACGTCGCGGAGGAAGCGCTGCGCCTCGCGGTTGCCCGGCAGTATCCCGACATCAGCTTCGGCCCCGGCTACACCTACGACAAAGGCGACCGGGGGGTGACCCTGACCCTCGGCTTCACATTGCCGGTGTTCCATGGCGAGCGCGCCGCCATCGACGAGGCGCTGGCCGCGCGCGCCAAGGCCGCGGCCCAGTTCGCGGCCGAGCAAACCCAGGCTTTAGGCGAAATCGAAAGCGCCGCCGGGCGCTACGCCGCCGACTACGCCGCCTGGAGCGAGACCCCCGCCGCCGTGGACGCGGGCGCGCGTGCCGCTGCCGCCGCCGAGGCGCGGCTGCAATCGGGAGCGGGGGACCGCAGCGAGCAAGTGACCGCGGCCTTGGCGCAGGTCGCCGCCGAACGCGCGGCCCTCGAATCCCTGCGCGCCGCGGTCGAGGCTATCGGGGCGCTCGAGGACGGCGTGCAAAAGCCGCTGTGGCCGGCTTCGGCGCTCGCGCCCGCGCGGCCCGATGACAGAATCAAAGACATGAGGACGCGATGACGTTGTTCAAATCCATACTGGCCTTCGGCATCGCCACGGTACTGTCGCTGCCGGTATGGGCCGCGGACGATGAATCGTTTTCCGCCCCCGATCGTAGCGTCACCCTGGACGCGCCGGCGCGGGCGCGTCTCGGCATCGTCGTCACCGCCGCCGCGGAGCAATCGGTGCGCGTGGAGACCAAGGGGCTGGGCCAGGTGCAGAGCCTCGATGCCCTGGGGCAAACCGACGCCGATCTCAGTGTCGCGGAAGCCGCCGCGCGCGCGAGCGGAGCGGCGCTGGCCCGCGCTCAAAGCATGTTCAAGGCCGATGTCGGCGTGTCGCGCGAGAAATTGGAAGCCGCCGAGCGCCAGGCCGCCGACGACGCAGCGCAATTGTCGTTGGCGCAGCGCAAGGCCCAGGCCGCCTGGGGCCGTGAGGCTCCGTGGCGTGACGCCGGTCCGCGGCGCGCGCTGATGGCCAAGCTCGCGGGCGGCGGTGTGATCGTGCGCGCGGTACTGCCGCAGCCTTTGGGGCCGGCGCCCGAGGTGACGGTCGGGCGGCTGGGCCGCGAGGCCAGGCA
>JAIBCD010000151.1 GCA_019694335.1 Rhodospirillaceae bacterium | reverse complement strand
CCAGGGCCAGGCGGTCGAGCAGCGCGGGCGTGAGGGTCTTCTCGTGCCCCGCCTTCATGTCGACGGCGTTGGCGGTCTTGATCTCACCGGCGCGGGCGCGCAAGGCGGCTGCGGCGGCAGTGAGGGCTTTGTTCTTGCGTTCCGTCGAGACTTGCCCGAGTTCGCGCGCGGCGGCGCGCGCAGCCTTGCCGATTTCGGCCATCAACGCGGCGATATTGGTGCCGGCGCCGTCCATGGTCACGCTTCCACCGCCATGTCGTCGCGGTGAATGACTTCGGCCCGGCCGCGATAGCCAAGGATTTCCTCGATCTTTTCGGACTTCTGGCCTTTGATCGCGCGCATGCCCTGCGCGGTGTAGGCCGATAGGCCCTTGGCGACCAGTTTGCCGTCACGCGTGCAGACATCGACCGCGTCGCCGCGCCCGAAATCGCCCGATACATCCACCACACCGGCGGGCAACAAGCTCTTGCCTGCCCGTAGCGCCGTCACCGCGCCGTCATCCACCACCAGCGTGCCCAGGGTTTGCACATGGCCCGCGATCCAGCGCTTGCGCGCGGCGCGCGGTTCGGTGGCTGGCGAGAACCAGGTGCAGCGGCCGCCGTCGATCAGGGCCTGCAGCGGATGGCGGGGTTTTCCCGGTGCGATAGCCATGCGGCACCCGGCGCCCATGCAAATCTTGGCCGCCATGATCTTGGTGGTCATGCCGCCCGAACCGTAGCCGGTGGATGTGATGCCCGCCATGGCTTCGATCCCGGGCGTGACCTCGCGCACTTCCGGCACCAGCACCGCGTCGGGCTTCACGCGCGGATCCGCGGTATAGAGGCCGTCGATATCCGAGAGCAGCACCAGCGTATCGGCGCTGATCATCTGCGCGACGCGGGCGGCGAGGCGGTCGTTGTCGCCGAAGCGGATTTCCGCCGTGGCGACGGAGTCGTTCTCGTTGATCACCGGCACGGCGCGCAGTTTCAGGAGCGTATCGAGGGTGTTGCGCGCATTGAGGTAGCGGCGGCGGCTTTCGGTGTCGTCCAGGGTCACCAGCACCTGCGCCACGGTGATGCCGTGGCGGTCCAGGGAATTCTGGTAGGCCTGGGTCAGGCGCATCTGGCCGGTGGCGGCGGCGGCCTGCTTTTCCTCGAGGCGCAGCTTGCGACCGACCATGCCCAAGGGGCCGCGGCCGATGGCAATGGCGCCGGAGGTGACGATCAGAACCTCTTGGCCGCGCGCGTGTGCGGCGGCGATGTCGTCGCACAGCGCATCCAGCCAGCTCTGGTGCAGCTTGCCGGTTTCGCTATCGACCAGCAGCGCCGAGCCGATCTTCACCACCAGGCGCTTGGAGTCGAGAACCGGCGACGCGGCGACTTTCCCGGCAACAGCACTCACGGCCGCCAGCCTCCCGGCGTTTCCTCGATCTCGTCTTCCGGTTCGTCGGAGGTCTCGGCGCCGTCGCCATCGCGGGAGGCGGCGACGATCTTGCCGAGGGCCCTGATCATCGCGTCGCGGCCTTCGCCGGACACGCCTGAGAGCAGATGCACTTTCTTGCGGCTGGCTTTGGCCAGCGCGTCGGCGTTGCCGGCGCGCGTGGCTTCATCGAGAGCGTCGATCTTGTTGAGCGCCACCAGTTCCTTCTTGCGCGCGAGGCCGCCGCCGTAAGCCTTGAGTTCGCCGCGAATGGTCTTGTAAGCGGCGGCTACGTCTTCCTCGGTGCCGTCGACCAGGTGCAACAACACTGCGCAGCGTTCCACATGACCGAGGAACCGGTCGCCGAGTCCGGCGCCTTCATGGGCGCCCTCGATCAAACCTGGGATGTCGGCGATCACGAACTCCAGTTCGCCCACCTGCGCCACGCCCAGGTTGGGGTGCAAGGTGGTGAAGGGATAGGACGCGATCTTGGGCCGCGCGCGGGTGACGACCGAGAGGAAAGTCGATTTTCCGGCATTGGGCAGGCCGACCAGGCCCACGTCGGCGATCAGCTTCAGGCGCAGCCATACCCATAACTCGGGCCCGGGCAGGCCGGGGTTGGCGTAGTCCGGTGCCTGGTTGGTGGGGCCCTTGAAATGCGCATTGCCGAAGCCGCCGTTGCCGCCTTCCAGCAGCACGAACCGCTCGCCGTCGCGCGACAAGTCGGCCAGAACCTCCTCCTTGTCTTCCGACAGGATTTCGGTGCCCACCGGCACTCTGATGATCAGATCCTCGCCGTCCCTGCCGGCGCAATTCGAGCGGCTGCCGTCGTGCCCACGCTCGGCCTTGAAATGCTGCTGGTAGCGGAAGTCGATCAGTGTGTTGAGGTTGCGCGCGGCTTCGAAGATCACGTCGCCGCCCCGGCCGCCGTCGCCGCCGTCGGGGCCGCCGAACTCGATGAACTTCTCGCGGCGCCAGCCGACGCAGCCGTTGCCGCCGTCGCCCGCCTTCAAATAGATCTTGGTCAGGTCTAGGAATTTCATGGGGTCATTTTATACCTGATTTTGCGGCCCAAGTGTCGCGGGAGAGTACGACGGAGACATGCGGAATGTCCTCGCCCCGGGCGACACAATGCTTGGTCTCGCAGGAGGCCTGGATGAATCCCGCCTTCCGCAGAATCCGCGCGGAGCGTTCATTTTCCGTGAAATAGCCGGATACCAGGCGCGGCAGGGCCAGAGCGGTGAAGGCGAAGCGAATCACGCCCGCGACTGCCTCGGGCATGAAGCCCCGGCCCCAATAAGGGATGCCCAGCCAGTAGCCCAGAACGAAGTCGGGGCCATCCTTATTGATGCCGATCGCGCCAGCGAGCTCGCCGGCCGTGGTTATGGCGAAGTGATAGGCCGTGCCCGCATCCCGGTCGGGCGCCAGGGTGGCGATCCACTGTTCCGCGGCGCCGTCGGGGTAGGGGTGCGGTACGACCGTTAACATTTTTGCGACGTCCCATGCGCCGACCAGTTCGCGCACGCGCGGGCCATCTTCCAGGCGGAAGGGACGAAGGACCAGCCGTTCGGTCTTGATCTCGAGGGTGGTCATCCAGACGTCGCGGCTCAAGGCTACAGCGACATGCGGGATGTCCTCGCCCCGGGCGATACAATGTTTGGTTTCGTGGGCAATCAGCGCAAACCCGGTCTTGCGCAGAATCCGCGCGGACCGCGCGTTTTCGACGAAGTAACCGGATAAGAGGCGCGGCAAGGTCAAGGTGATGAACGCGAAATCGATCAGGGCCTGAACCGCTTCGAACATGAGGCCACGGCCCCAATACGGCACCCCCAACCAATACCCCAGAACGAAGTCCTCATTCTGCTTGTGAATGCCAATCGCACCAACTGTTTCGTCGTTCAATGTTACGGCGAACAGGTAAGCGGTGCCGGCGTCACGCCGCGGCGCGTGGGTGGTGATCCATCTTTCCGCGGCGCCTTCAGGATAGGGGTGCGGAACGACCGCGAGCATGCGCGAAACCTCCCAGGCGCCGAGAAGCGCATGAACGCGCGGGGCATCTTCCATCCGGAAGGGCCGCAAAATCAGTCGTTCCGTCTTGATCTCGAGATCCATAGCCGCAGCCAATAAAAAAGGAGACGGCGATCCGTCTCCTTTTTCAACCACGGGATCGCCAGCGTGGATGCCGGCGATCAGAAATCACCGGTGTTTAGTTCGGCTTCGGGCTCGGAGCCACCGACACGTAGACCTTGCCGCCGGTGGAGGTCTTGAATTCCACATGGCCTTCGGTCATCGCGAAGATGGTGTAATCGCGGCCCATGCCGACGCCCTTGCCGGGGTGCCACTTGGTGCCGCGCTGGCGCACGATGATGTTGCCCGCCAGAACCGCTTCACCGCCGAACTTCTTGATGCCAAGGCGCTTGCCAATGGTATCGCGGCCGTTCGACGACGAGCCGCCTGATTTCTTATGTGCCATCTGGGTACGTCCTTATCTCGGGCGAAGCTTAAGCTTCAGCCTTCTTGGGGGCTTTCTTCGCCGCGGCCTTTTTCGCGGCGGGCTTCTTTTCGGCAGCGGGAGCGGCAGCAGCCGACTTCTTCGCCGAGGCGGTGACCGAGAGGCCCTGGCCCATATCGGTGATCTTCACCAGGGTCAGGTACTGACGGTGGCCGTTGCGGCGGCGGTAGTGCTTGCGGCGGCGCTTCTTGAAGATGATCTTCTTCTCGTCGCGGAACTGCTTGAGGACTTCGCCCACCACCTGGGTGTTGTCCAGGCGCGGCGCGCCGATCTTGTCACCCAGCGACAGCACTTCGTCGAATACGACGGTCGCGCCGGCGTCGAAGTCCAGCTTCTCAATGGCGATCACGTCGTCTTTCGTGACGCGATACTGTTTGCCGCCCGTCTTGATCACCGCGAACATGGCCGAAATCCCGAAATCTTTGATTAGCAACGAAAAAGCGCGGTTTTTTGGCCGAAGACGACCAAGCCGCCCGCGCGGAAGGGGCGTGAATATACTGTGTGTGTATATGAGTCAATGCCGCGCAGGCTCTCTATATAAGCCGGGTGCGGTCCAAATGCGGATTAATTAATGATTATTTTACATGGGCTTAGATAGCCTTAGGCTGGGCCTGAACAGGCCAGAAATCACGGTCCATGCCCTTGGAAGGCTCCATGGCGCCTAAAGACCCCGCTCCGGACCTCTCGCCCGACACATTATCGGGCGAGTCTGTCGCCCGCCTGACCCAGGCCGCGACCTTGCTGCGCAAGGCCGAGCGCCCGGTACGGGTGCTGCGCGCCGTGGCCTGGGGGCCGGAAGTGGCCCAGCGATTCTTCGCCGCGGGCGAACGGGAATTGCCCCAGGTCGTTTATCCGAAAATGAGCGCCGCGCCGGTGCACGAGATCCTGGCGGCGGCGCGGGCGCTGATCGACGGCGACGGCCCGGTGCAGGCCTGGCTGCGGCGCATCGCCGACGTGATCGCGATCTCGGCGGATATGCTCCAGGCGCTCGGCACCAAGGAATTTCACCGCCTGTCGGTGCAGCTCTACGGTTCGCCGGATACGGACTTGCTCGATTGCGATGTCACGCCGCTCGACCTCGCGCAGCAACTGGATCAGGTGCTGAGTTCATTCGTGGGCGTGGAACTCAACCTCAACGCCAAAGGCGAAATCAAGATCAACGCCGTCGATCTCGGCGCGCGCATGGCCGGGATCTTGCAACGCCACTTCGGCGCGGCGGCACCGAAGATTGAGATTGTCGATCATCTTTCCGCCAATGCCCTGGCGGGGGCCCGCTACATCCGTTTGCGCCGCGATGCACAATTCAGCGATCGCGACCTCGCGCAACTGGTACAGCACGAGGCTTTCGTGCATATCGCGACATCGCTGAATGGGGCTGCGCAAAGCGCGTTCCCGATCCTGGGTGCCGGCCACGCCGGCACCACGCGCACCCAGGAAGGCCTCGCGGTATTCGCCGAAATCATCTCCGGCGCCATGGACCCCTCGCGACTCTTACGTCTCTCCGACCGCGTGCTGGCGATCAAGATGGCGATGGAAGGCGCGGATTTCCTGCAGCTCTACCGCTATTTCTGCGACCGCACCAAGGACAAGGGCGTCGCGTTCGAAAACGCGCGGCGCGTGGTGCGCGGCGGCATGGTCGAGGGTGGCGCGCCGTTTACCAAGGATTCGGTCTACCTCGAGGGCCTGGTGCGCGTGCACAACTTCCTGCGCATCGCGGTGCAGGAAACCCGCGTCGACACCATCCGCCTGTTGTTCGCCGGCAAGATGGACATCGAGGACATGCCCGCCATTACCACCCTGGCTGCCCACGGCCTGTGCGTGTTCCCGCAATTCCTGCCGCCATGGGCGCGGGACTTGAGGTTCATGCTGTCCTACATCGCCTATTCGGCGTTCCTGAACCGCATGAACCTGGAAAAGGTGCGCGTGCACTATAAGGACATGCTCTCGCGCTGCGCCCCGCCGGTGGCGGAACGGGCCGGGTCCAACGGGGCCGACCACGGCGCCGCGGTGGACGGCACTGCCAGCCCCGCCGCCGACGCCACCTAAACCCCCGATTCCAGGGCAAAAAGCGGTTATTGCGGGTGGTAAGACATTCGTCTAGTTTCCGCCCCGCCTAAGGTGGCCACGGAGAGGTGACAGAGTGGTCGATCGTGCCGGTCTCGAAAACCGGTGTGCCCGCAAGGGTACCGTGGGTTCGAATCCCACCCTCTCCGCCATTATTCCCGTAAAATCCTTTTATTATCAATGGTTAGGCTGTCCACATCGGAGGCTTACCCATCTCCATACCCATCTCAGCCTCTTGGGTTGTCCGGCCCTTTTATTATTATTCTTCTTCGCGCGCTTGCGCGTACCGTGCGAATAATCGGCCGAGGCATCAGTGAGTAGGTGGTGCAAGGGTCGGCGGATCACCGCGTGTTGAGCAACCCCAACCATTCCTCCAGCGTCGTTTCCGACAGCAGTTCCGCCAGCTCCTAGTCGTTGGCCTCCACCACCGCCGGCCACCCCTGATCCGCCTCCG
>JAIBCD010000150.1 GCA_019694335.1 Rhodospirillaceae bacterium | reverse complement strand
GAAGTGCTGCCCCGGGCCGGCGGCGTGTTGGTGTTCGGCGGTCCGCGCGGCGCCGGCCGCGATGCCGTCGAGGATCTGGTCGAGCGCGGCGAGAAGGTGACGGTGATGGTGCGCGCGTCGTCCGATACCGCCGCGCTCAAGCAACTGGGCGTGAACATCGTGCCGGGCGACGCCCTGGTCACGGACGACCTGGTGAAGGCGTTCGCGGCGGCCCCTTACCGCGTCGTGGTGTCCACCCTGGGCGGCAAGGATGACGACACCCGGGTCGACGTCGAAGGCAACCGCCATGTGGTCGACGCCGCCAAGTCCGCCAAGATTCCGCGCGTGATCATGATGAGCGCCATCGGCGCCGGCGACAGCGGGTTGGCGCGGCCCTGGTACCTGCGGCCGTTCAAGGCGGACTTCATCGCCGCCAAATCCCAGGCCGAGGATTACCTGGTGAAATCCGGCGTGACCTACACCATCGTGCGCGCCGGGCGGCTGGTGGACAAACCAGCCGGGCAGGCGGTGTTGAGCGATGACCACAAGGAATTCAGCGCGCTCACCCGCGCCGACGCCGGGCGCTTGCTCGCCGATTGCGTCAAGAACGAAGCGGCCACGTCGAACAAGATCCTGACCGCCTTCGACCCGGCGCGCGCGTCGTTCCTGGGGATATTCTTCTAGCTTGGAGAGAGGCTATGGGCTGGATCTACCTCGCCTGCGCGGGGCTGCTGGAGGTTGGCTTCACCACCGCGCTCAAATACGCCGAGGGTTTCACCAAGCTGGTGCCGTCCTTGTGCTTCGCCGTGGCCTATATCGGCAGCGCCTGGCTGCTGTCGCGGGCGGTCGCGACCATTCCGCTCGGCACCGCCTACGCGGTCTGGACCGGGATCGGCGCGGTGGGCACCGCCGCGATCGGCATCTGGCAGTTCGGCGATCCGGCGACGCCGTTGCGCCTCTTGTTCCTCGCCGTGATCATCGGCGGAATTATCGGGCTCAAGATGGTGTCGCCCGCCTAACCATGTCATCGCCGCCCCACACCGAACGCAGCCTGATCGATTCAGCCGCAAGCGGCGCGTGCGGTGCCGGGCGGTTCGTGCCGGAAGCCCTGGATCTGCTCAAGCGCCAAGCGGCGTTCGCCGAGGTCTGGCGGGCAGGCGTGGCGCGCGACCGGGCCGCCCTGGCCCGGCAGGCGGACAGCGGCGTGCTCACCGCCGCGTTTTCCTCGGACCTCGCCGTGTTTCTGCTCGGCAACTACCTGATCGTCGAACCGGCCCTGGAATTCATTGTCACCGCCGCGCGCCGGAGCCTGCTGTTCGCATTCACGCAGGAAGACCGGCCGGTGACGGAACCGATGCGACGCCTTCTCGGCGCGCTCGCGCTGCAATGCCTGCTGAACGAGCACGCCTACTGGGAGGACGCGGACGAGACCGTGTGGGTCGAGTTGCTCGGCGACAGCCTGATCCTTTCCGCCGCGGGCGGCGAAGACGCGCCGCAAGCGCATCTCGTTGCCCTGTTTGGCTGCTACCGCCCGCTCCGGGCGCTTGAGTTGTCCGCCGCGGCCGTCGAACGCCTGAGGCGCGATCCCACGACCGCTGCTTTGGTGGCGCATGCCATCGACGACCCGCGGGAGGAGGCGGACATCGCGAACGCGTTGCCGGACGTGACGCCGATCCGTGACGGCACCTCGCGGCAAGTCCGGGCGATGTATGAAGAGAACCCATATCCGCGCTGGTTCATCCTCGAACGGCCCGTGACCCGGCCGTGCATGGACCTGGTGCGCGACCTTTCCGGCATCGACCTCGCGGCGTTTGGACAGGTGACGGCGCCGCGCATCCTCGTGGCCGGCTGCGGAACCGGGTCCAACGTCATCGGCGTGGCGGGCCAGTTCCTGGATGCGGATATCACCGCTGTCGATCTTTCCCGCGCCAGTCTGGCTTATGCCAAGCGCCAGACCACGCGGCTCGGACTGCGCGTCGCGTACGCGCACGGCGATATCCTCGAATTGCCGGCCTGGGGGCGGACCTTCGACATCGTGGAGTGCAGCGGCGTGCTGCACCACATGAAGGATCCGCTGGCGGGTGCCCGAGCGCTGTGGCGGTGCGTGCGGCCCGGCGGCCTGTTGCGGATGGGCCTCTATTCGCGTTCGGGGCGCGATGCGCTCGCGCCGGCGCGCGCGTTCATCGAACGCGGCGGCTATTCCGCGACCCCGGAGGGCATCCGGCGTTTTCGCCGCGACGTGATGGCCGCGGCGCTAAAGCCGGACACGCTGGCCCCCGACCTGACCAGCGTCACGCTGCTGCACGACTTCTATTCCACCTCGATGTGCCGCGACCTGGTGTTCCACGTCCAGGAGCGCGGCTACGGTATCGCGGAGATCGAGGAGATGGCGCAAGCGTTGGGAGGGCGCCTCATGACGACGGTGTTGACCGCTCCGTTCGCGCCGTCGCCCGCGATGGGCCTCACGGCGCTCGCCGAGCTGGAGCGCCGCGGCGGCCTCACGGGATTCATGTATACGGTCGTCGTGCAGAAGCCGGCGGACGCCGCCTGAAGGCCTACCGGCCCGCGCGCTCCGCGATTTTACCGACTTGCGCGCTCCGCGATTCTATCGACTTGCGCGCTCCGCGCGCGGCGCGGCGGCATCGTCTGCCACTTTCTTGTCCGGGTGCACGATATAGGCCTGGGCGAAGCGCACGTCCATCGCCGACGAGATCGTGGTGTTGTGGCCGTCCTTGTCGGGATGTCCGTCCGCCAACCGGTTCAGCGCGCGCCATAAGGACGGTGAGGACACCTGCCCGTAGTTCTGGTGATGCGTCGCCCAGCCGTTGTTGAGCTGCAGGTACCAGGCCCAGACTTCGGAATATCCGCCGATGAAGCCCTTGGCGCCGTCGGGCGACAGGGTCAGGCGGAAGCGGGCGTCCTTCATCTTGTAGGTGCCGGTGGAATCGAAAGCGATGCTTTCCGCCACGCTGAAGTCGCCGGGCCCGGTCTCGAGCACGCCGTCCTTGATGCGCCCTTTGAAGGTGTGGATGAACTCCTTGCCCCACCGCGCATCGACATGCTGCGTCCCGCCCGGGATGTAGCTGTCGCCGCTGGCGTCGCCCGGCAGGCTGTCCAGGCCGCGGTAGGTGGTGACGGTGACGTCCGGGTCGTTGGTCAGGTCGTCCAGGTCGGTGATCTCGATCAGCAGCCGGTTGAACGCGTAGCGGCGCATCGCGTTCTCTTCGTAGAAGCTCATATAGGGCTGGGAATTGTTGTAGCCCGCGAGGCAGCCGATGGCGCGGTAGAGCTGGTTGTCGATGCCCTTCTCGCCGTCCGGGCTGGTGAAGTCGTTGGGGCCGGTCTTGCCGTCGAGGTTGAGGCCGGTGCCGACCGTTCCTTCGACGGTGTAGAACGGATAAGGCTCGGGCCCCAGCGAGGGATGCCAGGTGTCGCCTTCCCACTTCAATTGCGTGTCGAGCACCGTGCGCTGCGTGCCGTCGTCGGGATAGAGGCGCTTGAATTGCTCGCGCTCGCCCTCGTTGATGCCGTGGGGGCATTCCTGCTTGGCGCCCGGCGTGGTGTAGACCGCCCATTTGCGGTGGGTGAGGACATAGCCGATGGTGCGGCTCTTGACGCCCGCAGCGGGCGCGACCGGCTCGGCGGCGGCATCATGGGCGCCGATGACCAGGGCCAGCGCTGCCAAAAGGGCCGGTTTCATGCGAAATCTCCGCGGCGAAAAGACTTGATCGCTATCCTACATGCCGCCGGGGTTCGTGGCACCCGCAACTTCCGGAACTTGGGGGACATCGGCTGTAATGTTGTTTAGCGCCGCTAAACAACGGCTTTTCCGGGGTCACGGCGGTGTGATCCGCCCGCCGGCCCATGGTAGACTTTGCCCTGGTTTCAGAAGTGGGGACGAGATGCGGCGGACGTTGATCGGTATCGTGGCGATGGCGGTGTGCACCGGGGGGGCGATGGCCGCGCCGGCCGAACGTTACCGGCCCGCGGTGAACGAGCTTGAGGATTACGTTCAGGCTCCGTTGCCGCCAGGGTTTTCGGTGCAGCACACCGATGTCGACGGGCCGGTGTTCGTCGATGCCGACGGCCTGACGCTCTACCGCTGGCCGCTCAATTCCCTCCGCAACGGCGACGCCGGCGAGCAGAAAAACGGCAAGCCGATGTGCGGCGACACCAAGCAGACCGTGACCACCGGCCTGATGAGCCCTTATCCCGGCGGGCTGTTGCTGCCCGACCTCGACACGCGGCCGACCTGCGTGCAGATGTGGCCGCCGGTGATCGCGCCCGCCGATGCGAAACCTGTCGGCGCCTGGGGCGTCGTGGAGCGCGCCGACGGACGCAAGCAGTGGACCTTCGAAGGATTTCCGGTTTACCGCTCGGTGCGCGACACCAAGCCCGGCGAGGTCAACGGCGGATCGCGCCGCGGCGGCCGCGGCGACGCCGGCTCCCACCGCGAACCGATCGGCCCCAATCCCGACGTGCCCGCCCAGTTCGCGGTCAGGACCGTGGCGACCGGACGCCTGCTCACCACCGACCTCGGTCTTTCCATTTATGCCTGGGACGGCGACCGCCCGAATAAATCGAACTGCAAGGACGCGTGCCTAAGCGACTGGACGCCGGTGCCCGCCGGGCAGTCGGCGCGGCCCAGGGGTGAATGGAACGTGATCGAGCGTTCGCCGGGCGTGAGGCAATGGACCTTCCGTGGCGCGGCGCTCTACACGCGTATCGCCGACAACCGGCCCCGCAGCCTCGAAGGCGCGGACACCGTGGGTTGGCACAATGTCTACACCCAGAAAAATCCGGCGATACCGTCCGAGTTCACGCTCCAGGACACGCGCGTCGGCCAGACGGTGGCCGACAAGAACGGCAAGACCATCTATCTCTACCGGTGCGGCGACGATGCGCAGGATCAGCTGGACTGCGACCATCCGCGCGATACGCAAGCCTATCGCCTCGCGGTGTGCGGCAAGGGCGATCCGGCCCGCTGCGCGATGATGTTCCCCTATGTGCCCGCGCCGCGCGGCGTCAAAACCAACACGCTGATCTGGGGCACGATGTGGGTGGACCCCAAGACCGGCCATCCGGCCGCGCCCGAAGCGCCCGGCGCGCTGCATGTCTGGACGTTCCGCGACCGGCCGATTTTCACCCACGGACTCGACAAGAAGCCCGGCGACATCGAAGGCGACGGCTGGGGCGAATACAACGGCAAGCGCAACGGCTTCAAAGGCTTCTTCCTGCGCGACGACTTTTTGAACAACGCGGGTTGATGTCCAAATCCACGCGGGCGACCAAGATGCTGGAGCAGGCCGGTGTGGCGTTCACCGTGCACACCTACGACTACGACGCGGGGGCGGACCGGATCGGCCTGCAGGCCGCGGAAGCCCTGGGCGAGGCGCCCGACCGCGTGCTCAAGACCCTGATGGCGCTGGTGGACGGAAAGCCGGCCTGCGTGATCCTGCCGTCCAACCACGAGGTCTCCATGAAACGTCTGGCCGCGGCGCTGGGCGGCAAACACGCCGAGATGATGAAACCCGCCGACGCCGAGCGCTTGTCCGGCTACAAAGTCGGCGGGATCAGCCCGTTCGGCCAGATGCGCCGCGTGCCGGTGGCGGTCGAGGCCCAGGCGCTCGCGCACGCATTGGTGTATCTCAACGGCGGCCAACGCGGGCTGCAGGTGCGTCTCGCGCCCCAAGACGCGGTCCGGATCCTGGGCGCGGCGGCCGCGCCGCTGATCGCCTAGCGCCGGCCCCTTACGTCTTTGATCCCGCACCTGTTTTTCCGCCACGCAAAAGGCGTTGGCGCGGCTGTCGGGAATCGCCGCCCGGCCACGTAGTAACAAGCCGGTTGGGTGCATTGAGGGAAATGACATGAGCATGAACCGCTGTGGTCTTACGTCAAAGATCAGGGGCGCCTTGGCCGCGCTGGCCTTCAGCGCCGCATGCAATGGCGCCGGCGCCGCGACCCTGGACGTCACGCACGCCACCATTCCGGAAATACAAGCGGCCTATGCGACCGGACGGCTGACGGCCGAGCGTGTCACCGCGGCCTACCTGGCCCGCGTTGCCGCCTATGACAAGGCCGGCCCCGCCATCAACGCCGTCATCCATCTGAATCCGAACGCGCTGGCGCAAGCAAAGGCGCTCGATGCCGAGCGCAAGGCCGGCAAGGTGCGGGGGCCGCTGCACGGCATTCCCATCGTCCTCAAGGACAATTTCGACACCTTCGACCTGCCGACGACCGCGGGCTCACAGCTGCTCGCGGGCTGGACGCCGCCCAAGGACGCGTTCGTGACGCAGAAACTGCGCGACGCCGGCGCGATCATCATCGCCAAGGTCAACATGGCGGAATTCGCCAACAGCGGCGGCCGGGTCACGCCCGGGTTCAGTTCCGGCGGCGGAACGACCCACAATCCGCACGGGGTTGACCGTTCGCCACACATCACTAGCCACGGCACCGGCTCGTAGATCGCGGCCGGGTTC
>JAIBCD010000149.1 GCA_019694335.1 Rhodospirillaceae bacterium | reverse complement strand
GGGAAGCCCGCGCCCCACACCGGGGCGCGGGCTTTTTCTTTTGAGGCCGTCAGTACTCGGCGAAAATCCGCCGGATCTCCTTGGGATCCTGGGTCTTGGTCAGCGCGAGCATCAACAGGATCCGCGCCTTCTGGGCGTTCAGGCTGTCGGCTGGGATCAAACCGCGGTCGCTGTACTCCTTGGTGCCGATCACCCGTCCGTTGCCGGTGCGCGAGGCCAGCACCATCACCGGCTTCGCGCCCTTGCCCTTCAGCATTTCATCAATGCCGTCGCGCTCCAGCTTCGACAGCGCCCCCGCGCCCGTGCCCGCGAACACGATGCCTTTGTCGCCCGCCTTCACCAGCGCCTGGAACAGTTCCGGCCGCGGCTCGACATAGGAATACAGCACGCCCACGGTCGGCAAGGTCTTCAGCGCCCGCACGTCGAACTCGGAGTTCACGGTGTGGCGCTTCACCGGCGTGCGGTAGAACGCGACCTTGTCCTCGTCGACATAGCCCAGCATCCCCAGCTCCGGCGCGCGAAAGGTCTCGACGCGATAGGTCGTGGTCTTGGTGGTATCGCGCGCGGCGTTGATCTCGTCGTTCATCACGATCAGCGCGCCCTTGCCTTTGGCGTCGGGAGAACGCGCCACGCGCACGGCGTTCAACAGGTTGAGCGGCCCATCCGCGCTGATCGCCGTGGCGGGCCGCATCGCGCCCACCACCACCACCGGCCGGTCGGACTTGACGGTGAGATTGAGGAAATAGGCGGTCTCCTCCAGCGTATTGGTGCCGTGGGTGACCACCACGCCCGCCACCCTGGGGTCGGCGAGCGTCTCGTTGATCCGCCGCGACAGGGTCAGCCAGTCCGCCACCGTCAGGTCGTTGCTCAGGATGTTCACCACCTGCTCGACCTTGATCTCGGCGACATCGGCCAGCTGCGGCAGCCCCCTCACCAATTGCTCGCCGGTGAACTGCCCCGCTGTGTAGTTCGACATGTCGGTGGGTGACGACCCGGACCCGGCGATGGTGCCGCCGGTCGAGAACACCCACACCAGGGGCTTGTCCGCCGCCGCCTGCGCCCCGCCGGCAAACAGCAGGGCCGCCGCCAGAATCGCTTTGAATGAACGCATATTTCCCCCCGTCACATGGTCCGTCCGGCCCGAAAATAGGGCCATTCCCGCCCGCAATTATAGTGCGCACCGCGGCCGATTTTGTGAAAATCCGCGAAGATTCGCAGGGGGCATCAGGCGGGTTCATGAGCATTTCGTCCCACTTCATTCACCGGCCCGTCGCCACCTCCGTTTTGATGGCGATGATCATCGCGGTGGGTGCCGCGGCTTATCCGTTCCTGCCGATCGCCGCGGTGCCGCAGGTCGACTTCCCGACCGTGCAGGTCAACGCCAACCTGCCGGGCGCGAGCCCCGAGACCATGGCCTCGGCCGTGGCGCAGCCGCTGGAACGCCAGTTCTCGCAGATCCCCGGCGTGGTGCAGATGACATCGAACAGCGTGATGGGCTCGACCCAGATCACGTTGCAGTTCGAGTTGGACCGCGCCCTCGACGGCGCGGCGCAGGACGTGCAGTCGGCCATCAACGTCGCCGCCGGCCAGCTGCCCAAGACCATGCCGTCGCCGCCCAACTACCAGAAAGTGAACCCGTCCGACGCGCCGATCGGCGGCTACGGCTTCTATTCCGACGTCATGCCGCTGACCGAAGTGGACGACATGGCCGAGAACCTCGTCCTTCAGCAACTGTCGCAACTGCCGGGCGTGGGCGAGGTGCGCGTTTCCGGCCAGCAGAAGCCCGCGATCCGCATCCAGGTCGATCCCATCAAGCTCGCCGCCGTGGGCCTCAGCCTCGAAGAGGTGCGCAGCATCGTCAACACCGCCTCGACCAACTCGCCCAAGGGCAACATCGAGATCGGCGCCAAGGGCTACACCATCTTCACCAACGACCAGCTGACCGAGGCCGAACCGTTCAACGACGTGGTGCTGGCGTTCCGCAACGGCTCGCAAGTCCGTGTCCGCGACATCGGCCGCGCGATCCCGGGCGCCGAGAACACCAAGACCGGCGCCTGGAACTTCGCGGGCAAGCCGATGATCGGCTCCACGGTGAGGAAACAGCCCGGCGCCAATATCGTCGAGACCGGCGACCTGGTGGACCGGGCGCTGGAACGCGCGGCCAAGCTGCTGCCCGCCTCGATCCACATCTACCGCTATATCGACCGCATGCAGACCATCAAGGCCGCGGTCGCCGAGGTGAAGGAGACCCTGATCATCACCGCCGTCCTGGTGGTGCTGGTGATCTTCGTCTTCCTGCGCAACGTCCGGGCCACCGTCATCCCGGCGCTGGCCATCCCCCTGTCGCTGATCGGCACCTTCGCCGGCATGTACCTGTTCAACTACAGCATCGACAACCTCTCCCTCATGGCGCTCACGATCGCCGTGGGTTTCGTGGTCGACGACGCCATCGTCATGCTCGAGAACATCTACCGCCACATCGAGGAAGGCATGGCCGCCCTGGCGGCCTCGCTCCAGGGCGCCAGGGAGATCGGCTTCACCATCGTGTCCATGTCGCTGTCCCTGGTGGCGGTGTTCATCCCGCTCCTGCTCATGGGCGGCATCATCGGCCGCCTGTTCCACGAATTCGCGGTCACGGTCAGCATCGCCATCCTGATCTCGGGCGTGATCTCGCTCACCATCACGCCCATGCTGTGCTCCAAGTTCCTGCGCCACGAAAGCGGGGAACACAGCGCCCTCTACCGCAGGATCGAGGCCGGGTTCGAGGCCATGTTCGCCTTCTACCGCCGCACCCTCGACATCGCCCTCGCCGAGCAGCGCAAGGTGCTCGGCGTGTTCGTCGCGACAGTTGCGCTATCCGGCGCGCTCTATGTGCTGGTGCCCAAGGGCTTCTTCCCGAACCAGGACGTGGGCAGCATCTCGATCGTCACCGAGGGTGCGCAGGACATCTCCTTCGCCGAACTCGCCCGCCTGCACGACCAGGCCCGCGAGATCCTGGTGCACGACCCCGCCGTCAAGACCGTCGGCGGCCAAGTACCGTATGGAAACGCGGTGAACACCGGCCGCCTTTACGCACTCTTGAAGCCGCATCGCGAGCGCGAACCGGTCGAGGAGGTCATGAACCGCCTGCGCCCGCAGTTCGCCAAGATCGCGGGGCTCAAAGTATTTTTGTCCGTCTCCCAGGACATCAACATCGGCGCCCGCCAGACCCGCACCCAGTACCAGTACACCCTGCAGGACGCCGACGCGAACGAGCTGAGCCTGTGGGGCGAGAAGATGACCGCCGCCATGGCGGCCTTGCCGGAACTGCGCGACGTCACCAGCGACCAGCAGTCGGGCGCCACGACCGCGACCCTCACCATCGACCGCGACCAGGCCTCGCGCTACGGCATCCAGCCGCAGTTGATCGACGACACGCTCTACGACGCCTTCGGCCAGCGCCAGGTCGGCCAGTATTTCACGCAAGTGAATACATATCGCATCATCCTGGAAGTGCTGCCCGAACTTCAGGGCGACATGCGGACTCTCGATAAAATCTTCATCAAGTCGCCGTCCAGCGGCCAGCAGGTGCCGCTCTCGACCTTCGTGAAGGTGGACACCAAGAAGGTGAGCGCGCTCTCGATCAACCACCAGGGCCAGTTCCCGGCCATCACCATCTCGTTCAACCTCGCCCCCGGCGTGGCGCTCAGCCAGGCGGTGGACGCCATCCAGAAGCTGCGCGAATCCCTGGGAGCGCCGTCCAGCCTCAACGAAAACTTCCAGGGCACCGCCAAGGCCTTCCAGGACTCGCTGGTCACCCAGCCCTACCTGGTGGCCGCCGCGATCCTGTCGGTCTACGCAATTTTGGCCATGCTGTATGAGAGCTACATCTACCCGCTGGCGATTCTGTCCACCCTGCCCTCCGCGGGCGTCGGCGCGCTGCTGATCCTGCTGGTGGCGCACTACGACCTGTCGGTGATCGCGCTGGTGGGCGTGCTCCTGCTGATCGGCCTGGTGAAGAAGAACGGCATCATGATGGTGGACTTCGCCGTCAACGCCCAGCGCCACCGGGGCGCCAAGCCGTTCGACGCCATCCGCGAAGCCTGCCACCTGCGCTTCCGCCCGATCATGATGACCAGCGCCGCCGCGTTGCTCGGCGGACTGCCCTTGATGTTCTCGGTCGGCGCCGGCTCCGAACTTCGCCGCCCCCTGGGCTACGCCATGGTCGGCGGCCTGCTGGTGAGCCAGGCGCTCACCCTCTACACGACGCCGGTTGTGTACCTGTACCTGGAACGCATGCGCGAATGGTGGCGCACGCGCCGCGAAGCCGCGCACACGATCCCTCAGCAGGCCCCCGCCGAATAGCGCTCGGGAAAAATGGCCGGGTATATTCTCCGGCGCCCGGCCCGGGACTGGGCCCTCCCGCGCGCGGCGGCCGGCAAGGCACGCTCATTCCGCGCCCTCACGGCGCCACGCCAAAGCTCACCGGCAAGTAGCGGTTGGTATTCATGGTCACCACGCAGGTCGGGGCCGTGGCGGGACCGTTCTCGCAGGCTGTCGACCACCGTTCGAAACGCGAGCCCTGGGCCGGGCTCGCGGTCAGGGTGACGCGCGTGCCGGGGGCGAGCCGGGCGTTGCAGGCGCCGGTGACGGCCTGGGCGGTGACGGCCTGGGCCGTGACGGCGCCGGCGGCGATTCCGACGGCGGAACAATCGATACCGCCGCTCGAACTGGTCACCGTGCCGAGGCCCCCCGCCGCCGAGGACGGCGTGACGGTGAGCAGATAGGTGTCCGGCGTGGCGGCCAGGTTGAACACCGCCGTGACGGCGTAGTTGCCTTTCATGGTCAGCTGGCAGGAATCGAAACTGTAGCCGGGCAACGGGCAGTCGCCGCTGAACCCGGCGAACACCGAGCCGGCCGCCGGCGTCGCGGACACGCCGACAATGGTACCGAAGCGGTAGGGCCCGGGGCCGGTGGTTCCATAAGGCGTGAGGGTGACGGTGCCGGCGCCATTGCCCGCGGTCGCCGTGCTCAGGGTGTAGGTGAGATCGGGACTGGCCGGCGACGGCAACACGCATTGCGCCGACATGTCGGTGACGACCCCGGCGCGGCTATTGGTGACCAGATGCTGGAGGAATCCGGTGAACGCGCCCTCGGCCTTGACCACGTAGTGGCTCATCCCGGCCGTAGGGGTGACCGCGGCCGCGGCTTCCATCGCCGCGACGTCCACGATCAGCTGGCCGTGAGCCGGGATCGGCGCCGTGGTCATGGCGCCGACGCGGTTCCCAAAACGCGCATCGTAAAGTCCAAGCCGCACGGCCTCGTCCACCGCGCCGGTGTTGGTCACCGCGATGGCGCTCGGGTAACCCAAGGCGCCCACCAGCGATGTGTGCACCGCCGCGGCCCTGGCCGGATCGGCGGTGACGCTGGCATAACAGGTGCTGAGGTTTGTGAGAGTCCCGTCGGCGGGACGGAACAGGACGTGCTGAAACGCGCCGCTGGTGATGGTCGTCTCCAGCGCCAGCCCGTAATTGGCCGGCTTGGCGGCCGTGCCGATGGCGCTTTCGATCGTGGCGATGGCGAACTGGCTCTCCGCGCCCGGGCGGATGCCGGGGCTCACCCAACGGCCGAGACTTTGCCCGGTGGCGGAATCGGTCAGGGTGGCGATCACGAAGCCCTCGGTAATCCCGCCGTTCAAGAACCGCAGGTAGGACTGCGACGCGGTTTGCGCGCTGGAGAAGATCGGGCCGGCGCGCAGCGGCGACGTGGGCGCACCCGCCAGGCCGGCGCCGTCGAGCGTGCAGGTGGTGGTCATGTCGGTGACCACCCCGGCCAGGGTGTTCGAGACCAGGTGCTGCAGGTTGCCGATGAACGCCGAACGGGGCACGCCGTTGTCGGAGAATGCCGCGTCGATCTTGACCACATAATGAAGCAGGCCCGGGGCCGGCGCCTTGCCGATGGCGGTTTCGATGGTCTTGACCGGCAGCACCAGCTGGCCGTAACCCGGGATCGTGCCACTGGCGTAAGTGCCGATGAGCACGCCGTTGCGCGCGTCGTAGACGCCGAGGTTCACGGTCTGGGGGGCGGGATAGGCGCTGTTCAGGACGATCGCGCTTGGATAGTCGGCCAGCAGCGAGGAATGCACGCCGGCCAGCCGCGCCGGATCCGCGGCCACGCCTTCATAACAGGTGCTGAGATTGGTCAGCGCGCCGTTGGCGGGGCGGTACAGGACATGCTGGAACGACCCCGAAATGTCCGATTGCAGGGACAGTGCGTAAAACCCCGCCCCCGGGGCGAGCCCCGCGGCACTCTCTAGGACGCCGATGGGATATTGCAATTCCGCGCCCGCCGGGATGCTGGGGCTGGTCCACTGGCCGAGCTGCCGGGCGCTGGTGCTGTCGCGCAAGGTGGCGGTGATCGTTCCCGCCGCGGTGCCGGTATTGAAGAAGCGCAGGAACGAACTCGATCCCGGTTGCGCCGAGGCCGACACCGGCCCCGTCTGGAGGATGCCGGCGACCACCGTGGTGCTGAGCTGGTACTGCGACGAGGCAAAGTAGGCGTCGT
>JAIBCD010000148.1 GCA_019694335.1 Rhodospirillaceae bacterium | reverse complement strand
CCACGGCAAGCAGGCGTTCACCGTCACGCGCGGGCTTCGCATCGCCCAGATGGTGGTGGCGCCGGTGCGCGCGATCATGTGGGAGGAGAAAGCCGAGCTGGACGACACCAGCCGCGGCGCCGGCGGTTTCGGCTCCACGGGCGTCCACAAAGCGTAATGGATTTCTCGGAAGAGCAGATCCGCCGTTACGCCCGCCATATCCTGCTGAAAGAAGTGGGCGGCGTCGGGCAGGAGAAACTGCTCAAGTCAAAAGTGCTGGTGATCGGCGCGGGCGGGCTCGGGTCTCCGCTGATCCTCTATCTGGCCGCCGCTGGTGTCGGCACCATCGGCGTGATCGATGACGACACCGTCGATCTCTCCAACCTCCAGCGCCAGATCGCCCACACCACGGACCGCATCGGCGTCTCCAAGGTCGAGAGCGCGAGCGCCGCCGTCGCGGCGATCAATCCCGACGTGAAGGTGATCGCCCACAAACAGCGCCTGACCGTGGACAATGCCCAGGATCTGATCGCGGGCTATGACGTCATCGCCGACGGCAGCGACAATTTCCCCACCCGCTTCATGGTCAACGACGCCTGCTTCTTCGCGGGGAAGACCCTGGTGTCGGCCGCCGTCCTGCGGTTCGACGGCCAGCTGTCCACTTTCAAGCCCCACGCCGGCGGCCCCTGTTACCGCTGCCTCTACCCCGCGCCACCGCCGCCGGGACAGATCCCGTCCTGCGACGAAGCGGGGGTTTTGGGCGCGGTCGCGGGCGTGCTCGGCACCTTGCAGGCGACCGAAGTCCTGAAGGAAATCATCGGCATCGGCGAAGGCATGGCCGGGCGCCTGCTGATCTATGACGCCCTGTCGGCGGCTATGCGGCAGGTGAAGATCAAGCCCGATCCGGCATGCCCGCTGTGCAGCCCCAAGGCCACGATCTCCTGCCTGCGGGTTGATCCACCGGCGGAATCGGCTTAGATGCCGCCCATGGATACGACCTTTTCTCCCGGGGCCCCACCTGCCGACACCCGCCTCAACCTCATCGGGCTCTCCCGTGAGGCGTTGAAGGCTGCGCTGGTGGAAGTCGGCGAAAAGCCCTTCCGCGCCAAACAGGTATGGCAGTGGATGTATCACCGGGGCGCAACCAGCTTTGCCACCATGACCGACCTGTCCAAGGATTTGCGGACAAAACTGGAAGACCACTTCACCGTTACCCGGCCCGGCATCACGCGCGAGCAGACCTCCACCGACGGCACCCGCAAATGGCTGATGGACTTCGCCGACGGCCAGAAGGCGGAGACCGTCTTCATCCCCGAGACCGACCGCGGCGCGGTCTGCATCTCCTCGCAGGTCGGCTGCACACTCACCTGCCGTTTCTGCCACACCGGCACCCAGCGCCTGGTGCGCAACCTGACCCCGGCCGAGATCGTCGGCCAGTTCATGGTGGCGCGCGACAGCTACAAAGAATGGCCAACCCCCACCGACGAGCGCCGCATGCTCTCCAACATCGTGCTCATGGGCATGGGCGAGCCGCTTTATAATTTCGACAACGTCGCCACCGCCATGAAGATCGTCATGGCCGATGACGGCATCGCCCTCGGCAAGCGGCGCATCACCCTGTCCACCTCGGGCGTGGTGCCGGAGATCCACCGCTGCGGCGAGGAGCTGGGCGTCAACCTCGCCATCTCCCTGCACGCGCCGGACGACGACACCCGCTCGACGATCATGCCGATCAATAAAAAATATCCGCTCAAAGAGCTGATGCAGGCTTGCCGCGACTACCCGACCGCGTCGAACGCGCGCCGCATCACCTTTGAATACGTGATGCTGAAGGGGATCAACGACACCCCGGCCCACGCCCGCGCGCTGACCAAGCTGGTCAAGGGCATCCCCTGCAAGTTCAACCTGATCCCGTTCAACCCCTGGCCGGGCACGCCCTACGAATGCTCCGACCCGGAAACCGTCGAGGCCTTCGCCCAGAGCCTGGCGGACGCCGGTTTCACCGCGCCGGTCCGCACGCCCCGGGGCCGCGACATCCTGGCCGCCTGCGGCCAACTCAAGACCGACTCCGAGAAGCTCTCGGCCCGCGAAAAGCGCTTACGTGAGTCGGAAGCCGCCTGGGCGGAAAAGGAAGCGGCCCTGCAGTAGGTCTTTGCTGCGGTTAGCGCGCGGTAAACGCGCGCCTTAAGAAGTGCGGCCTCCGGCCGCGGGCAGCCTTTCATCAAGCGAGGCTTGCGAGCGGGCGAGCGCTCCCTATACTGCCGCAACTTTTCTCAAAGCCCTTTTAGCCCGACAGGATCTCCATTCATGGCGCCTAAACCCAAGAAGGTCGTGCTGGCCTATTCCGGCGGCCTCGACACCTCGATCATCCTGCGCTGGCTGCAGGTCGAGAAAGGCTGCGAGGTGGTGACCTTCACCGCCGACATCGGCCAGGGCGAGGAGCTGGAGCCGGCGCGCAAGAAGGCCGAGCTGATGGGGATCAGGCAGATCTTCATCGAGGATCTGAAGGAGGAATTCGTCCGGGATTTCGTGTTCCCGATGTTCCGCGCCAATGCGCTGTATGAAGGCGTCTACCTGCTGGGCACGTCGATCGCGCGCCCCTTGATCGCCAAGCGCCTCACCGAGATCGCCATCGAGACCGGCGCCGACGCCATCTCCCACGGCGCCACCGGCAAGGGTAACGACCAGGTGCGCTTCGAACTCACCGCCTATGCGCTGAAGCCGGACATCAAGGTGATCGCGCCGTGGCGCGAGTGGGATCTCAATTCCCGCACCAAGCTGATCGAATACGCCGAGCAGCACCAGATTCCGATCCCGAAAGACAAGCGCGGCGACGCGCCGTATTCCATGGACGCCAACCTTCTGCACATCTCCTACGAGGGCAAGGCGCTGGAAGACCCGTGGGTGGAAGCCGACGACGACATGTACCGCCTGACCGTCTCGCCCGAGAAGGCGCCGGACAAGGCCGAATATGTCGAGATCGAGTTCGCCAAGGGCGACGCCGTCGCCGTCAACGGCAAGAAGCTCTCGCCGGCCAAGCTGCTCGCGGAACTCAACGCCATCGCCGGCCGTCACGGCGTGGGCCGCCTCGACCTGGTCGAGAACCGCTACGTCGGCATGAAGAGCCGCGGCATCTATGAAACTCCCGGCGGCACTGTGCTGCATGCCGCGCACCGCGGCATCGAAAGCATCACCCTCGACCGCGAGGCCATGCACCTCAAGGACGAGCTGATGCCGCGCTACGCCAAGATGATCTACACCGGCTATTGGTTCGCGCCCGAGCGCGAGATGCTCCAGGCCGCCATCGACCAGACCCAGGCGCGCGTCAACGGCATGGTGCGCCTGAAGCTGTTCAAGGGCCATTGCAGCGTGGTGGGCCGCAAGTCGCCAAACTCGCTCTACCGCATGGACTACGTCACCTTCGAGCAGGACTCGGTCTATAACCAGTTCGACGCTGAAGGCTTCATCAAGCTCAACGCGCTGCGCTTGCGTCTGGGCAAGATGGCGCAAGGGAAGTAAGCCCACGCAATGAAAGCCGTCATCTTCGACTGCGACGGCGTTCTCGTCGACAGCGAGATCATCGCGCTCCGCGTGGAGTTGAAAGTCCTCGCCGACATCGGCCTGGTCTACGACGACCACCATGCCTTCGCGGAAAGATTCCTGGGCCAGACGCACGCGGCATTCCACGCCGAACTGGATAAGGATCACCGTGAACGCCTGGGCGCGCCCCTGCCGGAAGGCTTCGGCGCGCGCCTGGTCGACATGATCTGGGCGGAAATGTCCGAATATACCGAGGCGGTGCCCGGGGTTCATGCCACGGTCGCGGGCCTGACCGTGCCGGTGGCGGTCGCCTCCAGCTCGGGCCTCGAACACATCAAGCACAAATTGCGCCGCGCCGGCCTATTCGAGGCTTTCGATCCGCATATTTATTCGGGAGAATTGGTCGCGCGCGGGAAGCCGTTCCCGGACATCTATTTGCACGCCGCGGCGCAGTTGGGGATCGACCCCAAGGTTTGCGTGGCGGTCGAGGATAGCATCAACGGCGTGAAGTCGGCGGTGGCGGCAGGCATGACAGCGATCGGTTTTGTCGGCGGCGGCCATTGCTCCCCGCGCCTGGGCGGCAAGTTGAGCGAGGCCGGCGCGGCACAGGTCGCCAGCGACATGCCGGACCTGGCGAGAATCTTGGGGGAGATGTCATGAGCGAACACATCACATCGAGCATCGACGGCGGGATTCTCACGTTGTCCTTCAACCGCCCCGAAAAGAAGAACGCCATCACCGGCGCCATGTACGCCGAGGCGGCACGGGTGCTGAAGAACGCCGAGCAGGACAATACCGTGCGCGTGGTGGTGATCACCGGCGTCGGCGGCGCCTTCACCGCAGGCAACGATTTAAAGGATTTCCTCGAAAGCCCGCCGCGCGATCCCAGCGCGCCGGTGTTTCAATTCATGGCGGCGATGGTGGCCATCACCAAACCGGTGATCGGCGCGGTCGCGGGCGTCGCCGTCGGCATCGGCACCACCGTGCTGCTGCACTGCGATCTGGTCTACGCCAGCCCCGAGGCCAAGTTCGCGCTGCCCTTCGTCAACCTGGGCCTGGTGCCGGAGTTCGCCTCGAGCATGCTGTTGCCCCACATCGTCGGCTATCAGCGCGCCGCGGAACTTCTGCTGCTGGGCGAACCGTTCACCGCCGAACAGGCCCATGCGCATGGCCTGGTGAACGCCGTCGTGCCGGCCGCAGACCTGATGGCGACCGTGACCGCCAAGGCGAAAATCCTCGCCGCCAAGCCCAGCGCGTCCTTGCGCGCCACCAAGGCGCTGTTGCGCGGGAAAGAAGGCGCCATCTCCGACTGGATCGCCAAGGAAGTGGAGATCTTCTCCGCGCGCCTGAAATCGCCGGAGTTCAAAGAGGCCGCCGCGGCCTTCCTGGAAAAGCGCGCGCCGGATTTCTCGAAGTTCTAAACGCCGATCTTTGCCGGCAGTTTCTCGGGAATCTCAACGTCGGTGATTCCATGCTGGGCACACGCCGCCTTCAGCGTGTTCACCATCAGGCACGCGATGGTCATGGGCCCGACGCCGCCCGGCACGGGCGTGATGGACCCGGCCACCGCCGCCGCTTCGGCGTAATTCACGTCGCCCACCAGTTTGCCTTTCCCGTCCGGCGTCGGCACGCGGTTGATGCCGACATCGATCACGCAGGCGCCCGGCTTGATCCAATCGCCGCGGATCATCTCGGGCCGGCCGACCGCCGCCACGAGAATGTCCGCCGCGCGGCAGATCGCCGCCAGATCCTTGGTGCGCGAATGCGCGATGGTGACGGTGCAGTTCTCCTTGAGCAGCAGCTGCGCGACCGGCTTGCCCACCAGGTTGGAGCGGCCGACGACCACCGCGTTCTTGCCGGTGAGATCGCCGAGCACATCCTTCGCCAGCATGATGCAGCCCATGGGCGTGCAGGACACCAGCGCCTCGCCGCCCGCCACCAGGCGCCCGGCGCTCTCGGGGTGCAGACCGTCCACGTCCTTGGCGACGGCCGTGGTGGTGATCACCTTGAACGGGTCGATATGCTTGGGCACCGGCAGCTGCACCAGGATGCCGTGCACCTCGGGCGCGGCGTTGAGCTTGCGCACCAGGGCGAGCAGGTCGCTCTCGCTGGTGTCGGCCGGCAAGTCGTGCTGGAACGACTTCATCCCCAGCGCCACCGCCGTCTTTTGTTTGTTGCGCACATAGACCTGGCTGGCGGGGTCTTCACCCACCAGCACGGTCGCGAGGCCCGGTTCGATGCCGTGTTTTTCCTTGAGCTGCGCCACCGCTTTCGCCACGCCATCCTTGAGGCGTGCCGAAGCTTCTTTTCCGTCGATCACACGTGCTGTCATGGGGGCGGTCATGAGAACTCCCACTGCTGGGCGATGGCTACGAGCGCGCCGGGCGCGCCGGCGATGTGTAGCACCTTGCGCCGGTCGGTTTCACCTAGCGTCACAGTGACCTTGGTTTTGGGTACGCCGAACGCCTTGGCGACCAGGGCGATCACGGCCGCATTGGCCTTGCCCTTGTCGGGCGGCGCCGTGACCGCGACCTTCAGCGCGAGACCGTCCGGGGTCTCCACGACGCCCTCAATCGCATCGCGGGAGGACTTGGGCTGGACTTTAAGAGTAAGGTTGAGGCCGTCCGCATCCTGCCGGAAAAACGGCCGGGACAAAGGGTTCATATTTTGGCGCGTGTCCGGACGGAAACCCGGTTTCCACTGTTCCTGGACACGCGCGCTCAGCCCATCGACAGACGGAAAATCAGCTGGGCGATGAACTGCTGGGCCAGGATGATCAGCAGGAACAGTACGATCGCCGACAGATCCACGTTGCCCACATTGGGCACCACCCGGCGGATGCGGCGCAGGACCGGTTCGGTCAGCTGGGTCACGAAATTCCAGATGGCGCGGACGATCTGGTTGTAGGCGTTGATCATATTGAGGGCCATCAGCCAGCTCATGATCACGGCCACCAGCACCACCCACCAATACATGTTCAGGGCGACGCTCAGGACCTGGAGAATGGGAATCAGAATGGTGTTCATGGGCGGTGAGATGGGTATTGCGGCCTGGGTGCGCTACCCTACAGGAGCGCATCCGGCGCGCGCAAGGCGGCCCCCGAACCTCGCCGGGGCGAATAATGGAGCCCTGTCATAGGTTTGGCTGCCTTGACTTCGCGCGTCTTTGGACCCATTCTCCCGCCGCTTTTATAAATGGGACGGCCCTTCCGGGGTGCGTCCGTTGCTGGTGCGGGGCTGTAGCTCAGTTGGGAGAGCGCGTCGTTCGCAATGACGAGGTCAGCGGTTCGATCCCGCTCAGCTCCACCATCAA
>JAIBCD010000147.1 GCA_019694335.1 Rhodospirillaceae bacterium | reverse complement strand
GCTGAACGCCGTGATCCTGGTGGCGCCCGACGCGCTCGACCAGGCCAAGGCCGCCGACGCGCGCCGCAAGGCCGGCAAGACCATGGGGCCGCTCGACGGCATCCCGGTGCTGATCAAGGACAACATTGACGTCGCCGGCATGGTGACGACCGGCGGTTCGTACGCGTTGACCGACAACCTGCCCGCCAGGGACTCCGAAGTCGCGCGCCGCCTGCGCGCCGCGGGCGTGGTGTTCCTGGGCAAGGCCAACACCTCGCAGTGGGCGGGCCTGCGCACCACGATGGGCTTCAACGGCTCTACTATCGGCGGCAGCCCGAAAAACCCCTTCGACTTGACCAAGTCGCCGGCAGGTTCGAGTTCCGGCTCCGGCATCTCCGCCTCGGCAAGCCTGTCGGCCGCCGCCGTCGGTACCGACACCACCGGCTCGGTGATCGCGCCGTCCAATGTCAACGGTACTGTCGGCATGCGCCCGACCGTCGCCTTGATCTCCCGCCGCGGCATCATTCCGGTCAGTTCGTTCCAAGATACCTCGGGACCGATGGGCCGCACCGTGCGTGACGTCGCCATGATGCTCACCGCCATGGCGGGCTCGGACCCCGCCGACCCTGCCTCCAAGGACGCCGACGCAAACAAGGCGGCCGACTATACCGCCGGCCTCTCCACCGATGCGCTCAAGGGCAAGAAGATCGGCATCATTCGCGGCTTCTCCGGCTACAACGACACCACCCAGCCGGTGTTCGACGCCGCGGTCGAAGTCCTGAAAGCGCAAGGCGCCGAGACCGTGGAGATCCCGCTCGACATCTTCGAGGATCTGTCCCAGGAGCAGCGCCTGATCATGCTCTATGACATCAAGCAGGACATGGCGGCCTACCTCAAGGATGCGCCGGAGAAAGTGAAGGCGCGCACGCTCGCCGATCTGATCGCGTTCAACAAAACCGAGGAGCACGAAAAGCTCCATACCCAGGATCTGTTCGAGGCCGCGGAAGCCACCACTGGCCGCGACAATCCGGAATTCATTAAAACCGCCGAATACGCCAAGAAACGCGCGGGCGAAGACGGCTACGGCCGGGCGATGCGCGAGTACGGCGTTTCCGCGCTGGTGTTGCTTACCGGCGGTCCGGCCGGCGTGATCCCGCCCGACGAGTCCGGCGGCGGCGGACATCCGGCCTCGGTGCGCGAAAAGGGATCGCGCCCGCCGTCCGGAAGCGGCACTGCCGCGCTCGCGGGGTACCCGGACTTGAATGTGCCGGCCGGCTTTGTCGACGGCATGCCGATCGGCATCTCGTTCATCGGCATGCCGTGGTCGGAGCAGACTTTGCTTGCCTACGGGTATGCCTATGAACAGGCATCCAAGATGCGCAAGGCGCCAGAGGCGTATAAGAAGGCGGTTGCCACGAAATAACGGAAGAGGAGAGGGGATCATGCCGTACCGGCCGTCGCCGCTGTCTGTCGTGTTAGCGCTGGCGCTACCGCTCGCCGGTTGTTCTCCGAATCCCAACGCTCAGTCCTACGCGGTCGAGGAAGCACCGCTCGCCAAGATTTCGGGCGATCTCGCGGGCGGAAAGACAACCTCCGTCTCCGTGACCCGGGCCTATATCGCGCGCATCAAGACCTACGACGGCGCGCTGCACGCCGTGATCGCCGTCGCGCCTGACGCGCTCGACCAGGCCGCCGCCTCGGACAAGCGCCGCAAGGAGGGCAAGGTTCTGGGGCCGATGGACGGCGTACCGGTCCTGCTTAAGGACAATATCGACGCCGTGGGAATGCCGACCACGGCAGGTTCGTTCGCCTTGGCCGAAAACCTGCCCGCGAGGGACTCCGAGGTCGCGCGGCGCCTGCGCGCCGCGGGCGCCGTGATCCTGGGCAAGGCCAATACCTCGCAGTGGGCGGGCCTGCGCACGACGTCGGGCTTCAACGGTTCGACCGTCGGCGGCAGCCCGAAGAATCCCTATGACCTGACCCGCTCGCCGGCGGGATCAAGCTCCGGCCCGGGCATCGCCGCCGCGGCCAGTCTGGCGGCCGCCACGGTCGGCACCGACACCACCGGCTCGATCATCAGTCCGTCGTCCTATAACGGTGTGGTCGGCATCCGGCCCACGGTCGCGCTGATTTCCCGGCGCGGCATCGTGCCGGTCAGCCTGACGCAGGATACCTCCGGCCCCATGGCCCGCAGCGTCACCGATACCGCCATGATGCTGTCGGTGCTGGCCGGGTCCGATGCCGGCGATCCGGCGTCCAAGGACGCCGACGCCCATAAGGCCGACTATGTGAAGAGTCTCGATGCCGGTTCGCTCAAAGGCAAGCGGCTGGGCGTGCTGCGCGGTACGCGCGACTATTCCGAAGCCACGCGCGTGCCGTTCGACAAGGCGCTCGAGGTGCTGAAAGCGCAAGGCGCCGAGTTGGTGGAGATTCCCGAAGGCGTGCTCCAGGACATCAGCCAGGAAGACCGCATCGTCCTGCTCTACGATTTCAAGGAAGACATCGCTGCCTATCTGGCCACGACCTCGCCGGACAAGGTCAAGACCCGCACGCTCGCCGATCTGATCGCCTTCAACAAAAGCGATCCGCGCGAGAGCTCGCACGACCAGGATCTGTTCGATGCCGCCGAGGCCACCGCCGGGCGCCAGGATCAGGCGTATATCGACAACATGGCGGCCGCCAAGCGCATGGTCCAGGCCGACGGTCTCGACAAGGCCTTGAAAGACTACAACGTCAGCGCCCTGGTGGCCCTGACGCGCGGGCCGCCGGAACCGATCGTGCCGGACAACACCGGCGGCGGGCATCCCATCGCCCAACACGACAAAGGGGCGACGCCGCCATCGACCAGCCAGATCGCGGCCTTGGCGGGATACCCCGACCTGACCGTGCCGATGGGCCTGTTGGACGGATTGCCGGTGGGGATTTCCTTCATGGGCCCGCCGTGGTCGGAACCGATGCTGCTGGCTTACGGCTATGCCTACGAACAGGCGTCCCACGCCCGGGTTCCGCCGCAGGCCTATAAGAAGGCCGCGGCGAAGTAGCGGGCCGTCAGGCGCGGCTGTGGGGATGGTGGATGTTGACCGACGCATCTGCCGCCGGACCCCGGTAGTTCCAGCTGTGGTCGAGGACATGAACGCGCGCCAGGGCTTGTGGGCGGTCGGGCGGCAGGACGCCGAGCAGCGCGATCTTGTCAACTTCCAGCAACCATCGCCGTGTGTCCGGACTGGGCACCGTGGCGACCTCGGGAATCACTGGGACGGGTGTCTCGCGCGCCAGCGCGAGGTTGCGCAACGCCGCTTCCCGCCACGCCTGTAGCCAGGCTTCGCCGGTGTCGCGCCGATAGAGGATCACGCCGCAGTTGAACATGCGCCGGCCAGTGTGGGCGAGGGCATCGCTGGTGCCCGGAACGTCCTCCACCAGCGCCACGTCGGACCGATCGAGCACATCGAAAATTCCCGTCACCTTCCCACTGACCACATTCGCATCCGTGTCCAGGTACAGGGTGCGTTGGTAGGGCGTGCGGGCGAGGCCGATAAACCGGTTGAGGGTGGCGTTCGCCCGGACGTCACCGCAGGCCGCGCCCGAAATCTGCTCGATGCGGTCGAAACACCCCGGCGCACGCAGAGGCCGGTCGGTGAACAACGTGATCGGGAGTCCGGGTGCGTGGCGCTTGGCCATTTCTGCCGCGCGGAAGGCTTCTTCCACGTGGCGATCCTGCTGCGTCGCGATGTAGACGATTCCGCGTTCGTTCATGCCGGCATCCGAGGCTATTGCGTCCCGAAGATCGGCGAGAGGCGCAGGTATTTGAATCGCAGCGTCATCTCGACGGCGTGCGGAAAGGCGGGCGGCCGCCCGAGATCGACAATGGCTTCCGCATCGCCTGTCGTCAGCTGCACGCCCTGAAAAATCTCCTTGGTTCCCGACCATGCCAGGCCGTTGACCGCGAGGCCTCGGGTCTCACGCTCGCCCTTGCAGAGAAACACCGGCGGAATGATCGCGATGACCGCCTGGGCCGAGGGCCAAGCCAGTTTCACGCGCGTATAGGAATCGCTTCCCATCGGCTTGAGCGTGACCGTGATTTCTCCGCGACCGAAGGCGTTGATCGACAAGGGCACGGACTGCGCGCGGGACTCGTCGAAGCCGTTCCCGGCGTCGGGGATTACCGTCAAGCTGCCCAACAACGGCCCCGACGTGAACAGGGCCGGGTTATGGACTCCGCTCGCGCCGGCGGCATAAGCGTCGGCGAGAAAGCCGCTGACCTGGGCGAAGGCCGCCGCCGGCCAATAGGTGTTCTGACGATCGACATTGGTCAGCGCCGCCAGACCCCGGTACTCCAAAGCGCTGGGATCGAAGGCGAGGTCGGTCAACCGGCGCCGGTCGGTGATGTCGAGGTTGGCTTCGTGCTGCCATGCACCGATGGTCGCGGCCTCCTCGGGTGTCGGATGGAGGATCAGGCATTCCAGCATGCGCGCGACCTGGATCTTGAGGGTAGGCGCATCGTGAGGCGTGCGGTCGATGCCGCCGAGCAGCCGGTTGATGGACGCCGCGCCCGCCAGGATGCCGTCCTGCAGCGCGTCCATCTGCGCCAGTTGTTCTTCGGACCGCAAATTCGGCAGGTGCACGGGTTCGCCGGCGTCGCCATAGCGGTCGAGGCTGCCGTCGCGGCACATGCAGGCGTGTTCCAGAACGTCGGGCGTGCGGGTCAGGAGGCGGCCAAGATCCGAACCGTACCCGGCATCGTCCAGGTAGGCGGACATCCGCGTGTCGGTACGGCGGTTCTCGGCCGCGCGCTCGTTGAGCACGAAATACAGCCCTTCCAGCCGCGTCTTCGCGCCCTCGCGCGTGAGGATGCGCGCGAGCAAGGTCTGGATGGTGGCGGCGTAGCCGAGGTCCATCAGGGTAATGGTTTGGTCCTTGCCGAGATCGATGTGCCGCGCGAGGCCGCGCAAAAGGTTGCGCCGGTTGCGGGTGGACCGCGCCACGACTTTGTCCTTGAGGAGGGGCACTACTGTTATGGCGTGGGCCAAGGCGGCAAGCGTATTGGGTCCGCCCAGGTCAAAGCGCGGCAGCACCGCCGTGACTTCGGATAGCGTCAGGCCAAGGGCGGCCAGCACTTCATCGACGGTTTCGCCGGGCGCCACGATGATGAAATCGGTGAGTTGTGAAAGGTCGTCGGCGTACAAACTCGCGCCGATCACCGTCCGCCGCGACAGCCAGATTTCCTCGGTCTTGAGGGGGACGTCCAGCGCCCGGGCCGTCTCGCCCACCAGCCGCGCCAGGAACCGGCCTTCGCGCATAATGCCGAAGACCGTTTTTGTGGCGCAGCGGCCCGCTATCCAGCGCGCGAAGCCTGCAAAGACCGGCGCGAGGGCGGTGGCGCCAATGCGCCAATAGGGCCGGAGATCGGTCGCCGTTTCGGCCGGCGCGCGATGCGCGAGGCGGCTGCGCAACCCCGTCAGGCCGAGGTCGCCGTTGTCCGACAGAATGCGGCCCCGCAGCGCGGCATCGCGCGGGAACTCCCTCTCGCGGGTCCGCGTGGGCAGGGCGGCTTTGTCATAGTGCACAGCGCCGATGCCGCGTGCGCGGCAGGGGGCGATATCCGCCTCCATATTGTCGCCGATATGGATCATTCCGGCGGGCGCGATCCCCTGGTCTTTGAGAATCGCATCGAACAGGTCGCGGTATTTCGGCCTGCCGGCTTCGCAGGATACATAGAGTTGATCGAAAGCCGCGCCGTCGCAGCCGGCGGCGGCGAGAATGCCGCGCAATTCGCCGCCGCTGAAATAACAGTCCGAGACCAGGATCACGCGGACACCGGCGTCCTTGGCGGTTTTCATGAGCGCCAGAATCGCGTGGTCGGCTACAGCGAGCCGCGCCTCGCACGCCAGTTCGGCCGCGATGCGGGCATCCCGGCTGAAGCCATCGGCGAACACGCTGGCGGGCAACTGCGCGTAGATGTCGGGAAAGCGGACCTCGCGATATCCGGTGGCCGCTTCGGCCTTGGCGCGCGCGGCGCGCTCCGCCGCACGGCGCAGTTCCGCGAAGGCGGCCGGCGAAACGTCGCCGGCGAGTTTTCCGGCGGCATGAAGCGCAAGGCCGAGCATCAGGAAAATGTCCGACGGTTCCGGCACGCGCCGCCACAGCAGCGTGTCGAATACGTCAACCGAGAGCACGCGCAGTCTGCCGTCGGCGATGGCGGCGTACACCGGCGAGAGGCGGGTATCGTTCAAGATTTCCCCCTGGCCCGCGCTTACTGGACCAGATGGCCGATCAGGCCCAGGGCAAACTTTTCGATCGGCGGCGGCACGGCATAGAGGTTCCGGTATCCCATTACCTGCGCGGTGATCAGTTTCAGCCTTACTTCAAAGGGGATAACGCGGACCGGATCGAGCAGGGGTTCGCGCATGGGCGGTTGATCGAGGCGCTGGAACTGCGCCGCGATGCTCACGCGCGATTCCGACGCCAGTTTGGAGGCCTGGCTGCCCCAGTGCAGCACCGCCTGGTTCCAGATCAGCACGTCGCCGGGCAAGGCAGGCAGGGCCCTGATGCCTTGAGGGGCAAAACGGTGTTCGCTTTCTTCAGCGGTGGCGTAGGTGGGGTCGGCGCCGCGCGGAACCACGTACATGCAGCTCGAAAGCGGGGTCGCGGGCGTGAGGGGAATCCATACCGTCAGTGATTTGGGCGAACCGTCGGGAAACAATGATACCGCGCCACGGTCACGGTGCGGCGCCCAGCCCGATTCACCGCGGGCCGCGTTCACGTCCCAGGCCCAGAAATCCGGCACTACCGCATATGGCCCCAGCAGGCTCTTGAGGATCGGGTCGAGGCGGCGGAAGGGAAGCCAAAACTCGTCGTAGATGAAAGCGAAAGCGGGC
>JAIBCD010000146.1 GCA_019694335.1 Rhodospirillaceae bacterium | reverse complement strand
GCGGACGCGCGGCGTGATGGGCGCGCCAATCCGCCGCGAGCAAATCGCGGGCGGTGGCACTGCCGGCGATATGCCCGGCCATGCGGCCGATGGCTTCCATCGCCTCCAGTTCCTCGAGGCGCGCCGGATCCGCCGCCAGCCAGCGCATGAGCGCGCTCCGGTCGGCCGGGGACAAGGCTCCGGCGTTCAGGCGCGCCAGCCATGCGGCCGCGGTTTTGGGATGGCGTCGAAACATCGTCTCGCTCAAGGCCCGCTTTAGAGAATATCTTTAGATGCACCAGCCAGCGCGGCGCGGCAATGCTCCAGCGCGCGCGCCATTTCGCGTTCCACCGTCCGGGTTGTGACACCCAGGCGTTTCGCGATGTCGTCAAACGGCAACATCTCGACGTAGTGCAGCAGGAACACCAGGCGCGTGGAGGGCCGCAGGCCTTCGAGCTGCGCTTCGATGAGACGTAAGCCCTCGCGATGGGACAAAGCCGTCTCGTTCTCCACACTACGTAAGCCGTGCAGGTCTTCCGACAGGGGGACGTGGTGATCGGAATGGCGGACGCGCATTTTGCGCTTGAAGTCGCGGATGACATTGCGCGCGGTGATGAACAGGTAGCCGCGTGGATCCTCCCGGAGGGTGCCCTTGGCTTCCTGGCGCCAAAGGTTAAGGAAGGACTCCTGGACACAGTCGTCCACGTCGCTCTTGTCGCTCAGGTAATTGCCGAGAAAACGCCGTAACTCACGGTCATAGCGGGAGAAAAACAGCCCAAACCGGGCGGCTTGCGCGTCGTCGCTTGGCATGATCCCCGTTCCCCTGTCGCCAAGTTTCCGGGGTTTGCCGGGAGGTGTCCAGAAATGATTCTGAAATAAATTCCGGCCCCCTGTCGGAAAACCGTCCAACCCCGCGTAGTAAACGCTCAAGGCAAATCATCATTTTGGGGGTACCATGTCCGCTTTCTCGACCCGTTTCACGATCCGCCAGTCCCTGTTGACCGGCGCGTCCGCCGCCGCCGCCCTGGTAGGCGCCGCCCACGCCGCCCAGGCGCAGACCCAGCAGCAAGCCCAGAGCCCGGCGGTCGAGGAAATCGTGGTGACCGGGTCGCGCATCGTCCGCGACGGCTACGAGGCCCCGACCCCGCTCACGGTGGTCGGCGAGGAGCAGATCCAAGCCGCGGCGCCGAAGGACATCGCCGACTACGTCAACCAGCTGCCGGCCCTGGCGGGCAGCGTCACGCCGCAGAGCAACGCCGGCGGCCTGAGCGCCGGCAACGGCGGCATCAACGCCCTCAACCTGCGCGGCATCGGTACGGCGCGCACGCTCGTCCTGCTCGATGGCCAGCGCTCGGTGCCGGCCACCCAGTCGAACCAGGTCGACATCGGCGCCTTCCCGCAGCAGCTGATCAGCCGCGTCGACATCGTCACCGGCGGCGCGTCGGCGGCCTACGGTTCCGACGCCTTGTCCGGCGTGGTGAACTTCATCCTCGACAAGGAATTCGTCGGCCTGAAAGGCGAGGTCAGCGGCGGCATCACCAGTTATGGCGACGACCAGGACTGGAAGGTCACCATGGCCGGCGGCACGGCTTTCGGCAACGGCCGCGGCCACTTCCTGATCAGCGGTGAAATCTCCAAGCGTCTCGGCATCCTTGGCGCGAACTCGTCCGAGATGCTGCCCAATAAGCGCGAATGGATGAACGGGATCGACGGCGTGCTGACCAACCCGGCCCGCACCGCCACCAACGGTCAGCCCCAGTACATCGTGCGGCCGAACGTCGCGGCCTCGGCCGCGACTTATGGCGGCATCATCACCGCCGGACCGTTGAAAGGCACTGCCTTCGGCCCGGGCGGCACGCCATACCAGTTCAATTACGGCTCGGTCGCCGGCGTTTACATGTCGGGCGGCGATTACCAGATATCGGATGTGACCTCGGCCTATTCGCTGGATCCGCGGCACACCCACCAGACCATTTTCACCCGCGCCAGCTACGACCTCACGGACAACGTCAATGTCTATGTCCAGTTGTCCTGGGACCACACCTGGCACGAGAGCTATTTCGGCGTGAGCGGCGAGCTCAACACGCTGATCATGAAAGCCGACAACGCCTATATTCCGGCCTCGGTTAAGGCGCAGCTGACCGCGCTCAAGATCACCCAGTTCAACTTCGGCTCGTGGGTCGACGGCCTGCACGAAGGCTCCACCAACGATCGCTGGGTCAACCGCTATGTCGTCGGCGGCAGCGGCAAGTTCGACGCCTTCGACAACGCCTGGAGCTGGGACGCCTACTACCAGAAAGGCATCACCCGCGCGTCCGAGAATTCGCTCGGTAACAAGCTGAAGCCGGTTTATGCCGAGGCCATCGACGCCGTGACCGACCCCGCCACCGGCCGGATCGTGTGTCGCTCGACCCTGACCAACCCCAACAACGGTTGTCTGCCGTTCAACGTGTTCGGCAATAACGTCGCGACTCCGGCGGCGCGTCTTGCGCTGGTCGGCGGGCACTTCTTCGGCAATTCCTACCGCTATGAGAACTTCACCCAGGACGTGATGGCGGCGAACGTGCGCGGCGAGCCGTTCTCCAACTGGGCAGGGCCGATCTCGGTCGCGCTTGGCATCGAACACCGCAAGGAATCTTCCACCGGCATCGTCGACGCCAATTCGCTGGCAGGCAACTGGTACGCCGCCAACTACCGCCCGACCATCGGCAGCTACACCGTGACGGAAGGCTTCGCGGAAACCGTCGTGCCGCTGGCGAAGGACCAGGTCTGGGCGAAATCCCTCGACCTGAACGCGGCGATCCGCGGCACCGGCTACTCGACCTCGGGTTACGTGACCACCTGGAAGGTCGGCGCGACCTGGGATCTGATCGACGACATCCGCATTCGTGCGACCCGTTCGCGCGATATCCGCGCCCCGAACATCGGTGAGTTGTTCACCACCGGCATCCGGGGATTGACCTACGTCATCGATCCGTTCACCGGAAATCCCAACACTCAGGCCGAAACCATCACCACCGGCAACCTGGCATTGAAGCCGGAAGTGGCGGACACTACCGGTATCGGCGTTGTTCTGCAGCCGACCTTCTTCCCCGGCTTCAGCGCATCGGTCGACTACTACAATATCGACATTTCGGGTGCGATCGGCACGGTCGGTACGCAGCAGACCATCGATAATTGTTACTCCGGCAATACCGTGTTCTGCTCCGGCCTCCAGCGGGACATGGTGAACGGCGTGCTTAGCATCACCAAAGTCTTCTCGCAGCCATTCAACTTCGTGAACGAACTCGACCGCGGGATCGACTTCGAGACCAGCTACCGCCTCAACCTCGCCGACATTTCCAGCGGCTTGAATGGCGGGCTCTCGGCCCGCTTCCTGGCGACGCACTTCCTGAAGAACCGCGTCTCGAACGGTATCAATAAGCCCACCGACCAGGTTGGACAGCTCAGCGGCGGCGTCAACCTGCCGAACTGGAAATGGACCGCCGCGCTCGTCTACACCGGCGACGCGATCTCGACCCAGTTGACCGCGCGCGGTGTCAGCTCCGGAAAGTACAACACGTCCTACGTCCAGTGCTCTTCGGGCTGCCCGGTCGCCACCACCGACAACCCGACCATCGACAACAACTTCATCGCCGGCGCCACCTACTTCGACGCCAACGTGACATACAAGATGAAGACCGATGCCGGCGATTACTCGGTATTCCTGACCGTCCAGAACCTGTTCGACAAGGATCCGCCGGTTGTCCCGCTCAACGGTGGCCTGCTCTATGCAGGGCGCGCGACGAACGTGACCCTGTTCGACATCCTCGGCCGCGTGTTCCGCGCGGGCGTGCGCATCAAGATGTAAGGCGCGCGCAGATACCAAATGGGAAAAGCCCCGCAGGGTGACCTGCGGGGCTTTTTTCTCGTTGTCATTCCCCGGCTTGACCCGGGAATCCGGGGCCGGAGTGACGACGCGCTACGGCCTGCTCGATTTCAGCCGTGCGCGCGCTTGCGGCAAATATCCAACTCCGCAATCCTGGCCCCTCGGGTCAAGCCCGAGGGTGACCGTGTCGGGTTACTTCTTGAAAGTGAACTCCTGCGCCATCAGCTTGCTCTTGTCGGCGCCGGGCTTGGGCGTGAATTTCTGCACGCGGTTGTTCCAGGCGTCGGCGATGAACAGGTTGCCCTTCGAGTCCTGGGCGAACTGGTGCGGGTTGTCCATCTGTCCCGGATTGGTCCCGGTCGCGCCCCAGGTCGCGAGCACCTTGCCGTTCAGGTCGAACTTGGCGAAGCGGCTGTTGCGCCGGTCGTAGGAGGTCAGCCAGATCGCGTTGTCCTGGGTCACCACCAAGCGCGGCGCGCTCGGGATGTTCGGCCATTCCTCGATGAATTTGCCGTTGGCGTCGAACACCTGGACGCGGTTGTTGTTGCGGTCCGAGGCGTAGACCCGGTGATTGGCGTCCACGGCCACCGAGTGCACCAGGTTGAACTGGCCGGGGCCCGAGCCCTTGGTGCCCCATTCCAACTGGAACTTGCCGTCCTTGTCGAACTTGATGACGCGCGAATTGACATAGCCGTCGGCGACGTAGAACGAGCCGTCGGGCAGATAGGCGATGCCCGCCGGGCGGTTGAAGTGGCCGGGATCGGTGCCGGACACGCCCTTTTCGCCCAGCTTCAACAGGATCTTCTTGCCGTCGTTGGAGAACTTGATGATCTGGTGGTTGTCGCGGTCGATCACCCACACCGGGCGATCCTTGTCGTAGGGGTTGATGTGGATGCTGTGGGGGATGGCGATCATATCGTCCCACTGTTTCCAGTCTTCGGTCACCTTGCCGTCGGCGTCGAGCACCAAGATCTGGTGCACATGGGTCTTCTGTTCGGCGGGTTTGGTGGAGGTGGTGCTCTTCTCCGGGTAAACCGTGCCGTCGGCGTGGAACATCAGCGAATTCGCCTGGGTGTTCTTCTGGTCGGCGTTGCCGATGAGGATGCGGTTGTCACCATCGACGGCGACCGCGATCACCGGTTGGTCCCATCGGTCGATGCCGGGCTTGAACCACCCCGCCACGGCCTGGTACGGGCCGGTTTCATCCATGCCGCCCTTGTCCTGCGCCGCCACGGGCCCACTGACTGTACTCAAGGCCATGCCCAGGGCCGCGGCCGCCGTAAGCCATCCGAGTTTGGTGCCGAATTTCATATGCATCCCTCCCTTGCCGAGACATCAAAACCGGCTGAACGTTACCCTGTGCGCGCGCGCGGAGGGAAGGGCGGTTTTTGGGCGCAAGCCGGGCTTTAAGATAGGGATTCGAGGTCCGGGACGGTCTCCAGGATCGCGTCCTTGGCGCGGGCCACGCCTTCGTCCAGGCGCGGGAGAACCGCCGCCACGCTTTGAGCGTCCGGGGACTCATCCTCGATCCAGGCGGCCAGTTGCGCCACTTCATCGGCGCCCATCTGGGCGCATTGGCCTTTGAGGGTGTGCGCGGTGCGCCGTGCGTTGGCATGGTCGCCCGCCGCGATATCGGCCCCCAGGCGCTTGCGGTAGGTGTCCAGGGAGACCAGGAACTGCCGGACCAGATCCTCGAAGTCCTGGGGTGCCAGAACCTCGCGCAGGCCATCCAGCATTTCGGCGTTCAACACGGCCGGCCGGGTGGTGTCGCGCGCCGGCGGCGGGCCGGCGACCGTCGCTTCGCCGCCGTGGCCGGTGAGAGCGCGCAGCTGATGCGCCAGCGCGCTCCACACCACCGGCTTCGTGAGCACGACGTCGCAGCCGGCGTCGAGATAGCGGCGGTGGTGTTCGGTGATGCCGTCGGCGGTCAGGGCCACGATCGGCACGTCGGACGATGCGCCGCCGGCGCGGATCCTGCGGGTCGCTTCGTCGCCGTCCATCACCGGCATCTGCATGTCGATGAGGATGATGTCGAACCGCTCTTGCGCCGCCCGCTGCATCGCGGCGCGGCCGTCGCCCACGGCGGTGACGTTCTGGCCCCACATGGTGAGCATGCGGGTCAGGATGAATTGGGTGGTGAGGTTGTCCTCGGCCAGGAGGATGTTGAGGGAAAGGCCCGAGAGTTCGTCGCCCGCCCGCACCGGCACGGCATCGGCGGCGGCGATCACCGCGTTGGGGTCGCCCTGCTGCACCTGGACGCGCACGAGAAAGGTCGATCCCAGGCCCTTGGTGCTCTTGACCTCGATGCCGCCACCCATGGCTTCGGACAACTGTTTGCAGATCGCGAGGCCCAGCCCGGTGCCGCCGTAGCGCCGCGAGGTCGAGGTTTCCTCCTGTTCGAATTTGCGGAACAGGCGGGTCAGGCCTTCTTCGGAGATACCGATGCCGGTGTCGGCGACGGCGAAGGTCAGGATGATGCCGTTCGCGGTTTCCTCCTGACGGTAGCTGAGCTTCACGCTGCCGCTGTCGGTGAATTTGAGGGCATTGCCGACGAGATTGCACAGGATCTGGCGGATGTGTTTGGGGTCGCCGCGGAAGACGGCACCCGTTTGGCCGGCGCCCTCGACCGTGAAGGCAAGGCCTTTTTCCGCCATGCCGGGGTCGAACAGGTTGCGCACGTCCGCGAGCAGTGCGCCGAGGTCGAAATCGATGGATTCCAGCGACATCCGGCCGGCTTCGATCTTGGCGAGATCGAGGATGTCGTTGAGCAGGTCGAGCAGGATCTGCGCCGATTGACGCAGCATGCGCGTCATTTTCGCCTGTTCCGGCGGCTGGTGGCTCGAGGTCAGCAGGTCGCAGATCCCCATGATGCCGGTCATGGGCGTGCGCAGTTCGTGGCTCATGTTGGAGAGAAACGCGGTCTTGGCGGCATTGGCGTGCTGCGCCGCGCGGCGCGCGATGCCGGCGCGGCGCGAATGCTCGAGCACTTCCTCGAAGTAGTTCGAGACCGTGCCCAACCGCGGGAGGACCAAGAATACAGCCTTTGCCGGCAGGGTAATTAGGATCAACGCCAGCGTGACG
>JAIBCD010000145.1 GCA_019694335.1 Rhodospirillaceae bacterium | reverse complement strand
CGATGGAGAACGAGGTGACCTTGAGCGCGGTCATCTGCGCCTGCACCGACGCGGGGATGAACGGATTGCCCGAAAGGATCGTCGCGCCGTTGCCGGCCTGGAACGGCGGCCATGACGACGTGAAGGTGATGTTGTCACCCCAGGACAGCTGCGCATAGACGTTGACCGTGTCGGTCAAATCGTACGAGGCGCGGAAGAACGCATTGTGGCGCAGGTTGCGCGGGTCCAGCGTCCCGGACCGGTCATGGCGGATTTCGGTCGACTGCCAGTCCCCGCCCTGCATCCAGGGCGCGTTGGTGATGGACCCGTAATTGAACTGGAACGGCACGCCGCCTTCGCCGAAGGCGGTGCCTTTCAGCGGGCCCGAAACGATGATGCCGCCGTGGGTGGCGTTGGACAGCGAGATCTGCTGGCGCACCAGCTGCTGCGGCACCGACGTCGACTGGCCGGGGCCGGTTCCGTAGGCGGGGTTGATCATGATGCCCCAGCCGGAATAGTTCCACTTGCGGTCGGGGCCGCCATCGCCCGGCGTGATGCCTTCGGTCCGCGCCATTTCCGCGCTCATCAGGATGTGGCCGCGGTCGCCGGAGAAGGCGAGGCCGCCGGCGAGCGAGATTTTGTAGTTCTGGTCGTCGCCGTAGGTGGTCTCGCCGCCGGAGATTTCGCCCTTCACGCCGACAAACTTTTTGTCGAGCACGAAGTTGACGACGCCGGCCACGGCGTCGGAGCCGTACACAGCCGACCCCCCGCCGGTGACGGTGTCGACGCGGCTGATGAGCTGCTGCGGGAAGTTGTTGACGTCCACCTCGCCGCTGAACAGCGCGGGGACCGAACGCTGGCCGTCGAGCAACACAAGGGTGCGGTTACCCCCCATGCTGCGCAGGTTGAGAATGTTCAACCCTTGTGTGGCGGCGCTGATGCCGTTGACGCTGCTTTGTGGCGATGTCGAATTGGCGAACGCCGGCATGGTGTTGAGGGTGTCGGCGATATTGGCGGTGGCGGTATTGGCCTGCAACGCTTCAGCCGTGACCACGGTGAGAGGTGTCGGCGCCTCGTAACCGTCGCGAATGATACGCGTACCGGTGACGACGATTTCTTCCACGCCTCCTGCTTGCGCCTGCGCACCCGGAGCCTGGGCAAAAGCAGGTCCAGGCGCCGCAGCGCTAGCCAGTGTGAGCGCGCTGACAGTGCAGAGCGCGCGCAGCTTGAGTCTGGATGATGTGATCATATCCCTCCCCCTTGATAATGTGACGCCTCAAGGCGCCAGTATCGCAAGATGAGCGCGCCAGGCCCTCCGCCTGCGCCGATCTCGCGGTATTCTATTGTTTATCTTAGCGGACTCGCGAGCGCGTAGGTGGGAATTGCGGCCTGTGCCATAACAATCTGGTATAGCAAAACCGCAACGGTTGCAGCGCACACAGCGAACCGCGCGGCCGTCCGGTTCTCCGGCTACTTTTGCCGGCCCAGGCCCGGCGTCCGGTCCAGAGTACGGGAGCGCAGTCGCTCTTGCGCCCTCTCCTCCCGGTAGCGCCTCGCCGCTGGCATCACGCACGACGTAAAAGTCCACACCGTCACCTGTACCGTTTCTCCTCGCGCGGCTGCCGGCACCGCAGCCGCGCTGCCGATCGCCGCCGACAGCGCCTGAACCATCCAATTCCTCGATACCGACGGCGCGATTTCGATATACATCCGCCCCACTCCACGTTGCTAATCTGGCGCGGGGGAGGAACCCGCCATGACATCATGCCTGACACGCCGCAACGTTCTCGGAACCGCGGCGGCCTTCAGCGCCGCACCCGCGTTCGCCCAGACGCGCCCGCAGGCCCGTCCCGGGCCCAATATCATCTTCATCATGGCCGACGATCTCGGCTACGCCGATCTCGCCTGCTACGGCCGGCCGGACATCAAGACGCCCCACATCGACGGACTCGCGGCGCGCGGCGTCCGCCTTCTCCAGGCCTACGCCAATTCGCCGGTATGTTCGGCCACCCGCACCGGGCTCATCACCGGGCGCTACCAATACCGGCTGCGCCTGGGCCTTGAGGAACCGCTGCTTAACCCGCGCGAGGACGTGGGTCTACCGCCGGAGCATCCCACCCTTCCCTCGCTGCTGAAGAAGGCCGGCTATCAGACCATGCTCATCGGCAAGTGGCACCTGGGCATGCTGCCCAGGTTTGGGCCGGAGAAAAGCGGCTACGATCACTTCTACGGGTTCCGGGGCGGAGCCGTGGACTACTACACCCACCTCGCGTCCAACCGGAAAGCCGACCTCTGGGACGACGCCATGCCGGTGGAGCAAGCCGGGTATTTGACCGAATTGCTGGGCGACCGGGCGGTGGCCGCGGTGGGCGCCTTCGCTCAGACCAAAAAGCCGTTCCTGCTCTCGCTGCATTTCAGCGCGCCCCATTGGCCATGGGAGGCGCCCGGCGACACGGCCGAGGCCGACCGCCTGCGCGAGAAGTCGCTGTTCCACTTCGACGGCGGAACCCAGGCTACCTACCGCCGCATGGTGGAGTCCCTCGATGACCAGGTGGGCCGCGTGCTCGCGGCACTGGACACGGGCGGCCTGGCGCAGGACACCCTGGTGGTGTTCACCAGCGACAATGGCGGCGAGCGGTTCTCCAACACCTGGCCGTTCACCGGCCGCAAGACCGAGCTTCTGGAAGGCGGTTTGCGCATCCCGGCCATCGCCTCCTGGCCGGGGCGCCTGCCTCAGGGCGTCACCTCGAACCAGGTCGCAATCAGCATGGACTGGATGCCGACCCTGCTGGCCGCCGCCGGGACAAAACCCGATGCCAAATATCCCAGCGACGGCATTGATCTGCTGCCCGCCATCACCGGCGCACCGGTCCCGCGCAAGCTGTTCTGGCGCTACAAGACCAACGCCCAGCGCGCCATGCGCGATGGCGACTTCAAGTATCTCAAGATCATGGACAACACGTTCCTGTTCAATGTGGCCGACGACCCCATGGAGCGGGCCAACCTCAAGGATCGGCGCAGAGACGTATATGACCGCATGACCGCCGAATGGCGGACGTGGAACGCCGGGATGTTGCCGGAGATCGACGACAGTTACGTGGAGAACTTTTCCGCCGACCAGCTCGCCGACCACATCGGCAGCGGAAAACCCAGCCCCAAAGCCAATCCCGCCAACTGATTGGTGCGCAAGCGCACCGACACGAAGGCATGAGCTTTGATCTGCCCCCTTTGACGTGTCCCATCCTGATGTATGTTTTTCCAAGGTGGTCCGAGCGACATTGAAGCCCCTCCCCGAACGACCTAACGGCTAAGCGCATGGCTAACGAGGTTGAATTGCCTCTCCACCGGCGCGAGCAGCATACTTTGCCGGTGCTGCCGCGCCTGGTTCACGCCACCCAAAATTGAATTGTTTCGGCCGCAGTGAGCCCAATACCTCATTTCTACGGCTGTCGCCGGGTTTCACAAAACGGCCCCCTCGCGAAGGGCTGCGTCCGGTAAGCGGCCAGGTTACCCTCGCCGCCACGCCAAATAGCGCCGGACCAGGTCCAGCGCCCGCACCGGCACATGTGCCCGTCGCCAGACGCCGGCCGCGGCTTTAGCCGCCTCGGCCATGGTCGGATAGACATGGACGGTGCCGAGAATCTTGCCGAGGCCCAGGCCGTGTTTCATGGCCAGCGCGAATGTGGCGACCAAGTCGCCGGCGTGGGCGCCAACTATGGTCACCCCCAGGATCCGGTCGCTCCCCGGCGGCGTGAGCACCTTGACCATGCCGCGCGCCGCCTCGTCGGCGATGGCGCGGTCCAAGTCGCCAATGTCATAGCGGGTGACTTCGTGCGGAACCCCCTTGGCCCGGGCTTCGTCCTCATTCAATCCGACGCGCGCGACTTCGGGGTCGGTGAAGGTGGTCCACGGGATCACGCGGTAGTCGGCCTTGGCGCGATAAAGCCCGGCGAACAGCGCGTTGACGCTGGCGTACCACGCCTGGTGGGCGGCGACATGAGTGAACTGGTAGGGTCCGGCGACATCGCCGCATACATAGATGTTGGGGATATTGGTGCGCAGATACGGGTCGGCCGCGATGGTGCCGCTGTCGGAAATGCGAACCCCGAGCTCCTCAAGCCCGAAACCTTCGACGCGCGGGCGGCGGCCCAGCGCCAGCAACGCCGTGTCGAAGACAATCTCCTGAGTCCGCCCGTCCACGGCGGCGCAGATAAGCGCCGATTCACCGGCCTGCCGGGCGAACGATACGGCTTTGTAGCCGAGCACCAGAGTGACGCCCTCGGCCCGCAGGCGCTCCGCGACCATTTCGGCGGCGTCGGGATCTTCCTTGGTCAGCAGGCGCGGCGCCATGTCGACGATCGTCACAACGGCGCCGAAACGCGCGAAGCACTGGGCGAGCTCGCAGCCGATCGGGCCGCCGCCCAACACCAAAAGGCGCCGCGGCAGAGCCCGCAACGACCAGACCGTTTCGCTGGTCACGAAAGGAACGTCGGCGATGCCGGGAATGGCGGGCACAACCGGCGCAGCGCCGGTGGCCACCACGATCGCACGGGTGGTCAGGGTCTTGCCGTTCACGTCCACCCGGAAAGGGTCGCGGATGCGTGCGATACCTTCGACGCATTCGACACCGAGCCCGGTATAGCGCTCGACCGAATCATGAGGTTCGATCGCCCGCACGACACGCTGCACCCGCGCCATCACCGCGGCGAAGTCGACCTCCGGGGTCGGGGACGTCAGGCCGAACTCCGGCGCGCGGCGGGCATCCGCCAGCAAGCGTGCGGTACGGATCAGCGCCTTGCTCGGCACACAGCCGGTGTTGAGGCAGTCGCCGCCCATGCGCGCGCGCTCGATCAGGGCGACCCTGGCCTTCACCGCCGCGGCCACATAGGCCGCGATCAGTCCGGCGGAGCCAGCGCCGATGACGACGACGTTGTAGTCGAAGCGCCGCGGGCGGTCGAACCGGGCCAGCGCGCGCCGCGCGCCGAACCAGCCGTAGACAGCGCGCACCACCAGCGGAAACACGCCGAGCAGCACCAGCGCGGTGAGGATCCGCGGGGAGGCGATATCGCCCATGGTGCTCAAGGTCGCGAGCTGGGTGCCGGCGTAAACATAGACCATGCTCCCCGGCAACATGCCCACGGCGCTCACCCAGAAGAACGTCCCCACGCCCAGGCCGGTGAGCCCGGTGAGGAGGTTGATCAGGAAGAACGGAACCGCCGGGATCAGGCGCAGGGACAGAAGATAGACCCAACCTTCCCGCCGGATTCCTTCGTCGATCGCCGCCAGCCTGGTGCCGTAGCGCGCCTGGACGGCGGCGCGAAACAGAAAGCGCGCAAGCAGGAAGGCCAATGTCGCACCGATGGTCGCCGACAGCAGCGCGGCGGCCGTGCCGAGGGCGAAGCCGAACAGCGCGCCTGCGGCCAGGGTCATGATGGCCGCGCCGGGGATCGACAGCGCCGCCATCGCCACATAGGCCGCCATGAACGCGCCGATGAAAACGGCGGGATGATCGGCGCGCGCGGCTTCCAGCAGGGCGTAGCGCTCCTGCAAAGCGGCGAGCGTGAAGTAGCGGTTGAGGCCGAGCAGGAAAAACGCCGCCACCGCCGCGGCGATGACGACGGCGGCGAGGATACGCCGGCGGCTGGCGGGACGGCTGTCGGCTGGCGGCATGGAACCCCGGAATATAGGCCCGGCACGATAGGCGAAGCGGGCGCAAAAGCCCAGGCGGAAGGCTTTTGACTCGCACGCCCGCCGGGTACAATCGCCGCAGAACGTCACGGTGATGTGAATGGATACCTTGCCCGATACGCCATTACGGAAATTCTCCGATCCCGACGTCACCGCCAAAGGTGAACGTCGCGCCCAGGTCGCGCTGGTTGGGCTGGAGACCCTTTGGTTCAACACCGGTACTCTCTGCAATATCACCTGTGACAACTGCTATATCGAATCCAGCCCGCGCAACGACCGGCTGGCCTATCTCAGCCGCGGCGAGGTCCAGGCCTTCCTGGCGGAAGCGTCCGCAAGCCCGCATCCACCAACGGAGATTGGTCTTACCGGCGGCGAGCCGTTCATGAATCCGGATATTCTCGGCATCGTCGAGGACAGTCTTGCGGGCGGATACCGCGTGCTGGTGTTGACCAACGCCATGCGGCCGATGCAGCGGTTGGCCGCGCCGCTGTCGGCGCTCGCGGCGCGCTTCACGGGGCGGCTGACCTTGCGCGTATCCCTCGATCATTACACCCAGGCCGGCCACGAACGGCTGCGTGGCGCAGGAACCTGGGCGCCAGCCCTGGAAGGATTACGGTGGATCGCCGCCAACGGCATCGACGTGGCCGTGGCGAGCCGCACCGTCTCGGGCGAGAGCGATGGCGCCTTGCGCGCGGGCTTTAGCGCCTTGTTCGCCGAGAGCGGTCTTGCCATCGACCCCGGTGACCACGGCCGCCTGGTGTTGTTCCCCGAAATGACCGGCAGCGACGACGTACCGGAAATCACCGAAGCCTGCTGGGGCATCCTCAAAAAAAGCCCGAACAGCGTGATGTGCGCGTCCTCGCGTATGGTGGTGAAGCGCAAGGGCGCCGATCTCCCGGCGGTGGTGGCCTGCACCTTGCTGCCCTACGACCCCGCGTTCGAGATGGGCGCGACCCTGGCCGCCGCCTCCGGCCCCGTGAAGCTCAACCACCGGCACTGCGCGCGGTTCTGTGTTCTGGGCGGAGCGTCATGCAGCGCGCCTGCCTGAGCCGCTTCCCCCCGGCATGAACGCTCTCTCGGTCATCGTGCCGGCGGTGGATGCGGCGCCTATGTTGCCCGCGGCGCTAGCGGCTGTTGGCGATGGGGCGGAGATCATCGTCGTCGACGGCGGATCCCGCGACGCCACCTCGGCCATCGCCGCTGCGGCCGGCGCGCGGGTTGTGTCGACGGCGCGCGGCCGCGGCGTGCAGCTCGCGGCGGGAGCGGACGC
>JAIBCD010000144.1 GCA_019694335.1 Rhodospirillaceae bacterium | reverse complement strand
GGTTCACCGCCGTCATGGCGTCGCGGTCGGCGTCGGTTTCCGTCACGCCGGAGGCATGATGGGCCGCGGCAAGATGGAAGATGGAGCCGGGCTTGATGTCGGCCACGAGCGCGCCGAGCAGCGCGGCCCGCGCGAGGTCGAGCTCGACCAGGCGGCACCCCTGGCCCTCCAGGATCGCGCGGCGTTCCCCGCCCCGGCCGGGGCGCACGAGGCCAACCACATTCACGCCGCGCGCGCGCAAGGCCCGGCTCAGGATGAAACCGTCCTGGCCGAACGCGCCGGTGACGAGCGCCGGGCCCCCGAGGCTCATGAACCACGGATCATGGAATCAATTGCACCGTCGGCACCGGCACGATGAAACGCCCGCCGCGGTCGATGAAATCCTTCTCGCGCTTACGCATCTCGGGCAGGAAGTGGTACGGCAGCACCAGGAAGTAATCGGGCTTCATCTTCCGCGCGTCCTCTTCGCTGATAATCGGGATGTCGCTGCCGAGTGTGCTGCCGCCGTGCTTACGCGGGTTCCGGTCGGCGAGATAGGGCACCAGATCCTGGGTGATCCCGCAATACTGCAGGATCACGTTACCCTTGGTGGAGGCGCCGTAGCCGATCACCTTCTTGCCTTCCTTCTTCAGGAATTCGAGCAGGTAGCGCAGCGCGTAACGGCTGGAGATCACGTTCTCCTTGAAGCGCTCGTAGGGTTCATTTTCGTCGAGCTTCATGTTGAATTCGGCGGTCTGCTGCGCGCGCACGCGCGCCAGGCCCTCGTCGGTGGCGGCCGGTCCATGCTTGTGCCGGACATAGAGCCGGTAGCTCGAGGCGTTGACGTCGTTGAGTTCGAGGTCCACCAGCTGCAGTCCGGCCTGGGCGAACAGCCGCTCGATCGGCGCCAGGTGGTAGTAGGCCACGTGCTCGTGGCAGATATTGTCGTACATATTGGTGAGCAGCATGCCCGGCAGGTCGGCGAACTGCACGATCCAGATGCCGTCCTGGTGCAGGATCGAGGCGATGTCCTTGAGGAACGCCGCCGGCTCGTCCAGGTCGTAGAACATGGCGATCGAGGTGATGATCTTGGCGCGCGCCTCGGGCCCGCGCGCGCGCCGGAACGCCTCGGCGTTGAAGAAATCGACCACGCGCGTGAACGGCTCACCCGGCTGCGCCACGTTGCGCGCCGGGTCGAAGCCGATCCGGTCGAGGCCCGGCACGTCATAGGCCTTGAGCAAAGTGCCGTCATTGGCGCCGATGTCGACCACGATGTCCTTGGCGGACAATTTCACGAAATCCTGGGCGCGGCGGGTGATGTCGGCCAAGGCGTCGCGCATGGTCTGGTTGACGCCCGAGGCGTAACCGTAATTGCTGTAGATCAATTCCTTGGGGAACGAGTGCCGGAGCTGCACCAGCCCGCAGGCGTTCTCGTCCTTGAGCGGATCGCAGCGCACCAGTTCCAAGGGCACCTTGCGCTGGGGCAATTCGCGCGTCTCGCCATCCAGGATGAAGGCCGAAGCCAGCATCTGAGCGCCGAGATCGATCACCGGCGACAAGGCTCGAGAGCCGCACACCCGGCAGCTCCCACGCGTCACGACATGCATATTCGTCCCCTGGTCACATTCGCGCCGCAAGACCGGCGTCTTCCGCATATGTGACACTCTATACCCGACCCGGGGCCGGTGCCGGAATGGCCAATAATATCCGGGGGCTAGGCTGGAGCGAAAATTAACGCCGGCAACGAAAAAGCCCGACCTTACGGATGCCGGCGTCCGCACGATGCTTGCCCAGAATGACGCCCTTCACATGGCCAGGGCGTTGGCGGCGGGGCGGAACGGCAACGGCCTCTTTCCGCGACTGTTCCCGATGGCGGCCCACCTGGCCTCGGAGTCGAAGGAATGCACGTATAAGTCGCGCACGATACGATGTCGGGTAAGGTTCGCGCGCGCCCTGCGAAAGGCTTTGTTCAAATTCCGCAACGGGGTGGTGCGGCGCGTGCGCGGCCCGCGCAACCAGTCCTTGCCAATAGCACCTCGGGGTCAGTTATGCTGCGCGCCGCGGAGACGCGGCTTTGGGGGGCCAGGGTCGGCTCCCCTTTCCGGAAGTGACATGAAGCGCATCGCTGCGATCTTGGGAATTTTCCTGATCTGCGCCGGCCCTGCGGCCGGCGGCGACACATCTTCGTCCGCCGCCTCCCCCACGACCGTGATCCAGCAGGGGCAGGCTTCGGTCTACAGCGACAAGTTCCAGGGCCGGCCAACCGCCAGCGGCGAGTTGCACGACCAGAACGCGCTCACCGCCGCGTCCCGCAATCTCCCGCTCGGCGCCACCGCCATGGTCACCAATCTTGAAAACGGCCGGTCGGTTGAAGTCGAGATCACCGATCGTGGCCCTTACACGCGCGGCCGGGTGATCGACCTGTCGAAGCGCGCCGCGGCGACACTGGGCATCCGCGGCGGTACCGCGCGGGTGCGGGTCGAGACCCATGCCGGCGATCAGCCAACCCAGGATCTGCAAGACCAGGTCGCCGCGCTCGTTGCGCGGGGCGCGGCCAAGTCCGACGCCAAGACTTCGGCCCAGGAGCGCCACTGACCCGTAAGCGCGTGGGCGCGCGGCCCTGCGCCCTCGATCCGGCGGCGGCGATGACGATCAGTTACGAGGAAACCTTGCCGAGACGACGGGCGCGGGCCGAAGCGAAGCCGTCGAGGCCCATGTGCCACTGCAATGCCACCACGGCGCCCTTCACCGGCTGGATGAAGCCGAAGCTCATCAGCGCGGCCATCGGCAACAAAGTGGCGGCATAAATCCAGTAGGACGGCTGGTAGGCCAATTCCATCCACAAGGTCACGGACAGCATGACGTGCCCGACCATGAACACCACGATATAAGCCGGCAGGTCGTCGGCGTTGTGGTGATAAAACTCCTCGCCGCAGGCCTCGCATCTGTCGCGCACTTTCAGGAAGGCGCGGAAAGTCTGGCCTTCACCGCAGGAAGGGCAGCGGCAGCGGAAACCACGGGCGAGGGATTGTAAGAGCGACATGGCGTTGTTCTAGGTCTCCGGCCGGAGCGGCACAAACGCCGCCTCGGCAATCGAGCAATGCGCGCCTTGCGTATCATAACCCATTGAAATTAAACTTTTTACGGCCAGTTGGCGGGAGCCGGGCGCGGCACGTGCAAGGTCATCAGCACGATCGGCGCGCCGCCGCCCGGGATCACCTGGTGCGGGGTGTTCTCCGGCACGATCAGCAGGTCGCCCTTGGTCACCGCCTGCGACTTGCCGTCGGCGATCGAGGCGCCGTTCAGATTGGCGGCGTTGGTGCGCTTTTCATCCACCAATTTTCCGCCGGTCACGATGTTGCCGCTGCCTTCCAGCACGTACATCACTTCGGCATCCTTCTCGTGCACCGCGGCCGGCGACGTGCCCGGGCGGTATTCGAGGTTGACGTTGTAGGGCGCGACCGAAGCCATCGGCACGATCACCAGCGGGGCGTCGCCCTTGCGGTCGGCCTTGGCCTTGGCGATCAGCGCCGGGATATCGGCGTTCGGCGCGAAAGCCTTCATCATCGGCGGCGTGCCCTGGGAAAAGGCGCTGGGCGCGAAAGCGCCGGCGGCGACGACGGTCGCGGCGATGGCAAGAGCGATGAAGCGCATGGCGGTCCCCTTGTGTGAATCGGTCGGGGCAATCGTGGACAGTTTGCGGAACGCTTGCAAGAACCGATCGGCGCCGCGACACTGCGGCCATGACCGCTCCCCTGGTGATCCCTCCCGCCTCGCAACGCAACGCCGAGCCTATCCGCGAACAGCTGGAGCGCATCCTGGCGCCGGCGCGGGCGCGCAAGGGCCTGGTGCTGGAGATCGCCGCCGGGTCCGGCTACCACGCCGCGTTTTTCGCCAAGGCGTTCCCGGAACTCAGCTGGCAGCCGTCCGACCCCGACGAAGGCGCGCGCGGCAATATCGCCGCCCACCGCGCCGCCGCCGGACTCGCCAACCTTCAGGAGCCGCTGGCGCTGGATGTCGAGGCGCCGTGGCCAATCGCGCAAGCCGACGCCATCCTGTGCGTCAACATGATCCACATCTCGCCGTGGAGCGCGACAGCGGCGTTGTTCGCCGGAGCGAGCAAGATATTGAGCGGCGGCGGCGTGCTGGTGACTTACGGGCCTCACTCCATCGACGGCGATTTCCTGGCGCAGAGCAACCTCGCGTTCGACGCCTCGCTCAAGAGCCGCAACCCCGCCTGGGGCATCCGCGACGTCAACGACGTGGCGCGTGTGGCGGCGGACAACGGGCTCACGCTCCACGAGACCGTCCGCATGCCGGCCAACAACCTCCTCCTGGTGTTCGACCGCGAAAACTGACCGCCCCGGGCCGCCGGCGAAACTGCCGAAACCGGCAGCGGCGCGAATCTCTAATCGGTTTCGGTGATGGCCCTTAGGAACGTCGGTCCATATTCGGCGAGTTTGCGCGGCCCCACGCCATTCACCCCGGCCAGTTCGCCGAGGGTGGCGGGCCGCGCGGCCGCCATTTCGATCAAGGTCGAATCCGGGAACACCACATAGGCCGGCACATTCCGCGCCCGCGCCAACGACAGCCGGAGTGTCTTGAGCTTCGACAGCAGATCGCCGTCGGCGCCCTCGACGGCGATAGCGGTTTTCTTCTTCTTGACCTTGCCCGGCCGCGGCGCGTCCTCGCGGTAGAGGAACTGGCCCTCGCCCCGCATCAGGCCACCGCCCCGGGGTCGGTGATCTCCAACCCGCCGTATTTCTGCACATTGATGGTGAGGTATCCGCCCGCCACCGCCTGGCGGATGAACCCTTGCACCTGGTCCTTGCCGAGATCCTTGTCGGCGCCGAAGCCCCGGAGAGTCTGGTGGCGCCGCTCCAGCACCTTCTGGGTCTCCTGTCCGCGCAGGATGTCGATGATGTGCCCCGCGCCGAACATCTGCCCCGTCGCCTGCACCACCTTCAGCAACGTCCGCGCCCGCGCCGTGCCGTCGGCCAGCGCGGCCGGCGCCTGGCAGTTGTCGCAATTGCCGCAGGGTTCGGATGCCTCGTCGAAATAGGCCAGCAGCGCCACGCGCCGGCACTGGGGCGCGTCGCAATAGGCCACCAGGGCGTCGAGACGCTTGTGTTCGCGCAGGCGGTGCGCGGCGTCGCCTTCGTTCTCGATGAACTGGCGGCGCATGGCGATATCCGACAGGCTGTGCAGCAACAGCGTCTCGGCCGGTTGACCGTCGCGCCCGGCGCGGCCGATCTCCTGGTAGTAGGCTTCGATACTGCCGGGAAGATTGAGATGGAAGACGTAGCGGATGTCCGGCTTGTCGATGCCCATCCCAAAGGCAATCGTCGCCACCATCACCACCGCGTCCTCGCTCATGAACCGGTCCTGGCCCAGCTTGCGCTGCTCGGGCGTCTGGCCGGCGTGATAGGCGATGGCGTTGAAGCCTTCCCCGCGCAAATACTCCGCCACTTCCTCCGTCAGCTTGCGCGACAGACAGTAGACGATACCGGCCTGGCTGCGTTTGGGCTCGAGGAAGGCCAGCAGTTGCGGCTTCCAACTGGTCTTACCGGTGACCGCCAATCGCAAATTCGGGCGGTCGAAGCCGTGCACGATGATGCGCCCCGCGCCGCCGAACAGTTTGTCGGCGATATCGGTGCGGGTCGCGGCGTCGGCGGTCGCGGTGAAGGCGGCGAGCGCGGCCTCCGGGAACAGATCCTTGAGCTTGGAAAGCGCCTCGTACTCGGGCCGGAAGCTGACGCCCCATTTGGAAATGCAGTGGGCCTCGTCCACCACGAACAGCGCGGGATCGAGTTTGGCGAGTGCGTCGAGCATGCGCTCGGTCATCAGGCGCTCGGGCGAGAGGTAAAGCAGCTTGGCCTCGCCGGCGGTCACCTTGCGCCACTCCGCCACGTTCTGTTCGCGCGACAGCCCGGAATGGATCGCGGCGGCGGCGACGCCGTTCTCGCGCAGGCCCGCCACCTGGTCGTCCATCAGCGCCACCAGCGGCGAGACCACGATGGTCGGGCGGCCGGCCATGAGCGCGGGGATCTGGTAGCACAGGGATTTCCCCGCCCCGGTCGGCATCACCGCCAGCAGGCTCTCGCCGCGTGCGAGCGCGGCGATGATCTCCTCCTGCCCCGGGCGGAAGGCCTGGTAGCCGAAGACGTCGTGAAGAAGCTGGGCGGCGGAGGACATCTGAAATAGCGTGGCGGGAACCGCTGACGGGAAGGGCGCGCACCGTATCACAGGAGCGCCGGCCGGCCGTAATCCCCGATTTCGGCTTTGGAGGCCGGAAACCGCTGGCCTACACTCGCCCCTCGGCACTGAGCCTTGGGAGGGGATCATGGCGGCGGAAGCGGTTATGGACGGCGTCATGGGCGCCGAGGGCGCTGTCGGCCAGCGGGCGATGCGGCGCATCACCAACCGGCTGATCATCTTCCTGGGGCTGTGCTACTTCATTTCCTATCTCGACCGGGTCAACGTCGGTTTCGCCGCATTGACCATGAACAAGGACATCGGCCTCAGCGCCACGGCCTTCGGACTCGGCGGCGGGCTGTTCTTCATCGGTTATTTCATCTTCGGCGTGCCCAGCAACTATGCGCTGGCGCGGATCGGCGCGCGGCGTTGGATGGCGATCCTGATGGTATGCTGGGGCATCGCCTCCATGGGCATGTCGCTGGTGCAGGGCCCAACATCCTTCGGAATCGCCCGCTTGATCGTGGGCCTGGCCGAGGCCGGGTTTTACCCTGGCGTGATCCTCTATTTCACCTATTGGGTGCCCAAGGAGAATCGCGCCAAGCTGGTCGGCATGTTCTCGCTCGCCGGCCCGCTCGCTACCATGAGCGGCGCGCCGCTCTCCAGTCACGTGATCGAATGGATGAACGGCGTGAACGAAATGGCCGGCTGGCAATGGATGTTCATCATCGAAGCGGCGCCCGCGGTGCTGCTCGGCATCGCCGCCATCTGGCTGCTGCCGGACCGCCCCGCCGATGCGGCCTGGCTGCCGGCCGACGAACGCGCCTGGCTCGAGGAACGCCTGCGCGCCGAGCGTGAAGCCGTGGCCGCCAGCAGCG
>JAIBCD010000143.1 GCA_019694335.1 Rhodospirillaceae bacterium | reverse complement strand
CCACCTTCATCGTTCTGGACCGCACCTTCCCCGACGAACTGCGCGCCGTGAACCCCAGACTCGCGGACGCGCGCTTCGATTACCAGCCGGGAGGTCCGCCCCAGAACTACGACCCCGCGCGGCGCATCCCCTTCGCCGCGCGGGAGTTCGACTTGGTGGTGCCGGTGCACCTGGTGGATGTCGGTGGCGGCCTTCCCGCCCTGCTTGGCAAGATCAGCGCCCAATGGTTGCGCGATGTGCTCACCGCCACGTTCGAGATCACGGTCGCCGACCTGTCGCAGAATCCGTTCCATACCTTCATGGAACATATGCGCGCGGTGCTCGGCGCACCGTTTGAGGATATCCGCGACCATCGCCCCGACATCGCCGGCGCCATCCTCAACGCCCTGGGCGCGGTGGATGGCCTGATCCGCCAGGAACGCCGCTACCGCATGATCCGCGCACTCCTCCGGTCCGTGGGCCAACTGAAGGTCGCGGTATTGAGCAACCGCATCCCGGCGCTGACGGCCGACGAGAACGTGCGCTTTCTCGGCATGCAACAGACTCCCGCGACCATCGACCTCATGGCGAACGCCCGCGCCGTGCTGAACTGCAACCCCACATACCCCACCAACCGGCACGAACGGGTCACGGTGGGCATGATGTACGGCGCCTGCGTCATCACCGACATCAACCCCTACCTCGCGCAAGCCTTCAGCCGCGCGGAGCTGCTGCCTTACATTCCGGGCTCGGCGCTCACCATTGCCGACCTGTTCGCCACCCACGATGTGGCGGCCATCGGCGCAGCGGCGGCGGCGCGGGTGCACGGCGACCGGGCGTTCTCCTGGGACGGCCATTTCGACGAGCTGATCCGCGTGGTGAACGATGCCAGAGCGGCGCGGCCGATCCGTGCGCCAGAGCCGCGCCGGACGCTTTCTCTCGAGGGCCGCGCGCCCATCACCGCGCCGAAAGCGCAGAAGCCGCTCGCGTCGAGCGCCGCGGCCGGAAAACCCATTCAGCTCAGCCGGGCGCTGTAAATGCCCGCGATTCCCTTCAATGTCGCCGGTCCTCTGGGCCGCGAGCAACGCTATGTCGATGAGGTATTGACCGCGCCCGGCGTGATCGGCGCGAGCAAGTACACCGCGCTGGCCGAGCAATGGCTGGAAAAATGCCTGGGCACCCCGCGCGTGCTGCTTACCCCGTCCGGCACCGCCGCCCTGGAGATGACCGCGCTGCTGATGGACCTCAAGCCGGGCGACGAGGTGATCATGCCCTCGTTCACCTTCGTCTCCACCGCCAATGCCTTCGTGCTGCGCGGCGCGACGCCGGTGTTCGTGGATGTCCGCCCCGACACATTGAACATCGACGACGCCCAGGTCGCAGGCGCGATCACGGACCGTACCAAGGCCATCGTCGTGGTGCACTACGCCGGAGGTGCTTGCGCCATGGCGCCCCTGCGGTCGCTGGCCGAACGCCACGGCGTCGATATCGTCGAGGATGCGGCCCACGCCTTGCTGTCCGAATACCGGGGCCGGCCACTGGGCACCATCGGCCGGTTCGGCGTGCTCAGCTTCCACGCCACCAAGAACATCACCTGCGGCGAAGGCGGCGCGCTGATCCTCAACGATGCCCGCGATATCGCCCGCGCCGAAATCATCCGCGACAAAGGCACCGACCGCGCGCAATTCCTGCGCGGCGACGTGCAGAAATATTCATGGGTGGAAGTGGGCTCGTCCTATGCCCTGAGCGAGCTGTCGGCGGCGTTCCTCTACGCCCAACTGGAGCAGGCTCATGCCGCGACCGAGCGCCGGCGCGCGATCTGCGCGGCCTATCGCGATGCCTTGGCGCCCCTCGCCGCCGACGGCCGGCTGCAACTCCCGCCGCAGATCCCGCACCAGCGCGACAATGGCCACATCTTCCACCTGATCACCGACGGCCCCGAGGCCCGCGACGCGCTGCTCACATATCTCAAGAACCTTGGGATCGCCGCCACGTTCCACTATGTGCCGTTGCATTCCTCGCCAGCCGGGGCACGTCTTGGTCGAGTGTCCGGATCGATGGCGGTAACAGACCGCGCCAGCCGCTGCCTTTTGCGCCTGCCGGTATTCGCCTCAATGACAGATTCTCAAGTAAATCAAGTCTGTGCCGCGGTTCGCGGTTTTTATTTACAAGCCACGGCCAGTGCAGTCTCCTGACGGTGCACATGGCCGAACGCACCGTATCGGAACTCGAAGCTCAAGCGCTGGCGCGGATGCGGAAATTCGCGCTGCCCGACGCGCCCACGTTCGTTGCGGGGGCCGCCGCGGTGTTGCTGTTCGTCGTGACCTATGTCGCGCTCGACCAGCTCGACCACATTGGGCCCACACGGTCCTGGCCGGTGGCGCCCTGGAACCCGGAACTGGGTCTGTGCATCGCCGCGGCGCTGCGGTGGCGCGCGCGCGTCTATCCGCTGATCTTCATCGCGCCCGTGATCGCCGCCCTCATGCCCGGTGGCTATGCCGAGGGCGATGGGTGGTGGACCGGCGTGGTGTCGGTACTGGAGACCTACGCCACGGTCTGGCTGGCGGATAAGGCCGCCGCGCGGATCCCGTTGCTCGGCCAGAATCCGCTCGCCGCCATTCTGCTGGCCTCGCTGCCCTGCGCCCTGGTGGCGGCCACAGCCGAAGCCATACGCCTGGGGGCACTGGCCAACCCGCTGCCGACCGAAGGCTTCGGCATCAACCTCGCCCGCCTGTGGGTGGGCGATGTGATCGGCGTGTTTATCGTCACCCCCCTGTTCCACGTCAACCTGATGCCCGAACGCCAGATCACCTGGAATCGCCTGTTGGAGATCACGGCCCAGGGGATTCTGGTGCTGATCGCGGTATGGCTGGCTTTTGGCGAGCACCCGCGTTTCGCCAGCCGCTATTTCTACGGGGTTTTCCCCCCGATGATCTGGATCACCCTGCGTTTCGGCATGCGCGGCGCGATCGTGATGAACGCACTGGCGCAGGCCAGCATGATCATCTCCCTGTCGCTGGCCGGCCACGAGAACGTGGACGTAACCATCTTCCAGGTGTTGCTGCTGGTGCTGGCGGCGTCTGGGCTGACCTTGGGCATGGTGGTGGACCAGAACCGCCACGCCACCGCGCAACTGCACGCGCGCGAGGATGAGCTGGCCGCGAGTCTCAAGATCGCCGCCACCGGCGAGCTGGCGGGCACGTTGGCGCACGAACTGGGTCACCCGCTCGGCGCCATCTCCAATTACGCTTCGGCCCTGAACCATATCGTGCGCGAAGTGGCCCCCAACAGCGAAGCGCCCCGCATCGGCGCCAAGCTCTCGGCCGAGATCGTGCGCGCCACCGACACCCTGCACCGCCTGCGCGATTTTTTCCGCACCGGCGCCATGTCTTTCGAACCGCTCGACCTCGTGACCCTGACCAAGGACGCCGTCGCGCTGCTCAAGGACCGGCTGGAACGCAATGGCATCTCGCCGCATATCGTCATCCCGTCGCGGCCGTTGATGGTGCTGGGCGACCAAATTCAGTTGCGCGCGGTGATCCACAACCTGATGGTCAACGCCGTCGACGCCCTGAAACCCGTGGACGCGGACGCGCGCTCCATGTCGATCACGTTGCGGCGCCATGGCGACTCAGCGGTGCTGGAGGTGGAGGATTCCGGCGGCGGGGTGGCCCCGGACGTGAAGGACCACATCTTCGAGCCCCTGGTGACCACCAAGAAGGACGGGCTGGGACTGGGCCTGTCCATGAGCCGTTCGGTGGTCGTGGCCCACGGCGGGTCCATCGAACTCCATGACTCCACATTGGGTGGCGCCAGATTCACCGTCACCTTGCCGCGCGAGGACACTTGAGAATGCCTGCCAACCGTACCATCGGCATCATCGACGACGACAGTGCGCTGCGGGATTCGCTCGCCCTGGTGCTGCGCTTCCGCAATTTCGATGTGAAGGAGTTCGCAAGCGGCGAGGAACTGCTGGCCGATCCGGCCCTCGACCGGCTGGATTGCATGATCCTTGATTTGCGCATGCCCGGCGCGAGCGGCCTCGAAGTGCTGGAAAACTGCATCGCCCGCGGCGTGACCGCGCCGATCATCGTGGTGACGGCTTTCGGCAACGTTGCCTCCGCCACGCACGCCCTCAAATCCGGCGCCTTCGATTTCCTGGAAAAGCCGGTGCACGAGGAACAGATGCTGCGCGTGTTGAATGAGGCATTGTCGCGCGCCGACCACGCCGCGGCCCTGCGCAACGAGCGCCTCCGGCTGGCCGAACGCCTCGAGAGCCTCACCGGCCGCGAACGGCAGGTGTTGGACGCCGTACTGGAGGGCCGTCACAACCGCGAAATCGCCGCGGATCTGAAACTCAGCGTGCGCACGATCGAGATCTACAAAGGCCGGGTCATGGAGAAGATGAACGTTTCGCGCCTGGCGGAACTGATCAAGCTGTTCGCACGGCTGGAGACCGCGCCGAGCGGCTGATGCCGCCGGCAGCCCTCACGTCGTCAGGGCGTGACCGATCCCGGCAGCGTGAGCCGCGCGAGCAGTCCGCCGGACGGCCCATCCAAAAGCTCCAGGTCCCCCCCCGACAACCGGGCAAGATCGCGGGAGATGGCGAGGCCCAGCCCGCTGCCGGCTTTGCTTTCGTCGAGACGGGCGCCGACATCGAATACCTCGGCGCGCATCTCCGCTGCGATCCCCGGGCCGTCGTCCAGCACCTCGATCACCGCACGGCCGCCGCTCTCGGTGCGGGCCGAGACCGTCACCCGCCGGGCCGCCCATTTGCAGGCATTGTCCACTAAATTGGACAAAATTTCCGCGAGATCGGCTTCGTCGCAATTGACCTTGGCCCCGGGCGGAATATCCACCACGAAGATCAAATTGCGGTCGGCGTGCAGCCGTTGCATCGCGCCGACGATCTGTTGCATCAGCGCGGCGATGTCGGCCACATAGCCGGTGACGCGCTTGCCCGCCGCACTGGCGCGCGTCATGTGATAGTCGATCTGACGCCTGATCTTGCGGCATTGCGCGAGAATGAACTGCGCGGCCTCGCCCTGCCCCCGCCGTTCGAGCTGGCTCGCCTCGTCGCCGATCAGCGCCAGCGGCGTCCGCAGGCCATGGCCGAGATTGCCCGCCTCGACGCGGGCGCGCTGCACCAGCGCGGATTGCGCGTCCAACAGCGTGTTGAGACGCGTGACAATCGGCCCGAACTCCACCGGCACGTCCTCGGGCAGGCGGGTGGCCTTGCCGTGGTGGAGCGACGCGATGTTGTCCGCGATCCGCTGCGCCGGCCTCAGCCCGAACTGCACCTGCAGCATGGCGCCCACCACCATCAGAGCCGCGAACACCAGCAACGACTTGCCGAGGTCGGCGTTGAACCCCGCCAGCGTCTCTTCCAGCACTCTGCGCTCGACCGCGATCGAGAAGCGTAACGGCGGCCCGCCATCGCGTGACGGCGCCGAGATGCCGCATTCCATGACCTCGCCGTGCGGGCCGGGCACCCATTCCGCCTGTTCCTTCTGGCCGTGGGCGAAGTCCCCGGTCAGGCGCCGATCGCCCAAGGTCGCGGACGCCACGGTTTCGTATCCCGCGCGCTCGATCTGCCAATAGAAACCCGAACCGATATCCTGGAACCGCGGATCCGACAGCGGGCGATTGAGCGCGGGCTTGCCGTCCGCGTCGGTCTCGGTCAGGCGCACCAGTTCGATCAGGTGCGTTTCCAGTTCGTCGTGGAAATTGCGACTGAGGTGCGCACGGTACAGTCCGGAGATCACGAAGCCCGCGACCAGGGTGGCGATGCTCACCCACAGAAACGCCCCGAACAGGAAGCGAAAGCGCAGACTCTTGAAGGACAGCGCGGTCATGACCCCAACCGGTACCCCAGGCCGCGTACCGTGACAATGTTCTCGCGGCCGATCTTACGCCGCAGGCGGCCGATCAGAACCTCCACGGTGTTGGAATCGCGTTCGCTATCGAGGGGATATAGGTGGTCCAGAATGGCGCCCAGGGAAAAGGTCTGTTTCGGCTTGTACATGAACAACAGCATCAAACGGTATTCGCTGCCGGTGAGCGCTACCGGTGCGCCGTCGACTGTGAGCTCCTTGAGCGCCGGGTCGAGCACCAGGCCGCCGCAGGTGATCTTGGCGTCGGCATGGCCGGCCGCGCGGCGGACCAGCGCCTGCAGCCGCGCCGCCATCTCCTCCTCGTGCACCGGCTTCACCAGGTAGTCGTCGGCGCCTGCATTCAGGCCGCGCACCTTTTCCTGCCAACGCCCGCGCGCGGTGAAGATCAGAATCGGCGTCTTGACGCCTTTCGCCCGCAATTCCTGAATGAGATCGAGCCCACCCATGCCGGGAAGGCCCAGATCGATCACCATGGCGTCGAACGTCTCGCCCATCAGGGCGCGCGCATCCTCGGCGTTCTCCACGCATTCACAGATCACGCCGTGACGCGACAGATTCGCCGCGAGGCGCGCGGAGAGTTCGCTCTCATCCTCGACGATCAGGACACGCAACGGACCGTAAGCCTTTCCGGAAATATCAACGGCACTGTAGGCCGCGATCCTGAATTTTTGCTGACAATTGACAGCATAATGTCAGGAAGCATACCTAGGAAGGAGGTGTGATCCAGCTGACCGGCGGCGCCCATGATCCGTGTGAAATCCGAAATTCTTGCGATAACCTGCCTGCTTGCGGCCCTGGCCGGTTTGCCCACCGCCCAGGCGGCGGAGACCACGCCCGACCTCGGTCCGCCGATCAGCCTGCGCAAGGAGCAGATCGAGAGTCTGGGCCTGCGCACCGCGCCGGCCACGCATCCGGATGAATATCTGCTCGCGATTCTTCCCGGCGTGATCGTACCGCCGCCCAACCAGCGCGTGGCGGTAGCCGCGACCTTTCCCGGCGTCGTGCTGCAAACCTACGCCGTGGAAGGACAGGCCGTGACACGCGGCGATCCCCTCGCGGTCATCGCCAGCCACGAGATCCTGACCGCGGGGTCGGAGCTCGCCCAGGCGCGGGCGCGGTTGGCCGTCGCGGCGGCCGCTTCCGCGCGCATGGAACGCCTCGCGGCCGAAGGTATTGTCGCGGGTGCGCGCGCGG
>JAIBCD010000142.1 GCA_019694335.1 Rhodospirillaceae bacterium | reverse complement strand
TCGCCTTCGGCGGCTACACGCCCGAGTTCATGCTGGTGGACCCCTACAACGGCAAGGGCGCGCCGTCCTTGCGCGAGATCGAGGAAGCCGCGGAGGCCGAGGAAGAAGCCGAGGCCGCGCGCCAGGTGACCGAGCCCTCACCCAGCCATACACCCGAGCCCGACGCCCTGCGCGCCGCCGCCGGCAGTGAGGCGCCCCACAGCGACGGTGCCGCCTAAGTGGCCATCGATGCCCTCTCCGGCCCCTGCCGGCCGGCCGCCAACGGTGCGCCGACCGCAGCGGTGGTGATCCTGCACGGTTATGGCGCCAACGGCGACGATCTCATCAGCCTGGCGCCGTTCTTCGCGCAAACTCTCCCGCATGTGATTTTCTACGCGCCCAATGCGCCGCAGCCCTGGGAAGGCGGCGGCTACGGCGGACGCCAGTGGTTCGGCTTGCCGGGCTACGATCCCAACGCCATGCAGCGCGATCCGAATCTGCGCGGTGAGCGCTTCAAGGCCATGAGCGCCGGGGCCGCGGCGGCATCGATACCGCTCAACAAATTCATCGATCAGGTGCTCGCGGAACACACGCTGGCGCCGAACCGTCTCGCGCTGCTGGGCTTCTCCCAGGGAACGATGATGTCGCTGTACGCGGGCTTGCGCCGCGAGAAGCAGCTGGCGGCGATCCTCGGCTATTCCGGCGCGCTGGTGGGCGCGGACAGGATCGCGGGCGAGATCAAGACCAAGCCGCCGGTGTGCCTGGTGCACGGCGCGGCCGATCCGGTGGTGCCGGCCCTGTGCATGGCGGACATCGACCAGGCGCTGACGCCGCTCGGCGTTTCCGTCGCGACACACCTGATCCCCGGCCTGCAGCATGGGATCGATCCCGACGGCGCCAGGATCGGCGCGGCATTCCTTCAGAAATTTATCGGCTAGCGCGCCCGCCCGGGGCGTCCGCCCGGGGCGTCCGGACGCACGGCCGGATAAAAGAGCTAGTAGTCGTCCCGCGCTTCGGCTTCGGCGGCGGCTTCGGCGGCGCGGTCTTCCTTGGTCTGGTCGAGCTTCTTGTACGCCTTGGGATCGTGCCTGCGCTGCGCCTCGCGGCGCTTCTTGAGCTTCTCCTGTTCAAGTTTGCGCAGATAGAACAGCACGCCGAGGATGATGGCGCCGGCCAGCGCCCAGGGCAACAGGAGCGAGATCGCCTTCTCCTGATCCATCTCATCGCGCACCGACGGGCGGCAATCGGGCTGATTGTTGGCGCAGGCTTCGCGCGCGCGGCGTTCGGCGGGCGACGCGAACCAGTTGAGGGTGAAGCCGTCGCGCTTCATGATTTGCGCGCCGGCTTCGGGCGCGACGCCGCACAGGAGCGCCGGGGCCAACACAGCCACGTGTAACAGTTTGCGGAACCGCAACGGCCGCCCTCCCTGACTTTTCAGTATTTTACCGTATTTGGGGCACTTGGCCAATCGCGCCGCCCTTACCGGGGGTAGCAAGCCGGCGCGGGTTTCCAACTCCTCCATGCTGCGGCGCAACGGCGGGATTCATTTCTCGTGCAGGGCGCGACTTTGCTAGACTTCCGGTCACTGACGAGAGCCGCAAGGACGACGATGAAGGGACGCCCGACAGGGCCCCGGCCGTTTTCCATCGCTGCCGGGACCGTACATCAAAACGTCAATGACACGGCTGTAGTGGCCGCTCGTGCTAGCGCGCGGGCGGCACATGACGACAGCACAAAAAGGGCCGCACAACACGTGCGGCCCTTTTGCATTTCCAAATCTCGCATCCCAGGAGTGGCCGCATGACCAACACCGCCCGCGCTAAAACCACCCGCTGCATCGCCGTCGTCGGTGCCCAATCCTCGGGCAAGACCACGTTGGTCGAGAGCATGCTGCTCGCGGCGGGCGCGATCCAGAAACGCGGGCGCGTGATGGACAAAACCACCGTCAGCGACAATACGCCCGAGGCGCGCGCACACCAAATGTCCACCGAGCTGACGCCGGTGCGCTTCTCCTACCTCGGCGACGATTGGGTGGTGTTGGATTGTCCGGGCGCGGTCGACCTGGCGCAGGATTCCTACCAGAGCATGATGGTCGCGGACGCGGTGGTGGTGGTGGCCGACCCCCATGAAGAGCGCATGATGGCGCTGGCGCCCCTGTTTCGTTTCCTTGACGATCATAAAATTCCCCACGTCCTGTTCATCAACAAGATGGACTCGGTCGCCGGCCCAGTACGCGAGCTGCTGGCCTCGGCACAGCGCCAGTCGGCGCGGCCCTTGGTGCTGCGCCACATTCCCTTGACCGCAGGTCCGATCGGCGAAGGCTCGCAGATCACCGGCTATGTCGACCTGGTGGCCGAGCGCGCCTATCACTACAAACTCGACAAGCCGTCGGAGCGCATCCAGGCGACCGCGACCGCCCCCAGCGTCATGACCAGCGGCGCGGTGAGCGCCCGGCGGGAGCTGCTCGAAAAACTCTCCGACTTCGACGACGCCCTGCTCGAGAAGCTGCTCGAGGACATCGTTCCCGACAAGAACGAAGTCTACCGCCACCTCGCCCAGGATCTTGCCGACGACCTGATCGTGCCGGTGCTGATCGGCGCGGCGGAACATGATCACGGCGTGCGCCGGCTGATGAAAACCCTGCGCCACGAAGTGCCGGACGCCACCGCGACCGCCGACCGGCTGGGGATTCCGGCATCCACGCCTACGGCGCAGATCTTCAAGATCTCCTACGCGCCGCATGTCGGGAAACTCTCCCTCGTGCGCGTCTGGCGCGGCCCCTTGAAGGACGGCGACAGCCTCGCGGGCGTCCGGGTCAGCAATATTCAGGAAGCGGCCGAACCCAAATCCGGCAAGACCGCCAAGCTCGCCAAGGCCGGCGCCGGCGACATTGTCGCCCTTTGCAAGTTCGAGAGCGGACACACCGGCTCGGTATTGACCGACACCGCCGCGCTCGAGCCCAAGATGTGGCCGAAGGCACCGGCGCCGCTTTACACCGTCGCGGTCACCGCCAAGGCCCGCAAGGACGACGTCAAGCTGGGAGAATCCCTGCGCAAGGTGTGCGAGGAGGATCCTTCGCTCACGCTCGGCCATGTCAACGAAACCTCGGAACTCCTGTTGTCCGGCATGGGCGACGTGCACTTGCAGATCGCCCTTGAGCGCGCGCGGCGGAAATTCGATCTCGACATCGACACGCGCCGGCCGCAGGTGGCCTACCGCGAAACCATCCGCCGCGGCGTGGTGCAGCATGCGCGCCATAAGCGCCAGTCCGGCGGGCACGGGCAATTCGCGGACATCAAGGTCGAGATCATGCCCCTGCCCCGTGGCGGCGGCATCACCTTCACGGATGCGATTGTCGGCGGCGTGGTGCCGCGCAACTTCATCCCGGCGGTGGAAGCTGGATTGCGCGACAACACCGCCGAGGGCCCCTTGGGATTCCCGGTGGTGGACGTGAACGTGCGGCTGTTCGACGGCCAGTACCACAGCGTGGATTCCTCCGACGCGGCGTTCCGCACCGCCGCGCGCATCGCCATGACCGAGGGCCTGCCGCAATGCGAGCCGGTGCTGCTGGAGCCGATCCATGACGTGCAGATTTTCGTGCCGTCCGATTTCACGTCCAAGATCCAGCGCGCGGTGACCCAGCGCCGCGCCCAGATCCTGGGCTTCGACGCGCGCGAGGGCTGGAGCGGATGGGAAACCATCCATGTCAACATGCCGGCATCGGAGATGCAGGATTTGATCCTGGAAGTACGCCAGGTCTCGCAAGGCATGGGCACCTTCACATCGACCTTCAGCCATTACCAGGAGCTGATCGGGCGTGATGCCGACCGCGTGGTGCAGACGCGGAAACAGTCTCTCGCATCCGCGTCCGCCTAAAAACGAGAGCGTGAATCCATGTGTTAAGTTTGCGTAACCTCACAGCCAATTGACCGCCGCGCCCCTTGAGGTTCAAAGGGCGCGGCTTCATTTCATGGGGATGAACCTCAAATCGTTTCCGGAAAAAATCACCTCCAGGATTCGGCATGCCTTCCGCCGCGAGAACCTGCCGCGCAATCGTGCCGCCCGCATCGCTCTGGGTTCGGCACTCGCTGTAGGGGGTGTCGCGGGCGCGATCCTACCCGTCCTGGGTATCTGGATGTTGCCCCTGGGCATCGCCGTGCTTTCGGTCGATATTCCCGGCGTGCGCCGTTTCGTGCGCAAGACCAAAGTAAAGTGGGGCAACGTGCGCGGACGCAAGACCGCCCGCGCATAATCAGCCCCGCTCCGGGGGACCGGTGAGAAAACTTCTCTGCTGCCTCGTTGCCGCTGCCGGTCTCGTGGCCCTTTCGGGCTGCGACCAAGGACCGTCGCAGCAGGTACTCGCCGGCGACCTCACCCGGCGTCTCAATGAAAACTATACCCCCGGGCTGTTCGAAGTGGCGGACGTGGCGGCCGAGGAACCAGCACCGGCCGCGCGCCTGGACATCGCCCACGCGATCGTTCCGTTCACCATCACGCTCAAGCTGAAGCGCGACCATGATTTCGGCGCCTGGGACCAGGCCAACGCCAACACGCTGCTGCAAATCCTGGGCGGGCGGCCGGAGGCCATGAGCGGGCTCAAGAGCGGCGGCAACAAGACCGGAGACGTGATCCGCATCGCCGGCGTCGCGGCTTATCGCAAGGCCCGGAACGGCTGGCAGCTGGAGAGCAACGAACCTCCGCTCGCGGCGGCGGAACCCGAAGCACCGTCGCGCACCAGCGTCGCGCGCCGTCTCGGCCAGTTGTTCCTGACCACGGCGCGGGTGATGGCGACCCCGTCGCGCGCGCCCGAGGTCGACAGCGAGCTCACCGCCACCATCGCCCGGCTCGCGCACCTGGACTCAGGATTTGCGGTCGCCAGCGGCCCGGTCGGCAGCGACGACTGGCTGCTCACCGAGGCCGCACGCATCGAAAAACAAGGCAGCACCACGCCGGTCATCAATATCGCCACCAGCGGCACGGTCGAGAACCTCAATCTCCTGCGCGACGGCAAGATCACCGCCGCCATCGTACAGAACAACGAGGCCGCCATGGCCGCCTCCGGCGACGGCCCGTTCGCCCGCACCGGAACCTTCCCGGCCTTGCGTGTGGACGCCAGCCTGTTCCCCATGCCGGTGCATGTGATCGTGATGGCCGCGAGCACCGTGGCCTCGGTCAGCGAACTCGTCGGCAAGAAGATCGCGGTGGCCGCCACCGGCCCGGCGGCGGTGTCGGAAGCCACCGACATCCTGAGAGCGCACCGCGTCGCCACGGCGTCGCTCGCGGCCGCGCCCGAGGCATTGGCGACGGCCAAGGCGCTGGCCGCGGTCGAGAAAGGCGAACTGGACGCCCTGGTGATCACCGCCGCCGCGCCGTCGCCGGACGTGCAGGCGTTCGCGCGCGGCCATTCCATCCGTTTCCTGCCCCTGGACGGAGACGCCATCGCCCTGATGACCGCCGGGAACTCCAACTACATTGCCATGACCGTCCCGGCGCAGACCTACCCCGGCCAGACCAAGCCGATCGCCACCATCGCGGTCACGGCGCAGTTGGTGTCCCTGCAGACGGTACCGGCGAGCGAAGTCGGCGCCCTGCTCCAGATCATGTTCAAAGAGGTCGACTACCTCGGGCACGGTTCGGCCTTGGGGAGCCTGGTGTCGGCACGTTCCGCCCGCAACGGCCTGACGTTGCCTTTGCATCCCGGCGCGGAGGCGTTTTTCGACTCCACGACACGGGTTCCCGCGCCAAAATAGCGCCGCGCTAGCCTCACCAAGTTGGCTAAATTTTAAGCATATATTTTAATTGCACTAAAAAAGTGCAACCAGGTGGCGCAGCGTTTCACCGCAACGCACCCGCTCCAGCCGGCGGACAAAATAAAACAAAGTAAAATCAATCTGATTTACGTCCTGTTGCGCCGCACAACCATTGGCACGGAGTTTGCAAAATCAGGATATGGGGCCGGGATGAGCCACACAGGCGGGACTTACCCGAGGTTGGCTCAGTCCGGCTCAATCAAAAAATAGGCATTTAGGGGATCCCTGATGAAGCTGATGAAAACTCTCGCGGTGCTGGCGGCGGTTACGGGCGCCTTTGCCCCGTTTGGCGCCATGGCTGAGGAAGCCGCGCCGGAGAGCTACCTGCCCGGCACCTTCACCGGCAACGTGGCGCTGACCTCGGACTATGTATTCCGCGGGCTCTCCCAGAGCTGGAACGGTCCGGCCATCCAAGGCGGCATGGATTGGGATACCGGCGCCGGCTTCCACTTCGGCCTCTGGGGCTCGTCGCTCAATTTCAAGGACGGCGGCCAGGCTTCGGTCGAAACCGATCTCTACGGCGGCTACGCCGGCAAGATCGACAATTTCACCTATGACGTCGGCTTCGTCTACTACTGGTATCCGGGCGCCCTCGGCTCCTTGAACTACGACCTGTGGGAAGTCTACGGCAAGGCCGGCTACGATTTCGGCGCGGCGGCCATCAGCGGCGGCGTCAACTACACCCCGGACAATTTCGGCGGCACCAAGGACGCGATCTACTTCAACGTCGGCCTGTCGGTCCCGGTGACCGACAAACTCGCCATCTCGGGCGCGATTGGCTACTGGGACTTCAAGGCGCCGCTCACCAACCAGACCGACTGGAACCTGGGCGCGAAGCTGAACGTGAACAACTGGTTCAGCATCGATGCCCGCTATTACGACACCAACGTCAAGGGCGGTTGCGTGACCGTGGGCAAGAAGACCTGCGACGCCAAGGCCGTCGTCACGCTTTCACGCAGCTTCTAATCGCGAACACGAACGAATGCGCGGGCCCGCTGCCGTTGTCCGTTTGCGGCCTTCCGCCGCGGGTTCTCGCAGCTTCCGACCGCACATCGGGGTCCGGCCCGCGGTGGCTTTTCAGGTACGCCGCCGCGGACCGGAATCACACTCAACCTAGGACTGGGGAGTCTACCCAATGAATTTGTTCAAGACGCTTATTCGTTTAAAGGGGGCGCCCTTGATCGGGGCGTTGCTTCTGACACTCTTTGCGGTGACATCGGCGCCGGCCTTCGCCGCCGACGAAGCCCCGGCCGCGGCGCCCGCCGCTGTCGAAGCGGCC
>JAIBCD010000141.1 GCA_019694335.1 Rhodospirillaceae bacterium | reverse complement strand
AGGTGGCTGGGGGACTAGGATTCGAACCTAGACTAGCGGAGTCAGAGTCCGCGGTCCTACCGTTAGACGATCCCCCACCAGAGGTGGGCGTTCGCGGGAGTATAAGAGCTGTCCTGCAACCCCGGAAGGCCGGGTCTTTGGGGCACGCCCCGCGAAGCGGCGGCATACTTGTTTAAACCGCTTCGGGATTCAAGGTTTTTGAGCGTAAATCCGGGGTCCTTTTTAAGGCCTTCTCCGCATTGGTCTTTACCCGCCTTTAAGGAAGCCGATAGCATGACCCTTATGAACCATTCCGGCGGGGTAAGGCGCGCTTCGCCCAGATAAGGCACAGATTTGATGGCCGAAGGCCGCCCGCACCAGCATATGGATGATGGAGCACGGACCTCCCGGCCGGATACCTGCGCCGACCCGGGCGGGGTATTCGCCGCCCTCGACCTCGGCACCAATAATTGCCGCATGCTGGTGGCCCGGCCCGACGGCGGGTCCGACGCCCATGGCGGTTTCCGGGTGGTCGATTCCTTCTCGCGCATCACGCGCCTGGGCGAGGGCGTCAGCTCGTCCGGGCGCCTGTCCGGCGACGCCATGGACCGCACCATCGACGCCCTCAAGCGCTGCGCCGAGAAAATGGAACGCCGCCGGGTCAGCGCCTCGCGCCAGGTGGCGACCGAAGCCTGCCGCCGCGCCGCCAACTGCGGCGAGTTCCTGGAACGCGTGAACCGCGAGACCGGCCTCGCCCTCGAGATCATCTCGGCGCAGGAGGAAGCCACCCTGGCGCTCAAGGGCTGCGCCGCGCTGCTCGATGCCTCGATCCCGTATGCGCTGATCTTCGATATCGGCGGCGGTTCGACCGAAGTGATCTTCGTGCGGGTGGCGGATCACCCCGCCCTGACGGTCGAGGGCTGTATCTCCATGCCCATGGGCGTGGTGACCGTGGCCGAGGACTGCGGTGGGGGCGATCTTTGCCAGCGCACCTATTCCGCGGTGACCGACAAGGTCCAGAAATTGCTGGAGCCGTTCGATGCCGCCCATAAGATCAGCGAAAAGATCAAAGCCGGCATGACCCAGATGATCGGCACCTCGGGTACCGTCACCACCTTGGGCGGCCTGCATCTCGGCCTCGAACGCTACGACCGCGCCATGGTCGATGGCCTGACGCTGCCGTTCGACGCCTTGTGCAAGGCGACCACGGCCTTGCGTACCATGAACCTTCAGCAGCGCGCGGCCGAGCCCTGCATCGGCTGGCAGCGGGCGGACCTGATGCTCGCCGGCTGCGCAATCCTGGACGCCATCTGCCGCATGTGGCCGGTAGGCACCTTGCGTATCGCCGACCGGGGTTTGCGCGAGGGATTGCTGATGGATCTCATAAATCCCGCCCAGCTTTCCGTGGCACCTGGGCAGATGCATTGCGCTTCAGCGCTTGCGCACCGCTGACGTTCGCCCCTAATAACTCCTATGAAATCCGGCAAAGGACGCGGGGGCGGCAACGCCCGAGGCAATGCGCGCAGCAATCCGCGCGGTGAAGGGCGTGGCCTGTCGGTGCGCGTCAAGACCGCGCGCGGCCGCAAGGTCGGCTCGACCCGCTGGCTGCAACGCCAGCTGAACGACCCCTATGTCGCCCGCGCCAAGGCCGAGGGCATGCGCTCCCGCGCCGCCTACAAGCTCATGGAGCTGGACGAGAAGTTCCAGCTCCTGCGCAAGGGCGTCGCGGTGGTCGACTTGGGCGCCGCCCCGGGTGGCTGGACCCAGGTGGCGGTGGACCGCGTGCAGGCCGGCCAGCCCGGCGGCGGCACGGTGGTCGGCATCGACATCAACGGCTGGGATCCGATCCCGAACGCGACCTGCCTGGTGATGGATTTTCTCGACGACCGGGCGCCGGCGGCGATCAAGGCTGCATTGGGCGGCAAGGCCGACGTGGTGCTGTCCGACATGGCCAGCCCCACTACCGGCCATAACGCCACCGATCATCTGCGGATCATGGGCCTGGCGGAAGTGGCCTGGGCCTTCGCGGAGGAGATTTTGGCTCCCGGCGGCGCCTTCGTTTGCAAGGTGTTCCAGGGCGGCACCGAGAACGAGCTGCTGGCCCAGATCAAGACCCGCATGACCTCGGTCCGGCACGCCAAACCGCCCGCCAGCCGCAAGGATTCGGCCGAGATGTACCTGGTCGCCCTGGGCTTCAAGGGCTAGTAAGAACCGCGCTTGCCCCACCCATTAAAAGGTGGCATAACCCGGCACCTTTTTTTCGGGCGAGAGCTCGCGTGTCAGGAAAAGTGGAAGCTGGTTTTTCGCCCGGACACGCGCTGAGCAAATAAATTAATGCCCCGGAGGCCGCATGGAGATTGCCGAAGCACTGACGTTTGACGACGTCCTTCTGGTGCCTGCCGCATCCTCGGTTCTCCCTGGCCACGCCAATACCTCCACGCGCCTCACCAAGAACATCACGCTCAACATCCCGCTGATTTCGGCGGCGATGGACACCGTGACCGAAAGCGGCCTCGCCATCGCCATGGCCCAGCTGGGCGGTATCGGCGTGATCCACAAGAATTTCACCCCCGAGCAGCAGGCGCAGGAAGTGCGCCGGGTGAAGAAGTTCGAATCCGGCATGGTGGTCAATCCGGTCACCATCTTCTCCGACCAGACCCTGGGCGACGCGCTGTCCTTGCGCGAACAGAACCGTATCTCCGGGATTCCCGTGGTCGACCGCAAGACTGGCAAGCTCACCGGCATCCTCACCAACCGCGACATGCGTTTCGCCACCAATCCGGCGATCCCGGTGACCGAACTGATGACCAAGGAGCGCTTGATCACCGCGCCCGAGAACATCGAACGCGATCAGGCCCTCAAACTCCTCCATCAGCACCGCATCGAAAAACTGCTGGTGGTGGATAAGGACTACCGCTGCGTCGGCCTGATCACGGTGAAGGATATCGACAAGGCGAAAGCCCACCCGATGGCCTGCAAGGACGAACAAGGCCGGCTGCGCGTCGCCGCCGCCACCGGCGTGGGCGATGACGGCTTCGCGCGCGCCGAGGCGCTGCTCGACGCCGGCGTCGATGTGGTGATCGTCGATACGGCCCACGGCCACTCCAAAGGCGTGCTCGATACGATTACCCGCATCAAGCGCCTGTCCAATTACGCCCAGGTGGTCGGCGGCAATATCGCGACGCCCGACGCCGCCAAGGCGCTGATCGACGCGGGCGCCGACGCGGTGAAAGTGGGCATTGGCCCCGGCTCGATCTGCACCACGCGCATTGTCGCGGGCGTGGGCGTGCCGCAGCTCAGCGCGGTAATGGAAACCGCCGAAGCCACCCGCAAAGCCGGCGTGCCGATCATTGCCGACGGCGGCATCAAGTTCTCGGGCGATATCGCCAAGGCCATCGCGGGCGGCGCCGATTGCGTGATGATCGGTTCGTTGCTCGCCGGCACCGAGGAAACCCCGGGCGAAGTGATCCTGTACCAGGGCCGCACTTATAAGGATTACCGCGGCATGGGCTCGCTGGGCGCGATGGCCCGCGGCTCTGCCGACCGCTACTTCCAGGAGGAAGTGCGCGATTCCATGAAACTCGTCCCCGAAGGCGTCGAAGGTCGCGTGGCGTATAAAGGCCCCGCCGCGGCCGTGGTGCACCAGCTCGTCGGCGGCTTGAAGGCCGCCATGGGCTACACCGGCAACGCCACGATGGCCGAGATGCAAAAGAACTGCAAATTCCGCCGCATCACCGGCGCCGGAATGCGCGAAAGCCATGTCCACGATGTCATCGTCACCCGCGAACCGCCGAATTATCGCGTCAACAACACCTGACGAGACCCCCTCGCGCGGGGTGGTGTCATGAATCCGTCTGCCCGTCGGCGGCCGGCCGACAAACTAAAAATCAGCGCACACATTCTCCTGCAGCAGGGTAGGCCATGAACCCCTCTGCGCGCCTTCAAGCGGCAATCGATCTTCTCGACGCCATCCTGGACGAATCCCGTCCGGCGGACGGCGTGATCGCGGCGTATTTCCGTGGCCGTAAGTTCTTCGGGGCGAAAGACCGCCGCGCGGTCTCCGACCAGATCTGGCGAATCCTGCGCCACCGCGCGCGCCTGTCCTGGGCTTTGGGCACGGAACAGGTTTCGGGGCGCCTCTTGGTGGCGGCCGATCTCGCGCAGCACGACAAGAAGCATATCGATGCCATCAGCGGTCTGTTTTCCGGCTCGCTTCATGGGCCGCATCCGTTCGCGCCCAACGAACGCCGGATGGTGCAACAGGCCGCCAGCCGCGACCCGGCGGATGCGCCGCGCGAAATAAAGCTCGAGATGCCGGACTGGCTGACGGACAAATTCGACGCTGCCTTTGGCGCGCGCGCGGATGCGGAACTCGCGGCCCTCCAGGGCGAAGCGCCGTTGGATATTCGCGCCAATATCCTCAAAACCTCGCGCGACGCGGTGCTGGCGGAACTGACCGCCGAGAAACTCAAGGCCGCGCCGACGCTGCTGTCGCCCATGGGCGTGCGCATCACTGGCCGCACGACTCTGGGCAATCACGACGGCTTCAAGGACGGCCGCTTCGAAGTGCAGGACGAAGGCTCGCAGCTAGTGTCCATGCTGGCCGATGCGCAGGCCGGACAATCGGTGATCGACCTGTGCGCCGGCGCCGGCGGCAAGACCCTGGCGATCGCGGCCGCCATGAAAAACACCGGGCGCATCATCGCCTGCGACGTGTCGGTGAAGCGGCTGGAGCGCGCGAAACTGCGCCTGCGCCGCGCCGGCGTACACAACGCCACCTTGCGGGTGCTGGAAACCAACGACAAGTGGATCAAGCGCCAGGGCGAGAGCTTCGACCGTGTGGTGATCGATGCACCGTGCTCGGGCACCGGTTCTTGGCGCCGGCACCCGGACGCGCGCTGGCGCTTCACGCCCGATGCGCTCACCAACCTCACCACCACCCAGGATGCGCTCTTGGATCAGGCGGCGCCGCTGGTGAAGCCGGGCGGGCGTATCGTCTACATCACCTGTTCGATGTTGCCCGACGAGAACCAGGAGCGCGTCACCGCCTTCCTGGCACGGCATCCAAACTTCAAAATCGCGCCGGTGGGCGATGTCTGGAAAAATGTTCTGGGCACCACCGCGCCCACCGATAAAGACACGCTCACATTGACGCCCGCGTCACACAACACCGATGGATTCTTTGTCGCGCTGCTGGAGCGCGCCTGATTAGTTGAGACACTTAGCCGATAAGGAAAGCTATGGCCGCCCACGACCGCATCCTGATCATCGACTTCGGTTCGCAAGTCACCCAGTTGATCGCGCGGCGGGTGCGCGAAATCGGCGTCTACTGCGAAGTCCACCCATTCAACAAGGTCACCGAAGCGTCGATCAAGGCGTTCGATCCCAAGGGTGTGATCCTTTCCGGCGGCCCGGCCTCGGTGCTCGACATCGGCACGCCCAAGGCGCCCGACGCGGTGTTCACGATGGGCTTGCCCGTTCTTGGTATCTGCTACGGCCAGCAGACCATGGTGGCGCAGTTGGGCGGCAAGGTGGAAAGCGGCCATCACCGCGAATTCGGCCGCGCGATGGTGGACATCACGGGAGATTCCGCGCTGTTCAGCGGCCCGTGGAAGCCGGGCGCCAAGGAGCAGGTGTGGATGAGCCACGGCGATCGCGTGGTCGCTTTGCCTGCCGGCTTCAAGGTGGTCGGCACCAGCGAGGGCGCCCCCTTCGCCGCCATCGCCGACGAGGCGCGCCGCTTCTACGCCGTGCAGTTCCACCCGGAAGTGGTGCACACCCCGCATGGCAAGGAACTCTATCGCAAATTCGTGCGCGACATTTGCGGCTGCTCCGGCACTTGGACCATGGCGGCCTTCCGCCAGGAAGCCATCGCGAAGGTGCGCGCGCAAGTCGGCAAGGGCCGGGTGATCTGCGGCCTCTCGGGCGGCGTGGACTCGGCCGTGGTCGCGGCGTTGGTGCACGAAGCCATCGGCGAGCAGCTCACCTGCGTGCTGGTGGATCACGGCCTGATGCGCGCCGGCGAGACCGAACAGGTGGTCAAGGTATTCCGTGACCGCTTCAATATCCGCCTGATCGCGCATGACGCGTCGGCCTTGTTCTTGGGTAAGCTCGCCGGCCAGACCGACCCCGAGCGCAAGCGCAAGATCATCGGCGCCACCTTCATCGACGTGTTCGAGGAAGAAGCGAAGAAAGCCGGCGGCGCCGATTTCCTGGCGCAAGGTACGCTCTATCCGGACGTGATCGAGTCCGTGTCCTTCGCGGGCGGCCCAAGCGTCACCATCAAGTCCCACCACAATGTCGGCGGCCTGCCCGAGCGCATGAACATGAAGCTGGTGGAGCCCCTGCGCGAACTGTTCAAGGACGAGGTGCGCGCGCTGGGGCGTGAACTCGGCCTGCCCGACGACATGGTCGGCCGCCACCCGTTCCCCGGCCCGGGCCTCGCCATCCGCATCCCCGGCCAGCCGATCACACCCGAGTGCCTCGACATCCTGCGCAAAGCGGACGCGATCTACCTCGAGGAAATCCGCAAAGCCGGGCTTTACGACCAGATCTGGCAGGCCTTCGCCGTGCTGTTGCCCGTGCGTACCGTCGGCGTGATGGGCGACTCCCGCTCCTACGATTACGCCTGCGCCCTGCGGGCCGTGACCTCGACCGACGGCATGACCGCGGACTTCTATCCCTTCGACATGGCCTTCATCGGCCGCGTCGCGAACCGCATCATCAACGAGGTCAAGGGCATCAACCGTGTCACCTACGATGTGACGAGCAAGCCGCCGGGGACGATTGAGTGGGAATAAAAATCGGTCACTAAGTACCTGATTTTACTGATTTTAATTTGGCAAACTCGCATTCAAGCATCCTGCAAGTACTGCGGCTTAACCGTTGCCGAGGGTTCAACTTTCGTCGAAATTTCGAAGCTTATCGTCAGTAGGTAAGTTTCCGGCGTTCAGAAATCCGCTCTCTACCGGGGACTATGCAGGAGATTGCGGGTGACAAACTCCAAGAAAGAACGCCCGCTCCGAAAGGGAGCAAAAGGGCCTTTCATTGTAGATCGTGAAAATGTGACGACCGACGGCAAGGTCGAAATCATTCGCACG
>JAIBCD010000032.1 GCA_019694335.1 Rhodospirillaceae bacterium | reverse complement strand
AGGGACACCTTGGATTGGTTGACCGCGAGCGCCACGGCGCCGGTGCCGTTCGACAGGCCGAGTTTGATGTCCGAGCCATTGTTCAGGGTCACGCTGTGGGTGCCGTTCCCCAGGTACATCTTGTCGGCGACGATGCCGGCATTGAGGGTGACGGTATTGTTGCCGCTCTTGGCGGTACCGTTCTGAAGCAGCACGCTGCCGTTGACGGTGCTGTTCGAGATGGTGACCGATGTGTCGCCGCCGCCGAGGTAGACGTCGCCAAAAATCGTTCCGGTGTTGGAGAAGCTGAGGCCGGTGGTATTGGCGGAAAGATCGACGGCAACCGACTTGCCGGTCGAGCCGGACGGCACGCCGGCCGTGATCGCGCCCGTGTTGACGAAGGTCTTGATGGTGCCCGATTTGTCGAGCACGCCGTAGGAGGTGCCGGTCGGGCCGCTCGAACTGGCGGTCAGGTTGCCGGTGTTGGTGAAGGAATCCAACCGGCCCTGCGGGTCGATGACGATGCCGTAGGCATTCCCGCCCTTGGTGCCGATGAAGCCGGTGATGCTGTTGGCGGTGGAATCGCCGGTGGTGACGAGGATGTCGCCGCCGTTCTGGAAGCGCGCTACGGCGCCATAATTGCCGATATGGACGCCGACGGCGTCGGCGTCGGAGGCGGTGATGTTCCAGGTGCCGCCCTGGTTCCAGAGGCCGCCCGAAAGCGTGGTGGTGTAGATCTGCCCGCCGCTCGCGAGGCCCGCGACCTCGACGCCGAGGGCGCTGACGCCGCTGGCGGAACCGCTGGCGGAGATGTTGCCTTGGGCCGTGAGCGAATAGCCGCTGTTGTCGCTGTTGGCGCCGATGACGATGTTGGCCGCCGTCGCCGGGCCGCCTTGCGCGATGCGCAAAGCCGGCGCCGGGCCGACGATGCTCAAGGAGGAGTCCGCCGTGGTCTGGTTGGTGACGATGGTGGCATCCAGCGCTTCCTGCGCCGTGGTGTACTTGTTGCCGGCCAGGACGATGCCGCCGTTCACATTGCCCGCCACCCACAGGCTGGCCGCGGCGTTGATCGGGTTGGTCGTAACGAGGTCGATGCCGTTGGGCGCCAATCCCACCTGGGGGCCGCTGCCCGCGAGCAGCGCACCGGTGTGATTGAGAACGCCGGTGATGGTGCCGCCGAAGTAGGCGCCGACCGAGTCCTTGCCGCCGGCCGCGATCACGCCGCCGGTGGTGACGTTGCCGGTGATGGTGCCGGTGGTGAGGATGCCGTAGGAGCCGTCACCCAGCGCGTTGATGGTGCCCTGGTTGTTCAGGTCGCCGATCATGTTGCCGCGGATCGACACCACGACGGCCTTGTTGCCGCCGGCCACCATCGAAGCGCTCGAGGTGTTGGTGATCGAACCGGTGAACGTGCCGAGGCCCGAGAGGTAGACCACCGAGTTGTTGATGCTGTTCGCGTAGTCGGCATTGGTGGTGTCCAACCCGACCGCGGTGATGACGTTGTTGTTGAGGAAGCTGCCGGTGATGTTGCGCGCGGACGTCTGGCCCAGATCGATGGCGATGGCGCGCGCGTTGGCGGCGATCGACGACGCGATCGAACCGTTGTTGGTCGCGGTGTTGCTGCTGTCGATGGTGATGGCGCTGGGTGTGCTCACCACGATCGAGCCGGCGGTATCGACGGTGATATTGCCGGTGCCGGTGCCGTTGCCGGTCGAGGTGGCGACCGGCGCGGTGGTGGCGGTGCTGATGGTCAGGTCAGCCGCCGCGGCCGGGTTCAAGACCGGAAATGCGGCGGCGAGCACCGCCAGATAGCTCAACGTACCGTAACTAATCCGCCCGCCCATCCAGCCGTCCCCTCGATCCTTCGTCATAGTCGCAAAGTGCGGCGCAACATCCGCCGTTGCCGGCCCCCGGGAAGGGTATCCCGGTGCGCCAGCCTAAAAACCGGCGCGCACCCTAAACCAGACGCGCCCCCCTGTCCCAAGGCATTTTCTGCTGAAACGCCGTGATTTTAGCGGGCAAACCCCCGTAGGAAAGGCGGTCCATTAACGTTGTCGATTACGGCGCGGGTATGGCCGCCAACCCTTTCTAAAAGCAACCAAAAGTTGAACTACATCCCGCCCGATTACATTGACGATCTGTTGACCAATTATGGAGACACTCCAAGGTAATGGACTGGAGCGGTTGCAACCGCCTCAGCAATCACGGGCGGCTGCCGGGCGTGACAGAGCGCGGGCCGGATGAGGGATTAATGACCCAGGCGCGTAATATCTTTGTGGCCTACGAACTGCTTCGCCCGGAAAGGGGCGACGAACGAATTCAGGAGGTCATCGAGGCCTTCGGCTGCGTCTGGGCGCGAATCAATCGCAATGTGTTCTATCTCCACGGCGAGCTCGACGCGGCGTTTGTCGGCTCCAAGATCTGGGCGGCGATGAACATGGACGACAAGCTGGTGGTCGTGGACGCCAGCAAGAACGACGCCCGCTGGTACAACATCAAGCCCGAAGTCTCGCAGTTCCTGGTCAATAACTGGCACGCCTAACGGCGGCCTTCCGGCTCATTGGTACTGGCTGAGGTCGAGCGCTTCCGGCTGGCCGGCGGCTTCGGGTTGAGCGCCCGTCTGGGCTCCAGCCCCAGGCGCATTCATCGCCATCTTGAACGCCTGGGTGATTTTCCGGATCAGGTCGATCTCGCTGGAGGTCGGATACTCGTAGTGTTCGGCGATGGCGTTGACGTTCTCGGCCAGGTTCACGCACAGGGACGAGAGCTGCGTATCCTTGAGCCGCTCGGCCAAAGCCGAGGCGTCCTTGAGCACGTCGCCCAACGTGAACAGGTCGTTCTGCACGCTGTCGTTGATGGCGCCGGTGTCGTAGGCGTTCACCAGCCGCTCGCACACCTCGCCCAGACGGAAGCTTTGGGAGTCGAGCTGCGCCTGCAGCACTTTCTGTAGCGAACCCTCGACCGCGGCCTTCAACGCGAGCTTGTCCATCTCGCGGCCGTTGACCTTTTCAAGCAGCGTGTTGACCACGGGAATGCGCCGAACGCCGGCGACCCTGGGCTCCTCGCTCTTGCGCTCGGGGCCGACATAGCCGTCGGTGACGATGAACGGCCGGCGGTGAAACGTCACAAGGCGCAAACGTTCCTGCACACGCTCGGCCGAGATCGGCTTGATGATGATGTCGTCGACGCCGGCTTCCACGGCGCGGCTCAAGGCCTGTCCCTGGGTCGGCGCCACCATCATGCTGATCAGCATGAACGGGTTTTCGCCCACCCGCTGCATGCGGATTTCCTTGATGAAATCGAACACGCCGGGATCGAAGTCGGCGGCCAGCACGAGCAGGTCGGGCGGCGTTTCGAACAGCATCTCGCGCAACGCGTCCAGCGTGGCGTGGCAGACGATCTGCTTCAGGCCCTGGGCGAGGAACTGATCCCGCAACTGCTGGCGCTCGTAATAGTTCTTCTCGCCGATGTAGACGGTCGCCTTACGCAGGGTATCCTGATTGAGACGCGGCGGCATGAGGTGTGCGGGTCAGCGATAGGGCACGAAACGACACGGTCAATCATTGACCATCCCCCGGGCGGGCGCAACCGCGCGGAAGATCAGTCAGCTTTTTCAAGGTGATGAATCGTCCGGTATGCCGCGGCTCACCGGCAAGGCCGAGCACGACTCAATGCATCGGCATCAGCTCGCGGCGGCCTGTGGCGTATCGCCCGCCGTGCTGGCGGCCTTGGCGTTCTTGGCGAGTTCGAAGGCCTTGGTGAGCTTCCGGATGGTGCCTTGCTGGGCGTCGGTCGGATTCTCGTAGTTCTCGGCCATTTCCTCGACCTGGCGGGCCATCTGGGTGCAGATCTGCGCCAGCTCGGGTTCGCCCAGCACGCGCGCGGTGCGCGCCGCGTCCTCGAGCACGCTGACCAGGATGATCAGCCGTTCCTCGAGTTCCTTGTCGATGCGCTTTTCCTCATAGGCCTTGAGGATCAGATTGCAGATCCAGCCCAGCTTGAGGCCGTGGCTGTCGAGGCGCGCGGCCATGACGTCGTTCATGCAATTTTCCACCGCGCGGCCAAGTTCGGCCATGCTCATGCGGTTGCCCTCGACCTTGGCCTTGAGGCTGTTGACCACGGTGAGCAGCTTGATCTTGGAGGGGCGGGTGTCGCCGGATTTGCGGCGCTCCGGCCCGACATAGTCGGTGGTGACGATGAACGGCGAGCGGTTCATGGTCAGGTGCGCGATGCGGTCGAGCATCTTGCCCGGCGCCACCGGCTTGATCATCACGTCGTCGGCGCCCGCGAGCACGGCCTTTTTCACCGTGTCGTCGCTGTCGGCCTTTACCATCAGCGTGATGAAGATGAACGGGTTGCGGCCGATCTTGAAGTGCCGGACGTCGCGGACCATGTCGAACAGGGTGGCGTCGAGGTCGTCGGCCGCGATCAGAATGTCGGGCGGGGCTTCCTTGATGGCATTGAGGAGGTCGTCCATACGCGCGAAGGTACGCGTCCTGCGCAAACCCTCGCCGCGCATCATGGCGCGCATGCTCTCGCGCACCTGTTCGTTGGGTTCGCCGAGATAGATATCGATTTCGCCGAGCCGGTCTTTATCGAATTTTTTCAACGCGTCTCGTCCTAGGGGGCTTGATCCCCGCGCCGTGGTTCCGCCTGGTCCCGGCCCAACCGGTAGTACCCAGGACACGTCCGGGCGCAAAGCAACCATTCCGCGAAGCGGCCGGTAACATTCATGGATAGTAGTTTCGGCGTCAACCGTTAATCGCCGGTTGTGCGGTTCGCGGGGAGGAGACAACCCTAAATCGGAGAGAGACTTACTGGCGTTCTCGCCACCGGGGGTTCTCGGCATCCAGGATCTTCTCCAGGGTGCCGATCCGGCCTTCCATCTTTTCGAGCAGCGTGACCATCCGGGTCATGAGTTCCTGCTCCTCCGGCGAGGAGGGCTCCCGCAGCCCCATCCTCTCGCGCCGGGCCTGAGTCAGATAGTTCAGGATCAGCCAAAGAGGGACGACGATCACCAGGAACAAGATCGACGGGACGAAGATCATCTCACTCATGATGCCGGTCTCTCATCCGCGCGCGGGCAGATGCCGCGCGTCCCCTCTAAAATTCAGGCCCTCAAGAATTCAGGCCTTCAGCTCCCGGTCGATCCGGTAGGCGGGCGAAGTTACCACTCTTTCCAACGACTGAAGACGGTCTTCGAGGCGGTAGAAGCGGTCGCGTACGTCCACCAGGCGCCGGCGCGGCGCGGCGGGATCCGTGGGCCAGGGGGCCGAGGGGCTGGCGCTGGCGAAGCCCACGTCCGGCTTCGGGTCCACCAGCCAGGCGATCACGACATAGGCGGTGATCATCACCGGCGACCACAGGATGGTCGCGATCACCCACAGGATGCGCACGAACTTGAGATCCCACTCGAGGTAATCGGCGAGGCCCGCGCAGACGCCGGCGATCTTGGCGTTCTGCTTGTCGAGGTAGAATTTACGGCCGCGGCGCATCAGGTGCGTTCCTTCCACTTGGGATGTTCGGCGTCGAGGATCTTCTCGAGCGTCTCCAGCCTTTGTTCCATCTTGTCCGCTGTCCGCGAGAGTTGGGCCAGCGTGTCCTGTTCCTGCTCCAGCAGGATTCCGGCTTCACGCTTGCGCGTGCCGTAGCGGTGCCGGATCCAGATGATGGCGAGCACGAAGGCGAAGATGGTCGCGAGTTTGACCACGCCCAGGAACGCCACCATGACTTCGGTCATGTCCACCGAAAAACTCCCTCTTCCCCAACTCTTCAAACATCGTGTACGCCGTTTGCGGCGTCATCTATGCCTTGGCAGGCTTGTTGCCGACGCCCGCCTTGAGTTGGGCGAGTTCGTCCTCGATCTTGGTCTGGGCTTCGAGATCGGCGATCTCGTCGGCCAACGTCTTGGCGCCGCGCCCCATGTCGAAAGCTTCCACCCGGCCATCGATCTCGTCCAGTTTCTTTTCCATGTAGTCGAAGCGGGCGACGGCGTTGTCGACGCGGCCGTCATAGAGCTGTTCGCGGATCGCGAGGCGGGCGTTGGCGCTCTGGGCGCGGGCCATCAGCGCCGCCTGCTTGGCCTTGGCTTCCACCAGCTTGGCCTGAAGGCGCACGATGTCCTCGTCGAGATGGCCCATGCGTTCCTTGAGGTCGGCGTCGTCGGCTTCCATGGTGGCGACGAGTTCGGCGATCTTGGCCTTCTCGACCAGCGCCGCGCGCGCCAGGTCCTCGCGGTCCTTGGTGAGCGCGAGTTCGGCGCGCTTCTGCCATTCGGATTGAGCTTCGGCGAGGCGGCCCAGGCGGCGTTTGATCTCCTTGCGGTCGGCGATCAGGCGCGCGGCGTCGGAGCGTACCTCCACCAGCGTGTCTTCCATCTCCTGAACGATCAGGCGGATCATCTTGGTCGGATCCTCGGCTTTATCGAGGAGCGCGGTGATGTTGGAATTCACGATGTCGGTCAGGCGGGAAAAGATACCCATGGAAAACTCCGCGTGAGGGGCCGCGTGTCGCGGCTGCTGGGGTGAGAGGGTGATATCCGGGGTTTAGGCCCCGGGGAACATGGCAAGCGTGGTGACCGCGACAAGCAGCAGCACGCAGATTTCAAAAACCGAGGTATTGAGGGGGGAAAGCTTCAGCATGGTCGTATCTCCGTATTCAGATTGCGGCCCAGCCAACCCGGGCTCTTGGCCCTATAAGAGCAAGGGGCGTGCCAACCGAAATTTTCCTCTAAGCCATTGATATAAAACAAATCATATAAAGGTTGCCGCCGGATTGGATTGTCGATTTCGCTAACAAGTGCAATATTCCAAAAAAACTTAGCGCAGCGTGATCCGGAAAAGTGGAAACCGGTTTTCCGAGGCGATCACGCCCAATCAATAGGGCGGCGAGGGGAACGTGGCTGACCTACCGGCCCCGATGGGGGAATCTACCGTTTTCCTGGCGCATCTGGACCATTTGTCCCGGGTGGCGCCGGTTGACCGTCCGGTCCTGATCATCGGCGAGCGCGGCACCGGCAAGGAGTTGTCCGCCGCCCGCGTCCACTTCCTGTCGCGGCGCTGGTCGGGCCCGTTCATCAAATTCAACTGCGCGGCCTTGCCCGAAAGTCTGCTGGAAGCCGAACTGTTCGGGGTCGAGCCAGGCGCCTTCACCGGCGCCGCCAAACGCCGCCAGGGCCGCTTCGAGTTGGCCGACGGCGGCACCCTGTTCCTGGACGAAATCGGCAATGCCGGGCTGGCCGTGCAGGAGAAAGTCCTGCGCGCCATCGAGTACGGCGAGTTCGAGCGTCTCGGCGGCACCGACACGCTGAAAGTGTCGGTGCGCGTGGTGGCGGCCACCAACCGCGACCTACCCAGCGAAGCGGAAGCCGGACGCTTCCGCGAGGACTTGCTCGACCGCCTGGCCTTCGATGTGTTGACCCTGCCGCCGCTACGGGCGCGCAGCGGCGACGTCATGCTGCTGGCCGATCATTTCGGCCGCGAGATGGCCGGGGATCTGGGGTGGAAAGCGTTTCCCGGATTCACCGCCGCGGCCCAGGCCATGCTCGACGCCTATCGGTGGCCGGGCAATGTGCGCGAACTCAAGAACGTGGTGGAGCGCGCGGTTGCCCACTGGCCTGAAGAGGCCAAAGCCATCGATCGGGTACAGTTCGATCCCTTTGAATCGCCGTTCCGCCCCACGCACGCCCCTGGCGTGAAACGCGAGAACGGCGGCACCGAGACCATCGCCGTGGCGGCGGCTGTTGTGCACGCCACGCAGGCCTTGCCCGACGACTTCAAATCCGCGGTGGCGGCGTTCGAGAGCGATCTGCTGGCCCGCGCCCTTGGCGAGGCCCGGCACAATCAGCGCGTCGCGGCGCGGCGCCTGGGGCTCGGCTACCACCAGTTCCGCAATACGCTACGTAAACACAATCTCTTGCCCGCGCGCGACCGGGGCGACCTCTAGCCCCCGGAGCGGTCGCATTTTCCACGGAAAATGCTCCGGCTTGCCTGCCGGAACGCCGGCGTGCCACGCTCCACGCATCAAGACAGGGGGTGCGGCATGCGCAAGTGGATCTTGTCGGGTGGGTTGTGTGCGGCGTTGGCCGTGCCGGCGATCGCCGCCGAAAAAGCACCCGCGCCGAATCTCAAAGACCCCTATCCCTCGACGTATAAAGCGCCGGCCGCGCCGGTGACCGCGATCACGGGCGCCGCGCTGTTCACCGGCGCGGGCGCCTACTATCCCTCCGCCACCATTGTCATGGCCGATGGGAAAATCCTGGCGGTCGGTCCCGATGTCACGCCGCCGGCGGGCGCACAGATCATCGACGGCAGGGGCAAGGTCGTCACCCCCGGCATCATCGACGTACATTCGCACTTGGGTGATTACGCCGTGCCGTCGGTCAACGCCAACGACGACGGCAACGAAGCCACCAATCCCAACACCGCCCAGGTATGGGCGGAACACAGCGTGTGGCCCCAGGATCCTGCGTTTGTCCGCGCGCTCGCGGGCGGGGTGACGGTGATGCAGATCCTGCCGGGCTCGGCCAATCTGTTCGGCGGGCGCTCGGTGACCATCAAGAACGTGTGGTCACGCACGGTGCAGGGCATGAAATTCCCCGGCGCACCGTATGGGCTCAAAATGGCCTGCGGTGAGAACCCTAAGCGGGTTTACGGCGGTAAGGGGTCTTCGCCGTCCACGCGCATGGGCAATTTCGCGGGCTATCGCAGCGCCTGGATCGCGGCCCAGAACTACCGCGAGGAATGGGACAAGTACGAGGCGAAGAAGAACGCCCCGCTTAAATCAGGCGGGCCGGAGTCCGGTAAAAAAGAAGAAGAGAACAAGCCGCCGAAACGCGATCTCCAGCTCGAAACCTTGGCCGGAGCGTTGCGCGGCGAGATCCTGATCCACATGCATTGCTACCGCGCCGACGAAATGGCGCAGGTGATCGATATGTCCAAGGAGTTTGGCTACCACGTCACCGCTTTCCACCACGCGGTCGAGGCCTACAAGGTCGGCGACCTGCTCGCCAAGGAGGGCATCTGCGCCTCGATGTGGGCCGACTGGTGGGGCTTCAAGATGGAATCCCTCGACGGCATCGAGGAAAACATTCCGCTGGTCCACGCCGCCGGCGCTTGCGCCATGATCCATTCCGACGACAACGTGGGCAACCAGCGGCTAAACCAGGACGTCGCGCGGTCGGTTGCGGCCGGGCGGCGCATGGGCCTCAAGATCTCCGACGCCGAGGCCTGGACCTGGCTCACGCTCAATCCCGCCAAGGCGCTCGGCATCGACGCCAAGACCGGCTCGCTCGTGAACGGCAAGATGGCCGATGTCGTGGTCTGGGATCGCGACCCGTTCAGCGTTTATGCACGCGCCGAGAAGGTCTATATCGACGGTGCGCTGGCCTACGACCTGCACGATCCCAAACGCCAGTTCAGGTCCGATTTTGAATTGGGCTATGCGCCGCCCGCCGCAAATCAAGGGGAGCACGCGCCATGAAAAAATGGACCGCGCTGCTCGTGCTCCTCTCCGCCTCCGCTCTTCTTACCGCGGCGAGGGCGGAACCCGTGGCCGTGATCAACGGCGAGATCCACACCATGCGGCCTGCCGGCGTAATCAAGGGCGGCACGGTAATTTTCGACAATGGCGTCATCACGGCCGTCGGTGCGGGCCTCGCGCCGCCGGCGGGCGCCAAGGTGATCGACGCCAAGGGCGGTATCGTCACCCCCGGCCTGATGGATTCGCTCACCTTCCTGGGCTTGCGCGAAGTGAGCGCCGAGCAGACCACCGACGACACCACCGCCGCCAAGGCCGAGTTCAGCGCGGCTTTCGATGTGTCCTACGGCATCAATCCGGACTCGGCGGTGATACCGGTGACGCGCATGCACGGCATCACCCGCGCGATCACGGCGCCGGTCACCTCCAAGACAGTTTTCGCCGGGCAGGCGGCGGCCATTTCCCTGGGTGAGGGCTCCAGCTTCTGGGTGCGCCCCGGCATCGCCATGTTCGTATCCCTGGATGGCGCGGGAGCGCGCATCGCGGGCGGTGCGCGCGGCGCGTCCTGGGTGTTCCTGCGCGAAGTGATGAACGACGTGCAGTTTTACCGCGACAACCGCAAGGCCTTCGACAAGGCCGAAGCCCGCGCCACGGTTCTGCCGCGGGTCGACCTCGAGGCCCTGATACCGGTGATCGAAGGCCGCATGCCGCTGGTGATGGAGGCGTACCGGGAATCCGACATCCGCCAGGTGATCGCCTTCGCCGGGGCGTACAAGCTGCGGGTGATTCTCCTGGGTGGCGCGGAAGCCTGGAAGGTGGCGCCGGAACTCGCGCGCGCCGGCATCCCGGTGATCGCGGACCCGCGCGACAACCTGCCGACCAGCTTCGAGACTCTGGGCGCCAGCCTCGACAACGTTCCGCGCCTTCAAAAGGCGAATGTGAAAGTTGCTATCGCCACCATGGGCGGCGCGCTGGATCAGCGCTACCGCAGCTTGCGTCAGTTCGCCGGCATCGCGGTCGCCAATGGATTGCCTTACGACGAGGCTCTGGCCGCAATCACGCGCGTCCCGGCGGAGATTTGGGGCATGTCGGCGAACTACGGTGCGCTTGAGAAGGGTAAGGACGCCGACATCGTGGTCTGGAGCGGCGACCCTCTGGAGTTCACGAGCATGCCCACCGCCGTGTTCATCCGCGGCCAGGCGCAGGATCTGACCTCGCGCCAGACCGAACTGCGGGACCGCTATAGGGACGTGAAAAACGCCCCGCCGACGGGCTACGTGCCGCGTTAAGCGTGTCCAGGAAAAGTGGGTGCCGCCCGCCGGCTGAGGGCCGGCTACCGAATAGTTGGCGCGCTTCGCGCGCGGCCGTCGGGACACGCGACAAATAGGAAGGTTTAGTTTCCGGCGGTCGCGGCGAACAGGCGGCCCAGTTCGACCCGGGCTTCGGAGGCCTCGATGCTGTCGGCGGGGCAGCGTTTTTCCGCCGCCTGGAAGGCCGGTGTGCCGCCCGTGCCGCCCGCGCGCAGCACGCGCCAGATGCCGTAGAACAACTGAATCTCGCAGGCGCCGGTACCCCTGGTTTCCAACGGCGCGATCTTGGCGGTGGCGTCCTCGATGGTGTCACTCGTCAGCAGCACATCGGCCATGACCCAGGACGGATCCTTGCTGTCATGGACGCCGAAATGCGCGAGGTCGATCGGCAATCCGGCGCGCAGCGAGGCCTTGCCCAGCCAGTAGGCCGTCAGTCCATCGCCCGGATCTTTTTGCAGGATGCCGGTGAACACGTCCGCCGCCTCGCGCCAATGGCCGTCGAGGTAAAGCGACACGCCGCGCCCGAGGATGCCGGCGGCTTTTTGAGCGCCGGTATCCGCCAGCATGTCGTAATCCTCAATCGCATCCTTGAACCGCCCAGCGACCACCTTGAGGTAGGCGCGCCGGCGCAACAGGTCGAGCTGCGTGGGTGCGGCCCGGTAGGCCACGTCGAGGTCGGCGATGGCCGCGTCGTATTGCGCCAGGCGCTGGTGGAACATGGCGCGCTGGTTGTGGGTGCGCCAGGCGTTGGGGTCGAGCGCCAGCGCCTTGTCGTTGTCGGCCAGCGCACGCTCGTAATCCTTGAGCGCGCCGTACACCGCCGCGCGCCGCGTGTAATCCTTGTCATCGATGCTGCCGTAGGCGATCACGGCGTCGAGGGCGGTCTTGGCGCCCATGTAGTCGCCGGCTTCGAACATGGCGAAGCCCTTGTCCGAGAGTGCGCGGGCTTCGGTCACGTCGCCGATGCGGTGTGGGTTCGCCGCACATCCCGCGAGCAACAGCGCCGCCGCGCACAGGAACCGGTTCATGTCAGGAGGCCGGGTCCACGTAGCTGGTGTCATGACCAGGAAAGGACTCATAACCTTTGAGCATGTAGTCCCAATACAAACGCGGCAGGCCGTACTTCTTGATGATCCAGTTCAGATTGCGTTCCTTGCGCGGATCCAAGGGCAGGGTCGGGGTCGGCTTGCCGCCGTAGATGAACTCCGCCATCAGCACTTTGCCATAGGCGGTGGTCAGCGGACAGGAGGCATAGCCGTCATAGCCCGCTTCGACCGTGCTGCCCGCGATCAGATGTAACAGATTGCGTGCCACCACCGGCGCTTGCTTGCGCACCGCCGCCGCGGTTTTGGAATTAGCGGTAGCCGCCGCATCCCCCAGGCCGAAGATGTTGGGGTATTTCACATGGCGCAAGGAATGCGCATCGACCTCGACGAACCCGGCGGCGTTGCTGACCGGGCTGCCTTTGAGGGCGGCGGGCGTGCTCTGGGGTGGTGTTACATGCAGCATGTCGTAGTCGAAGGCCACGCGCGTCGAGGCCCGATCGCCGCCGGTAACTTCAAAAACCGCACGCCGCGCGCGGCCGTCGATTTCCACCAGGTTGTGCTGATAGTGCACGTCGATGCCGTGGGCGGCGGCGATCTTGACCAGTTCCTTGGCGTAAAACGGCACACCGAAAATCGCCGGCGCCTGGGTGAGGAAGCGTACGTCGCACAAATGGCGGATGCCGGCGCGTTTCAAGTGGTCGGCGGCGAGATAGGCGGCCTTCTGCGGTGCGCCCGGGCATTTGATCGGCATGGCCGGTTGGGTGAACAGGGCTTTGGCGCCGGGCTTCAGGCCGCGCTGGCATTCCCAGGTGTATTCCGCGAAAGCGGGCGAATAGTTGCTGCACACGCCGTTTTCGCCCAGCGAGTCCTTGAGGCCGGGGATGGCATCCCAGTCGCATTGCAGGCCCGGGCAGATCACCAGATAGTCATACGTGACGCTGTTGCCTGAGGTGAGCATCACGATATTGGCGTCGGGCACGAAACCGCGTGCCGTCGCCTTGATCCAGCTGACGCCGTCGGGAATCAGCGTGCGCTCCGCGCGGCGTGTGTCGGCCATCGGATAGGCGCCAGCGCCCACCAGGGTAAACGCGGGTTGGTAATAGTGATGGTCCGAGGGCTCGATGATGGCGATGTCGAGAAGCCGGTCGTGGCCCTTGCGCAGAAGCGCCGCCGCGACGGAAATCCCCGCCGCGCCGCCGCCGACAATGACGATTTGATGATGAATTTGCGCCATCGCTCCGCTCTGGCCTCTTAATTTGGTCGCATCGCTCTTGCCGAAAACCGGTTCCCACTTTTCGGCGCGATGCTCCGGCGCTATCACATCACCACGCGGGGCGCGGCATCAACTGGTTTTCGCGATGTCCGGCGCATAAGCGTGTGTCGATCCTTGCGGATCGCGCACCAGGAACGTTCCATCCCCTTCCGGAGACATATACGCGGCGCCCGCCGGCACCTTGCCGGCGCCCCCGGGGATGTCGAGAATGTAGGTCGGCAGCGCCAGGCCCGACAGCCGCCCGCGCAGGGCTTGCACCAGGCGCTGTCCTTCCTCCACGGCCACGCGGAAGTGGCCGGTGCCGGGCGCCAGATCCAGGTGGTGCAGGTAATAGGGCCGCACGCGGGTCTCGACCAACGCACGGAACAGGTTGTCGAGCGCCTCGACGCTGTCATTCACGCCCTTGAGCAGCACCGACTGCGCGAGCAAGGGAATGCCGGCGTTCGCCATGCGCCCGCAGGCGGCCTTCACATCGGCGGTCAGTTCGGCGGCGTGATTGCAGTGGATGCCGACATAGACGGGCTTTGAGATCGCGGTGAGCGCAGCGATCAATCCACCATCGATGCGCTCCGGCGCGGCCACCGGCACGCGGGTATGAATGCGCACCGTCTTCACATGCGGGATCGTGTCGAGGACCGTGAGGATTTCGCTCAGGCGGCGCGCTGACAAAGTCAGCGGATCGCCGCCGGTCAGGATCACTTCCCACACGCTTTCCGTCGCGCGGATGTAGTCGAGGGCTGCCGTCATTTCCGCGGGCGACAGCACGCCCGCGTCACCGACGCTCTCGCGGCGGAAGCAGAAGCGGCAATAGACCGCGCAACTCAAGGTCGGCATCAGCAGCAGCCGGTCGGGATAGCGATGCACGATCCCTTTGACCGGCGAATGGGCGTGATCGCCGATCGGGTCGGCGCGCTCGGCGGGGCTGACCAGAAGCTCTTCCGCCGCGGGCACAAACTGCCGCGCGATGGCGGGATGGGCGCCGCTTAAAGCGACGAGGGCCGGCGTGACGCCGATGGCGTAACGCTCCGCCACGCCGGCCAGGCCCGGCACGGCGTCAGCCGCCAATAGCCCGGCGTCCGCCAGGGCGGCGGGCGTGGTCAGGCTGCGGAAAGGCACATGGTTCATGGAGATGGTGGTCGGTCAGCCGCTGCCCGGAGTCAAGCGGGTTGCAAACATTTGAAGCAAGGAGGGCTTGCCTTGGCCCAGGCGATCAAATACCTCCAGGCCCATGAGCGAGAAGACGCCGGCTGAAAAGAAACCGCCTCCGCCCCCGCGGCTCCCCATGGCCCGCCGCCGCCCGGAACGGGTGATGCTGGCGTCGTTCATCCTGATGTTGGGCATCGCGGCCTATCAGTTCAATACCGAGGGGTACGGCGTGCTGATCGGCAGCGACCGCGCGCAACCCGAGGGCGAGTCCAAGCTGGTGCGCCTGTCCTGCACCTATTTCACCGGCACCGAGAAGGTCATCACCCACGTCATGCGCGCGGGCTCCGACGACAAGAGCAAGGCCGGCTGCGGTTTCTTCACCAAGCTGCCGAAGGTGAAGAACGACCCCTACGAGATCATTCCCGGCGAAAAGTCCATTCCCATCGGCCCGGCGAAGAGCGCGCCGCCGCCTGAGCTCCCGGCCGTGCCGTCCGCGGCGCCGGAAGCGCCCAAGCCTTAACCTTCGAGTTCTTCCCGGCGCATTTCCACGGCCAGCCATTCGTCCTCCGCGGCGGAGAGCGACGCTTCCGCGGCCTCCAGGGCACTGGCCGTGGCCGCGAACTTCTTCGGGTCGCGCGCGAACAGGTCGGGTTCGGCAAGCTTGGTCTTCAACATCGCGATTTCGGCTTCCAGCGCCTTGATGCGCGCGGGCAGGGTCTTGAGCGCGTGGGCCTCCTTGAAGCTCAGCTTGCCTTTGGTCGGCGCGCGGGACGGTTCCTTGGATGATTCCTTGGCTTCCTTTACCGGCGCGGCCTTTTCCACGGTACGTGCTTCGACGCCGTGGCCGCGCTGGGCGATCATGTCCGAGTAGCCGCCGGCATAGACCGTCCATTTGCCCGGGCCGTCGTAGGCGATCAGCCGGTCCACGACGCGGTCAAGGAAATCGCGGTCGTGACTGACCAGCAGCACTGTGCCGGGATAATCGGCCAAGGTTTCCTGAAGCAACTCCAGTGTCTCCAGGTCGAGGTCGTTGGTGGGTTCGTCCAGGACCAGAACGTTCGACGGCTTGGCGAGGGCGCGCGCCAGCATCAGGCGGCCGCGTTCGCCCCCCGACAACACCGATACCCGCACCCGCGCCTGGTTGGGCTCGAACAGGAAATCGCGCATGTAGCCGACGACATGGCGCGATGCGCCGTTCACCGACACATGGTCGCCGTGGCCGCCGGTGAGCGCGTCTTGCAGCGTGGTCATGGGGTCGAGGGAATCGCGGCTCTGGTCCAGGGTCACGGTTTCGAGATTGGCGCCCTGGCGCACGGTACCCTGATCGGGCGCGAGGCTGCCGTTGAGCAAATTCAACAAGGTGGTTTTGCCGGCGCCGTTGGGTCCGACGATGCCGATCCGGTCGCCGCGCATGACGCGCAGCGAGAAATCCGTGACGATGGCGCGGTCGCCATAGGACTTGGCGATACCCTTCGCCTCGACCACCAGCTTGGCCGACATCTCGGTGGTGGTCTCGGGCATGGCGACGCTGCCCAGGCTCCGGCGCTCCTCGCGCCGGTTGCGCTTCAAGGTCTGCAGGTCGGCGAGGCGCTTCTGGTTGCGCTTGCGCCGGCCCGACACGCCGTAGCGCACCCAATCCTCTTCCCGGGCGATCTTGCGGTCGATTTTGTGCCCGGCGAGTTCTTCCTGCTCAAGAACCTCGTCGCGCCACGCCTCGAAAGCACCGAAGCCCTGGTCCAGGCGGCGCGTCTGTCCGCGGTCCAGCCAGATAGTGGTGCGCGAGAGATTGGTGAGGAACCGCCGGTCGTGGCTGATCAATACCTGTGCCGACCGGCTCTCCTTGAGGGTGGTTTCCAGCCATTCGATCAGCGGCAAGTCGAGGTGGTTGGTGGGCTCGTCCAGCAACAGAACGTCCGGCTCCGGTGCGAGGGTGCGCGCCAGCGCCGCGCGCCGCGTCTCGCCGCCGGACAGGTGCGCCGGGTTTTCGGCGCCGGTGAGGCCGAGTTGCTCGAGCAGGTAGCGGGCGCGGTAGGGGTCGTCGTGGGGCCCGAGGCCGGCTTCCACATAAGCGAGCGTGGTCGCAAAACCCGTGAGGTCCGGTTCTTGCGGCAGATAGCGGATCGAGATACCGCGCTTCAGGTCGCGGTCGCCGCTGTCGGCCTGCACCAGCCCGGCGGCGATCTTGAGCAAGGTCGATTTGCCCGAACCGTTGCGTCCCACCAGGCACAGGCGTTCGCCCTCCGACACCGACAGGTCCGCGCCGCTCAGTAGCGGATGGCCGCCGAAGGTCAGGTGGATATCGCGCAGGATCAGAAGCGGCGCCATCAGGGGGAGACTCTTTTGTAATAGCGCCGCAGCAGAATGAACGTCGCCACCGCGCCGAGCAGCGCCAATAGCACGCCGGCGACCAGCGGAGCGCCCTGGCTGACCGCGGCGGCGGTGATCAGGCAGGCGGCGCTGCCGCCCGCGTCCCATCCGCCTTCGGTGGCGACATGGAAACGCAAGGTGCACGGCGCCTGTTTGGACTGGTTGTAGACCGCGGTCATCAGCATGGGCATGTAGAGGCATAGCACGAAGGCGCCGGTGGCATTGGCCACGACCGCGAGCGCGGGGTTGCCGAGCGCCCCCGCCCGTAGGGAAATGGCTGCGGCCAGCGCCAGCACCGCGAGCCACAGCACCTTGAGGCCGTGGCCACGGTCGATGAACCGGCCGAGCGCCAATCCGCCGGCGGCGCCCGCGACCGCCGCCACGGCCAGCGCGCCGCCGTAGGCCAGGAAGCTTTCGCCCAGGGTCAGGAACAGCCCGATCTGCCACACCACCACGAACCCGGTGGTGATCCAGCCGTCGGTGATGAACAGCAGGATTCCCGGCAACGCGGCCTTGATCGCGCCGGGCACGTCACGCGCCACCGGGATGTTGGGAATGCCGAGCAGCGGCAGGGCGGCGGCGACCTGCACCAGGGCTGTCGCGCCGAAAGCGATGCGCGGCCCGAAAGTCACCAGCGCCCAGCCGGTGACGACCGGGCTGACGATGCCGATCGCCGCCACCACCGCCTCACGCGCGCTGATCTGGTGGCCGCGATGCTCGAGGTCACCGAGCGACGCGAAGGTGGCGTGATAGCTGGTCCAGTAGAGCGTGTCGCCCACCGACGCCACGGCGCACAGCGCGAACAGCGCCGGCCCGATGCCATCGACCATCGCCAGCAGCGGGAATTGCAGGGCCGTGAACAGTGTCCCGACGATCAGCACGGGCCGCAGGCCGAAGCGCGCCGCGGCGGGCACCACGGCGGGGCGGATCAGGAATCGTCCGGCCAGGATGCCGGCCAGCGACGCCAGCACGCCCGGGACCGGCACGCCGGCCTTCAGAAGGTAGACGAAGAAGAACGCGCCGCTGCCGAACAGCGCGACGGAATGGATGGCGTAGTGAAGATTGAGCAGGTTGACGGCGCGGTTGGCGAAATAGGCCATCGGAACCCGTGAAGAACGGTGCTGCGCTGAACGGCACAGTCCTTTGAGGCGTCCCTGTGGGGGATCTTCCCAAGAAAGCGCGACGTCATATCGCGCTTTCTTGGGAAGATGGTGCTGCCGAGTAGGATTGAACTACCGACCTCCCCCTTACCAAGGGGGTGCTCTACCACTGAGCTACGGCAGCAGCGCGGACATTGGGGCCCAAAAGCGAGAGCCCCGCCTGCAAAGAGGCGCGGAACATGCCATAACAGCCAAGGGGCGCGCAAGCGAAGCTAGCGCCCCTCGAAACCCCAATATTTACGGGGTTTTTACGGGAAAATCGGGTCGGCCGGAGGCGGGTTGTGGACAACAAGCGGGATTCTTCCCGGACAAAATCTGTCCCGGCAGGGCGGACGGCGGCGGCGTCGCCGGCCGCCAAGGAGCGCCTGGCGGCGGCGTTGCGCGAGAATCTCCAGCGCCGCAAGGCCCAGGCCCGTGGCCAGGAAGACAAGCCGCGCGACGCCGAGCCCGAGGACACCCCTGGCTAGCTTGAGGCAGCGCCAGGCCTTAAGTTACAACCCCAATGCGTTCGTTCATACTGCCCAAGGACTCGCCATGACTGTGATGCCCGACACCTGGATCCGCGAGATGGCGGTGAAAAAGGGCATGATCGAGCCCTTCACCGACCGCCTCGCGCGCGATGGCGTGATTTCCTACGGCGTGTCCTCCTACGGTTACGACGCCCGGGTCTCGGACGAGTTCAAGATCTTCACCAATCTCGATTCCGTTGTGGTCGACCCCAAGAATTTCGCCGATCAGGGGTTCGTCGACCGCAAGACCGATGTCTGCGTCATCCCGCCCAACAGTTTCGCGCTCGCCCGCACGGTCGAGTACTTCCGCATCCCGCGCGACACCCTGGTGATCTGCCTCGGCAAGTCGACCTACGCCCGCTGCGGCATCATCGTCAACGTCACGCCGCTGGAACCCGAGTGGGAAGGCCATGTGACGCTCGAATTCTCCAACACCACGCCGATGCCCGCGCGCATCTATGCCAACGAGGGCGCCGCGCAGTTCATCTTCCTCAAGGCCGATAGCGTGTGTGAGACGTCCTACGCCGACCGCAAAGGCAAATACCAGGGGCAGAAGGGCGTGACCCTGCCGCGCCTTTAAGCCGCCGCCTTTCGGGCGCAATAGCCGCTCATACTCCGGCCTCTCACGAACAAAAGCAAAAGCATGGACAGCATAAAAATAGAAGGCGGCGTACCGCTCAAAGGCGACATCACCATCGGCGGCGCCAAGAACGCCGCGTTGCCCCTGATGACCGCGAGCCTGCTCACGGCCGAGCCGCTCACCCTGGTCAACATGCCCGACCTGGCCGACATCGGCACCCTGAGCAAGTTGCTGCGTCACCACGGCACGCGCGTCGACCAATCCGCCATCGGCGCGGGCCATGAAAGCGGCGACGCCGGCGCCACCGGCCAGACCATGACCTTGACCGCCGACCGCATCACCGATTTGACCGCTCCTTATGATTTAGTACGCCGCATGCGCGCCTCGGTGCTGGTGTTGGGCCCGCTGCTGGCGCGCATGGGCGAAGCCAAGGTGTCGCTGCCCGGTGGCTGCGCCATCGGCTCGCGGCCCGTGGACCTGCACCTGAAAGCGCTGGAACAACTCGGCGCCAAGATCGACGTGCGCGAAGGCTATATCTACGCATCCGCCACGGGCGGCCTCAAAGGCGCCAAGGTCACCTTCCCCAAGGTTACCGTCGGCGGCACCGAGAACCTGTTGATGGCGGCGGCCTTGGCGAAAGGCGAAACGCTGCTGGAGAACGCCGCGCGCGAGCCCGAGATCGGCAATCTGGCCGAATGCCTGAACGCCATGGGCGCGGATATCACCGGCATCGGTTCGGGCACCTTGCGCATCAAGGGTGTTGCGTCCCTGCACGGTGCGCGGGTCGCGGTGATCCCCGATCGCATCGAGACCGGCACCTACGCCATCGCCGGGGCGATCACGCGCGGACGCGTGACTCTCAAAGGCACCCGCTACGACCTGCTCGAATCCGTGTTCACGTCCCTGCGTCAAGCGGGCGTGGAGGTCGAGGACACCAAGGACGGCATCGTCGTGAGCGCGCGCAACGGCATTCGGGGCGTCGATGTGGCCACCGATCCGTTCCCTGGCTTTCCCACCGACATGCAAGCCCAGTGGATGGCGCTGATGGCCACCGCCGACGGCGCGTCGATGATCACCGAGACCATCTTCGAGAATCGCTTCATGCACGTGCCGGAACTGGCGCGGTTCGGCGCCGACGTGAACGTGCACGGCGCCTCGGCGATCGTACGCGGCCGCAAGAAGCTCTCGGGTGCGCCGGTGATGGCGACCGACCTGCGCGCGTCATCGTCGCTCGTGCTGGCGGGCCTTGCGGCTTCGGGTGAGACCGTGATCAACCGCGTCTACCACCTCGACCGCGGTTATGAGCGGTTGGAGCAGAAACTCGCCGCTTGCGGTGCGCGCATCGAGCGCGTCTCGCCGGGCTGAGCCTGACGTGAGCGCGGACGATCCCTCCCGTGTCCGTCCGCGCTCCATCGTGCGGGTCGACCTCGATGAGCGCTCTTTCCTGCGCCGCCGCCCCGAGGTCGAGCACGAACGTGAAGTCGCGTTGTTCGACCTGATCGAGGAAAACACCTTTATACTCAAGGGCGAAGGCGTGGCGCCCGGCCCTTACCACCTGCGGCTCGGCTTGTCCGAGGACCGCCTGGTGTTCGACGTCACCGACGAACTGGCCGTGCCGCAAAGGCAGATCACGCTGCCGGTCCGTCCGTTCCGCATGCTGGTGAAGGATTACTTCATGGTGTGCGAAAGCTACTACGACGCCATCAAGACCTCGTCGCCCACGCAGATCGAAGCCATCGACATGGGCCGCCGCGCCCTTCACAACGAGGGCGCGCAGATGCTGACGGAGCGATTGGCCGACCACGCCGAACTGGATCACAATACCGCCCGGCGGCTGTTCACCCTGCTGTGCGTCTTGCACATGCGCGGTTGAGTGGGGCAAGAACAGCATATGACCGCGCCCTTCATTCTGGCTTCCGCCTCGCCGCGCCGCCTGCAGCTGCTCACGCAGGTGGGGCTCGCGCCGGATTCCGTGGAAGCCGCCGATCTCGACGAGACGCCGCTGGCCGATGAGTTGCCGCGGCCTCATGCCGCGCGCTTGGCCGCGGCCAAGGCGGCGGCGGTCGCCGCGCGCCATCCAACGGCGGTTGTTCTCGCCGCCGACACCGTGGTTGCTTGCGGGCGGCGCATCCTGCCCAAGGCCGAAACCGAAGCCGAGGTGCGCGCCTGCCTGGAACTTCTCTCGGGCCGCCGCCACCGGGTTTACGGCGGCATCTGCGTGCGTGCGCCGAATGGTCCGGTCCGGGAACGGGTGGTGATGACCGCCGTGACCTTCAAACGGCTCTCGGCCGCGGAGATCGAGGCCTATGTCCAGTCCGGCGAGGGCATCGGCAAGGCGGGTGGCTACGGCATCCAGGGCCGCGCTGCCGCGCTGGTCAGCGCGATCAACGGCTCGTACCCCAATATCGTCGGCTTGTGCGTCTATACCGCCGCCGGCCTGATCGCGGCGGCCCGCTCAAGTGCGATGAATCGTCGCACTTGAGCTTTTTATTGTTTTGGCGCGTGTCCGGGCGGAAAACCGGCGGCCACTTTTCCGCCGCTACTTGCTGAGTCCGAGCCGCTGCTGGCTGTAGGCCTTATCGCGGATCTCCTGCCACCAGGGGCGGTTGTCGAGATACCAACGTACCGTGGCCGCCAGGCCCTGTTCGAACGTGTGCCGGGGTTTCCAGCCCAGCTCGCGGGCGATCTTCGACGCGTCGATGGCATAGCGGAAGTCGTGGCCGGGACGGTCGGTGACATAAGTCACCAGGTTGCGGCGGGACTTCGGGCCGGCGGCCTGATCGACCAGGTCGCAGATGGTGTGCACAACGTCGAGATTCTTGCGCTCGGAATTTCCGCCGACGTTATAGCTCTCGCCGACGACTCCCTTGCGCAGAACCAGCCACAATGCCTCGGCGTGGTCGTCCACATGCAGCCAGTCGCGCACATTCTCACCCTTGCCGTAGACCGGCAGCGCTTCACCCAGCAGCGCCTTGATGATCATCACCGGGATCAGCTTCTCGGGGAATTGCCAGGGGCCATAGTTGTTCGAGCAATTGGTCACCAGCACCGGCAGTCCATAGGTGTGGTTCCAGGCGCGGACCAGGTGGTCGGCCGCCGCCTTGCTCGCGGAATAGGGCGAGTTGGGCTGATAGGGCGTGGTCTCCGTGAACAGCCCATCGCTGCCCAAGGTGCCGAACACTTCGTCGGTGGAGATGTGGTGGAAGCGGAAACGCGCCTTGCCGGCATCGTCCAGGGCTTTCCAGTAAGCCGCCGCTTCTTCCAGCAGGATCGCCGTGCCCATGACGTTGGTATGCACGAACAGCGAAGGGCCATCGATCGAGCGGTCGACATGGGTTTCGGCGGCGAAGTTCACCACCGCATCCGGCTTGAAAGCGGCGATCTGCGCGCGCATGGCGGTGCGGTCGGTGATGTCGGCCTGGACGAAGCGATAACCCGGCGCCGCACCGGCGGCCTCGACCGCCTTGGGATTGGCGGCATAGGTCATCTTGTCGATGTTGAGCACCTCGACGCCCGGTGTCTTCAGGACGTGGCGAATGTAGGCCGAGCCGATGAAGCCGTAGCCGCCGGTGACGAGAAGACGCATGGAAAGCCTTGGAAGCAGGAGGTCGAAGCGCCGCCGTTATGGCGCGGAAGCCGCCGCATTGGCAACAACGCTTTCGCCGAAATAGGTGGCGGCAAAATGTCCGATCACCTGATCGACGACCGGCACGGTGACGTGGATTCGGTCTTTTTCCCAGGCGATCCGCGGGTCGGTGGAGGTCACCATCTCGTAGCTCGGGAAGTAGTCCACGTTGGCCTGCCCGGTGCAGAATTCCCCGACCGCGGAGCGCAAGGTCGCCTTGGAATAGGCATTGGCGGCAATGACATCCATTTCCGTGAAGGTCGTGCCGAGCGGCACCGGCGACACGGTTATCACGAATTTCATGTCCGGGCCGATGTGCGTGGTGATCAGGCGGTGGATTTCCTTGAGCGAGGCCAGCACGTCGGCATGGGTCGCGTTGTAAAACCTGAATCGTTCGGGATACTTGCGGATCAGCAGGGGTGGCGGCGCGACGTTGAGCACGTACCCGGTGACGGAATCGATCCAGGTTTCGGTGAATCCCAACGTCAGGAAAATGGTGGTGGCGGTGCGCACCTTGGCGGTGGCGGCGTCCACCAACCCGCGCGCGCCCAGGCATTCTTCCCAGCCCATCATGCGCGTGTTCTTGATGTGCGGATCGAACCAGCGGTAGGCGTCCACCTGGATCATGCCCTGGTCCTCGCCCGCGAAGGTGCCGGGCTCGAGCAGGCGCTGGAATTCGTTGAGCATCGACAGCGGCGTGTATTTGTTCAGCACCGAGCGGATCATGTTGCCGTGCTGGGGGGTATTGGCCCAGGTCTCGATGCGTCCGTAGTTGGGATGAAGGTAGCCCAGCGGAAAGTCGAAATCGGCGAGTAGCACGTTGATGCCGAGGCGAATCAGGCTCTCCTCGACATTGCGCGCGAAGCACGAGCCCATCGTGAAGACGGTATCCACGTGCGATAGTTTGAACTTGGGTTCGGTGCGCAGGAAAACCGGTGTCGCCTGGGCCATGCGCCAGCCCGCGCTGCCGGCGTCGTTCTCGGCGTAGGTGAAACGGCTGTTGGGGTTGGCCGCCGCGGTCTTGAGGGCGTCCAGGCCGGCGACGGTGCGTGCGGTGTCCGGTGCGGTCATGCGCCGCCCGTGGCCGCCCAGACCTGTCCCGATCCCGAGAGCACATGCTTGAGGTCGCAGCCGCCGTCGGCGGGTTTCTGCAGCACCAGCATCAGGATGTCGAACATGGGATTGGCAGGGTTCTTGGCAAAATAGGGATAGAGCACGTTCGGGAAGAATCCGGTGCCGACTTTCCGGTCCTGGAGTATGCGGTCGTCGGCCTGGCGGCTGCCCATGAGATCGAACACGAACGGATAAGTGTCGAACTTCGCGCTATAGGCCGCGGCGATGAATTCGCTCAGCCGGTAATAGTGGTCCGAGTTGTCCTCGTGGCGCGTGACCTTGCCGTATTTCTTGATCGACGTTGCGTCTTCCTTCTTATAGCGCGCCTCGATCTTGCGGTTGTTTTCGGAGTCGGGATAGGTGGGCTCGCTCGCCACCAGCCAGCCGCCCGGCTTGAGCGCCTTGAAGCATTCCGACAAGGTCACGAACAGGTTCTCCGAATGGTGCAGCGCGCCGATCGAGATGACCGTGTCGACTTCGTTTTCCATGGGGATATTGTTGAACGAGCCGAACACGCGCTGGATTTTGGCGGCGTCGGCGTTCAGCGTCTTCTGTACTTGCGGCATCAGCGTTTCCACCGAGACCGCATCGTAATCCGAGCAATAGACCTTCTCGACCTGCGGCAGGGTGGACAGGAGGCTCGAGGCCCAGCCGGTGCCCGCGCCGATCTCCAGGATGGTGCCGGTGTAGGTGCGGCCCATCACGAACTGGGCCTTGATGATCGCCTGCTGGCGCCAGTGCGAGCGGTCGGTGGCGAGATAGGCCGCGGCGGAGGTTTCATCCCTGAAGGTGTTCATCAGGTTGCGGTGGATCGCGCTCTGCAGGTCGGCGGCGCCGGCGCGCGAATAGACATCGTGCCGGCCTTCGAGCCAGTTCAATACCGGTAACGGCGCGGGAGAGGCGGTCATGGCGGATCCTTAAGCGGCTTTGCAGGTGCCGAGCATCGCGACCTGCCGTTTCATGATGTCATCGTCGAGTTTATAGGCTTCCAATACCCACGGCACGTCGCGGAATTCCTTCAGGCGCGGGTAGAACCAGGCGTTCTCGTCGAACGGCAGGTTCTGGTCTTCGCGGCCGTCGTTGTCGCTCAGGTGCAGGGCGCGCACATAGGGCGCCACGGCATCCAGGAAAGCGTGAGGGTCGAAGCCGAGCGCGGTGCCGGACACCTTGGTGTGGCCGGTGTCGATCAGGAATCCGACATTGGTCCGGTCCACGTCCTTCATGAAGCGGACGATCTCGGCCGCGTCGGTCATGAGCAACGGATTGGCCGGCGCTTTGGCAAGATAGACCGGCGAGATCACGTTATTCTCGAGCAGGAGCGACTTGCCCTTGCCGCCGGCATAATCCGCCACCTCGCGCACCGAGCGGATCATCAGGGTGTACGCGGCGTCCCGGTCGATGGCGGCGTGTTTGAAAGCTTCGGCTTGCTCGTCCGGCTTGCCCAGCTGATGAGCCTTTAGTGCCGCCGCATAGCCGCTGTGCAGGCTGTAGAAGCCGCCGCCGACCACGAGCGACAGATCGATGGCACGTTTGCAGTGGGCGATGCTCCACGCGAGGTCGTCCGGGTCGCTGGCGGTCAGGTTGAGCACCTTGGGATCGGCGGGCGCGGGAAAATAGTTATGCACCAGGAAGGTGAGGCCCAGGTCCATGCCACGCCGGATGTCGGCCTCGAGCGCCGGAGCATGCGCGAGGCCGGAGCTGAGCTCTACATGGGTGATGCCCAGGCGCACGGCATCATCGACCACGGCGGCGATGGAGCGCGACTGGAAGGCGCCGGAGGAGACATAGACCGTCATGTCAAATCCGCCAGCTTGAGCGCGGCACCTTCCGCGATATCGCGCGCGGCGGTGCTTCCCACCACTTCGTCCCACTGGGCCGGTGTGATTTCCGACAATGGGCGCTTGAGGATCAGGTCTTCGGCGGCGATACGCGCGCCCTGCTTGATGGCGCGGCGCGCGACGATGCCGCGGCGCATGCCGGGGATATTGCGAGCCTCGCTCGCGGGCGGGGTCTTCACGCCGGTGCCGAGCGCCGCTTCCGCCTCGCGGATCGCGGTCATGAGGCGGGTCATCTCCGGCGGCTCCAGCGATGTCGGCTGGTCGGGCCCCGGCATGGTTTTGTCGAGCGTGAAGTGCTTCTCGATGACATGGGCGCCCAGGGCAATCGCGGCGATGCAGGCGGTGTCGCTCTGGGTGTGGTCGGAATAGCCCATCATCACGCCCAGCTGCTCGCCCATGGCGACCATGGCGCGCAGGTTGGCGTCGGCGACGGCCGAGGGATAGTTGGTGGTGCACTGGAGCAGAATGAGTTTCCGGTTGCCCGCGCCGTGAAACACCTCCACCGCGCGCTTGACCTCGGCCATGGTGCACATGCCGGTGGACAGGATCACCGGCACGCCCGGTGCCGCCGCCGCGCGCAGGAGCGAGGGTTCGGCGGCGTGGATCGACGCCAGCTTCAGGGCCGGCACGCCCAGGTTCACGAGGAAATCGATGTCCTCTTCGTTATAGGGCGTGGACATGAATACGAGGCCCGCCTTGGCGCAGGCGGCCATCAGCCCTGGATAGGCGCCGTGATCGAGCTCCAGTGCCTTGAGCATGGCGATCTGCGATTCTTTGGGGTCGGTGACCTCGAGCTGATAGGACGCCTTGGGCGCGTCGGCGGTGGCCACGCGCTCGGCCTTGTAGGTCTGGAACTTGATGCAGTCCACTTTGGACTCGCGCGCGGCATCCACCAGCTTCAACGCCAGGTCCACCGATCCATTGTGGTTGACGCCGGCTTCGGCGATGACGAAGGCAGGGTGTCCCGGGCCCACGGTACGGCCGCCGATGGTGAGAGTGGTGCTCATGCCGCCGCTTTCGGTTGCGTGATCGTGGCCAGGGCGCGGTCGACCGCACCCGGGCTCATGTCGATGAAGTCGCTGTCGAGTGGGCCGCGCGCTTGCGATAATACCCCGCCGATATGGTTGAGCAATGCATCCGCGGTCGGGGTATAGCGGCAGATGCCGCGCGCGATCTCGGGCGCGAAAATGGCTTCCCCGTCAGGCGACGTCAGGCTGGTGCGCAGATCAAACGCCGCGGCCTCCACCGTCACCGAGGAGAACGCGGTCACATGGTGGTCGGCGTGGCGGAGCAGGGTGAACAGCGGGAAGGCGGTGGCGGCCTCCATCTCGAAGCGGGTGACGCCGGCACGCGCCAGCAATGCCGCGATCTCCGGGGCGGTGTGGCGCCGCAAGGGATGCAGGCGGAGCAGCCAGAACCAGTCGGCCGGTGCCTTGCCCATGGCCTCCAGCAGGGCCGGCGGGACCGGTGTATCCAAAGGCTGGAGGCTGACCAGGATGACGCGCAAGCCTTTGAGGCGTTCGGTGAAGGCATCCAGCGCCGGCGGCGCGAAGGCCGAAACATCGCCATAGCGCCATTTGTGGAGCCAGGCGTTGCCGCCGACAAAGCCGCGATGGCGCATGCAGGCGGGGTTCAGCGCGCGGGCGATGTCCTCGACCGTGCGTTGTCCCCAGCACCATACCCGGTCGGGCATCAGCTCGTACCCCTCGGCCGGGGCCGCGATCAGGTCGGTATAGAAGCCGTGATGCGGCCCGAGGCGGCCGTGCTGCAGATCGACCGAGGTGACCCCGGCCCAGTGGCAGGCGAGCATCCAGGCCATGCCTACGGGGTGATAGTAAACCGACAGGATGAAGGCCTTGGGGCCCAAGGCGCGCAGCAGCTTCTCGAAGATGCGGGCGAAGTAGAAAATCTTGCCCATGTCGGCGAGCAGTTGCGCTTGGTCGAGGGTGACACCGGCGATCCTTTCGGCCGCCGCGTTGACCGCCGCGAGACCCGACAGTGTCCCCGGAGGATCGAAGGCTACCCCGGCGCCGGCGCGGGCGAGGTCGATGAACAGGCTGGGATGGGCGCGCGGGAAACCGAGGGTGCGTTGATCGGCGAGTTCCAGTTTGAGCGCCGGGCCCGAAACCCGCTCCAGAACGCTGTCCAGGGTTTTGGCGAACATGCCGGTGGCGGTTCGGTCGGAATGCTCCTCGGGCCGCGCGAAGAACAGGATTTCGGCACGGGCTGGCGGCACAGCGCCACGGCCGGCGGCGCGCAGCAGCCCGAGGTCGGTTGGACCGACCAGTTCGGCCTGGGCGTCCGGCGCCGCGGTGAAAGACGGACCGGTATTCGTGACCGGCGCGGCCCCGGCGGTATTCCTGCCGCTGGCTATGCGCTGGGTTACCGCCGCCATCAGGCGCAGGCGCGCGAGCGGCCAGCTGCGGGCGCCGCGATACCGCAGCGCGCCGGTATCGCAGGCTTCCTCGATCGCGTTGACGATGGCGATGGCTTCAGCCTGCATCCGCGCCTCATGACCCCGCAATGTCGGCCAGGGTGATCTGTTCCCATTTGGCGATGGCGCGCGACGTGGCGCGGCCTTCGAGGGCGGCGAACTTCATCGGTGAGAGCCCGGCCTCCTTGCCTTGCGCGCGCAGGAACGAGACGTCGGCGCGGGTCAGCTTGGCGCCAGCCGGAATGTCGTGCGCGGCGACGATGCTCTTCTTTTGGAAACGCCGGTAGCGCTCGTCGCCTTCGGACGGCGGCGGCAGGTGGCCGGGGCCCAGCGCGCGCGCGCCGGCGCGCATGGTCGCGACGTAATCCTTGAACTCCGCCGGTTCCAGCGCAGCCTGCCAGTCCACGCCCTTGGCGGCGCGCGACAGAACCACATGTTTCTCGATCATGCAGGCGCCCATGCCGACCGCGACCAGGTCGAGGTGATGGGCCAGCGGCAGGCTGGCGTCGGTGTGGTCGGCGTACATGACGAGCGCGCCGATCGCTTCCTTCAGCAAGGCGATGCGGCGGATATGGGCCTGGTCCGACGGCGTCGGGAAATTCTGCACGCCGTGCTGCAGGATCATGCGGCTGCCGCCGTGCTTGAGCGACAAATCGACCGCGTCCTCGATTTCCTGCAGGGTCGAGGCGCCGGTGCCGACGGTGAACGGCAGGCCCGACGCGGCGGCCGCGACAATCAGATCGGGGTTGGAGATGTCCGACGAATTGAGCTTCAGCATGTCGGGCTTCATCTCCAGCGCCCATGCGGCGCTGACGTCGTCGTACACGAAAGCCGACACCGCGATGTCGTGGCGGCGGGCGTAATTCATCAAGTCCTGCCACTGATCCTTGGTGAAGGCCAGATCCTCGACGATCTTATAGAACTCCAGCGACCCGACCATGTTGGCGGGAGGATGGAAGAACTCCAGCTGCACCGCGTCGGCGCCGGCGGCGGCGACCGCGTCGATCAGCGCCTTGCACTGGCCGACGTCGCCCTGGTGGCCGCAGGCGATTTCGCCGACGATGAACACCGGGTCGGCGTCGCTCACCCGCTTGCCGCGGATGGTGACTTCACGCGCCAGCTTACTAATTTCAGTGCTGTTCATGCCGTCACCGCGATCTGGCCACGGTCGATCAGATACTGGGCGTAGGCGAAATCGTCGCCGTCGTCGATATCGACCGAATTGATCCTGGGCATGCACACGCAGCGGACCTTGCCGGTGTAGAAATTGCGCAGGCGGCGGAAGGATTGAATCCAGGAGAAAAAGAACGCGCCGTTGGGGCGGAAGGTCGGCGCCTGGTCCTGGCTGCGGGTGTTGCCGGTGATCAGCGGCGACGGGTTATAGAGCGGGACCATCAGGCCCTTGTCGTCGAGGGTCACCGCCATGGTCGGCGGGAATTCGTAGGCCGTGAAGGCGATGGCGGCGTCCACGTCCTTGTCGAGCGCGTCGATGCCGGCGCGCACCTGGGCGGGCGTGCGGAACGGGCAGGTGGGCAGCAGCATGCCGATCACGTCGTAGCGCGCCTGGATGTCCGCCCGGTCCACCAGCGCACGGATCACATCCACCACCTTCACCGTATCGCCGGCGAGCTCCACGGCGCGGTCATCGATCATCGCGACGGGGCGTGTGGCGGCCACGGCCTTGATCTCGGGGTCGTCGGTGGAGACCAGCACATGCGCGCCTGCCGCGAGGCCCACGTCGACCGCGTGCAGGATCAGAGGTTTGCCGCCCAGAGGCAGCACGTTCTTGCGCGGCAGGCGTTTGGAGCCGCCGCGCGCGGGAACCACGATCAGGGTGCGTTTCGGATCGGCCACGTCAGACCACCGCAGCATGGGTGGGCGCCCGGCCGCGCCAGCCGAGCTTGTCGACACAGGCGATCAGCTTCGTCTGTTGTTCTGCGTTCAGGCGCGGCAGCGGCGCGCGTTCGTGCGGCGGCATCAGGCCGAGCAGGTGCATGGTCTCCTTCAGGGCCACGTGCCACCCCAGGCCGACGGCGACATCGAAGTAGGGATCTTCATAGGCGCGCACGATCGCATGGGCGCGGGCGAGGTCATGGGCCTTCATGGCGGCGTGGAAATCCTTGGCTACCTGCGGGAAGAAGTTGCCGAGGCCGACCAGATAGGCTTTGGCGCCGGCCTGGAAGTCGCGCAGATACAGGCGCTTTGAGCCCGCGCCGATGATGCCGCACTTGCCGGCGAGGCGCCGGTGCAGCAGGTAAGCGTAGCCGCCGTCCATGCATTCCTCCTTCATGCCGACGACGCCGGGCATGTCGGTGAGCCGGTCGAGAAGGTCGAGCGCGTATTGCACCTGGCCGCCGTAGCCGCTGCGCATCGGCATTTCGTGGATCATGGTGGCGATGCCAACGCTTTCCGACACGGTCTTGAAGAAGTCCACCACCGCGTCCTGGCCGTAGTAGCGCTCGGGCATGAAGGCGATGACGGCATCGCCGCCGGCCTTTTCGGCGTGGCGTGCGAAATCGACATGGGTATCGGTACCGCCGGTCATGGGGCCGGCGAGGATGACGATGCAGCGCCCCTTGGCGGCCCCGGCGATGGTGGCGTTGACCGCTTTCATCTCGTCGAAGGAGAGCAGATTGAAGCGGCTGGTGCCGACCGTGGACATCAGCGCGGCGACGCCGGCGCCCGCGAGAAAGTCCACGTATTTCGCCAGCGCTTCGTGATCGACCGCGCCATTTTCGGTGAAGGGTGTCGGAACCGGAAACACCGGCCCTTCGAGTTTCGAGCGGATGTGGTCGCGAGAGAAAGTCGCCATCGCAAAAGTCCTTGGGTTGAAGTCTTCAGGCGCCGCGCATCAGGGTGACCAGATGACTGTGCAGGACAGAGGTCAGGGCTTCGCAGACCTTGCTCGCGTCCTCGATCGTCATCTCGTTGCCGGTGGGCAGGCTCAAACCGCGCCGGGCGAGATCCTCCGTGACCGGGCAGGGGTGGGCCACCGCGTTCCGGTAAGCCGGCTGCGGATGCAGCGGAAAGAACACCGGGCGGGTCTCGATGCCGCGCTCCTTGAGCTTTTCCGCCAAGAGATCGCGCGTCAGGCCCAGGACCGCTTCGTCGATGGTGATGGTGTACAGCCAGTGAACGTTTCTGGCCCAGGGTGCCCGCGGCGGCAGGGTCATGCCCTGGATTTTTGCCAGCGTCCGGTCGTAGCGCGCCACCAGATCGGCGCGGCGGGCGAGGAATTTGTCGAGCGCTTCCATCTGCGCGAGGCCGAGGGCCGCCTGCAGATTGGTCATGCGGTAATTGAAGCCGGCCTCCAGGTGCCAATAGCGCCGGTCCTTGGCCATGCCGTGGTCGCGCAAGCGGGCCATGATCGCGGCGAGGTCCTTGTCGCCGGTTGTCACCATGCCGCCTTCGCCGGTGGTGATGATCTTGTTGGCGAAGAAGCTGAAGCAGCCGACATCGCCGATGGTGCCGACCTTGCGGCCCTTGTATTCGGCGCCGAGGGCTTCGGCGCAATCCTCGACGACTTTCAGGTTGTGCCGTTCAGCCAGCGCCAGGAGCGGGTCCATATCGCAGGGATGGCCATACAGGTGCACGGGGATGATCGCCTTCGTGCGCGGCGTCACGGCGGCGGCGGCGGCGGCGGGACTCATCGTCCAGGTCACCGGATCGACATCGACAAACACCGGCGTCGCGCCGGCATGGATCACGACATTGGCGGTGGCGCCGAAGGTGAAGTCGGGCACGATTACTTCGTCGCCCGGCCCGATGCCGAGCGCGGCCAGGGCCAGGTGCAGGGCCGTGGTGCCGGACGAGCAGCACAGCGCTTCGCCGCCGCCCATGTAGGCCGCGAAGGCGGACTGGAAGCGGTCGATATACGCCCCTTGCGAGGAGATCCACCCGGTCGTGAGACAGTCGTTGACGTATTTTGCCTCGTTGCCGCCCAGGGACGGCTGGACCAGGGGCATTTTCCACAGGTCGGCCCAGGTCAGCAGGTCGACCGGGCGTCCGCCGGCGTCGAGGATCGGCAGGTGGCGGACCCGCGCGTTCAGAAGCGCAAGGTTCGCGGTCGGCTCCGCACCGGCACGCCCGGCGGTGAACTGGCGGCTCATGAAGGCGTCCGCGGGCGCCTCGAAGGCGGTGCCCGCGATGATGGCGCGGCGGATATCGCCGTCCGTGACCACGCCTTGCAGGGTGCCGGCGGCATCCACCACCAGCACCACCCCGCCCACCCCTTCGTTGAGGCGGGTCATGACCTGCCGCAGGCTGGCGGACAGCGGCATGAGATTGCGCTCGAGGGTCGGGTGACGGGTCAAGGCGGCGCTAACACATTGGACAGGATCGGAAATGCCCAAACCTAGGCGGCGCGCGTTAACAAAGCGCCAATATCTTGGGGTTTACCATATTCTTTGTCCGCCGACTCCCCTGTCCGGAGCCCCCTGTCCTGAGTCCAATGACCGTCCCGGCCCCATGCGATCCCGCCTATGCGCCGTCCGAGCTTTCGCTTTCGGCCGAGACCGTGACCCATGCGCGCATGGGTCAGCCCGGCGACGTGGCCGATGCGGTCCGCCGGTGGGGGATCGCGGTTTTCCCCGGCCTGGTGGCGGGCGAGATGCTCGCGGGACTGAACGCGGAATTCGACCGGATGATCGCCGGCCGGCGGGATCTCGGTGTCCCGGTCGATGAATACGCCAATATGGTCAACCTGCGGCTGACCCGCGACCGGCTTTCCCCGGTCCAGTTCCCGGCGACCGCCGCCTTCTTCGCCCAGCCGTTCATGGCCGCCATCGCCGACGCCTACTTCGGTCCTGGAGCCTACCGGCTGAACGGCGAGATTTTTGTCACCGACCTGGCCGAAACCGCCGGTCCCCAGACCGTCCCACCGTTCGCGCTGCATTTCGACAAGCGCCAGGTGCTCAAGTTCTTCGTCTATCTGACCGATACCGATGAGACCAACGGCGCCATGCGCGTGTTGCCGGGGTCGAACCTGCGCAACCGCCATGTGCGCGAGAACGCCATGGCCGACCGCGCCATCAACGATATCGTCAATATCCTGCCGGAGCCGGAAACGCCTTCGGTCCCGGTGCGCGGCCCGGCCGGCACGCTGTTCGTGTTCGATACCGATGTCTGCCATGGCGCCAGTGTCGTGCAGCCCGGCCACCGGCGCCGCACCATGCGCGGCCACACCCACAGCCATGCCATGCTCAAGGCCATGGGCGTGCGTTAGGACCGACTCGTGGACAAAGCCTCAATCCTGCTGCCGCTGTTCCAGCCCAACGTCAACGCCACGTTCCAGAACTGGCACGGCGGGCGGGTCTATATCGAGAATTTCGTGCGCGTGCTGTCCGACCCGTCGGTGGCCGAGCGGGTGGCGATCCATGTGCTGACCGACGGCCCGGTCGATTTGCCGATCGTGCGCGCGCTGTACCGCGAGGCGGCGGTCGAAGGGATTTTCCGGCCTGACTTCTATCCCATGCTGCTCAAGCCGCATCTCATGGCGAGCCTGGTGGACGAGAAATTCCAGGTGAAGACCGCGGCGGTGAACGCGCTGCTGAACGGCGCGGACATGGTGTTCCCGATCCTGCACGCCGACGTCAACGCGCCCAACGGCCTCAACTGGATCCCCGATTTCCAGCACAAGTATCTGCCGGAGATGTTCGACGCCGCCGATCTCGCGCGCCGCGACCAGACCTACGCCGCCCTGACCCAGCGCCGGTTCCTGCTGCTGAGCAGCCGCGCCGCGGAAGCCGACTGCCGCAAATTCTATCCCAATATGCGCGCCCATACTTACGTGTGGCCGTTCTCCAGTTCGCTCAACGAGCACATGATCGATCCTGGCGATGTGCGCGCGGCGTTTGGATTGCCGCAAAAGTTCCTGTTCGCGCCCAACCAGTTCTGGAAGCACAAGGACCACGCCACGCTGTTCAATGCGGTGAAGATCGCCAAGGATGCGGGTGTCGAACTGGTGCTCGCCTGTACCGGATCGGCGGCCGACTATCGCCATCCCGGCCACTACGAAGGCCTGCAGGCGTTCGTGCGCGACGCCGGGCTCGCGAACAACGTGCTGTTCCTGGGAATGGTGGCGCACGGCGTGTTGGGCCAATTGTTCCGCCAGGCCGCCGCGATCGTGCAGCCGTCGCGGTTCGAAGGCTGGAGCACGGTGGTGGAGGACGCCAAGGCCTTGGGACGGCCCTTGATCCTCTCGGACCTGCCGGTCCATCTCGAGCAGATGGACAGCGCGGTTTCGCCGTTTCACTTCTTCAAGACCGGCGATGCCGCCGACCTCGCCCGACGGCTCATGGCGTTGTGGCCCACGCTGGCCCCGGGCCCAGACCTCGGCGCCGAGGCCAAGGCGCTTGCGCGCCGCCGCGCGCGCGAACTGGACAGCGCGAACCAGTTCCTGGCCATCGCCGCCGACATGCGCGCGCGCCTGAAGCGGGCGGCGTGACCATGGATACCGGCCAGTGGAAGATCCTCACGCTCGAAGAAAATCCCGAGCGTCATGAGCAGGTGATCACCGCTCAACAAAACGACCCGGCGGCGGCGATCCAGAAGCTGCTCCAAAGCATCTATCTGGAAAAGGACCGGGACAGTGCCTTCGCGCGCTTCGCGCGCGGCTTGGAATTCCGCACCATCCGGAAAATTCTCGATACCTTCGGAGTCGGCCGCGATGCACGCATTCTGGAGATCGGCGGCGGCGCCGGCTTCCTGGCGTGGGCG